>JAZGFK010000150.1:0-26363 GCA_036479375.1 Pontiella sp. | reverse complement strand
GAGAGTTGAAGTTAATATGCAAAATTATGGCTAACCAGGCTAATCCAGTCGACGCAAAAAGCCGCGCGGCTGATTAGCGGCGTTGTGAGGACATAAATAAAATGACACGAAAAGAAACCACAGCTATAGCCCTCAAATGTTTTGCGCTCTATCTCCTCGCACAGGTAATCATATCCCTACCGATCTGTGCCGGACTTGGAATGAAATTGGGATACTATGGTCAACATGACACATCTAAATTTTGGATTTTTGCCCTTTGCACATTATGCACGCTCATTGGTTTATTGGTGGCATTCCTGATTTGGAAGACAACCAATTCTTTGCTGACCAAAGAGACAACATCCCCCGAAGACTCTACGGGGGATTTAAATGCAGATGGAGTAATGAAAATCATCCTCGCCTGCATGGGAGTCTATTTTGCGATCAATGCTATTATTGCGTTTCCCCGTATATTCGTTGATTTTCAAATCGCCAAAAAGATTGCAGATCAACAGTCCCTCGTTTCAGCAATCTCTTTAGGCTCTGTGATTTTACAAATTATATTCGGATGCCTACTGATTTCAAAACCAGCAAAGTGGGTAAAAATGATTCGGTCAGTAAAAGAAAAATAACTCACAACCAGCGAGTGGACCCTACCCGGTGCGGTGATGAGCTCAATGCCGAGACCCATAAGACCTATGCGTAGCTTGAACGTGCCGTAGACAAACAGATCAGTGGTCAGACGGGTAGGGGGGCGCAGCATCGTCAACGACAGCAAGGCGAGTCTGGAGACAAGGACGGTGCGGTCTCAACGAAGTAGATCTCATATCTGCTGGATTTCGGTAAAGCTTGTGGGAAGCCACTCTTGTCTGCTTTGCAATCCATTTTAGCCACATTTCAGCCCCAATATGGGGGTTGGATGATTTTACGTAGGCAATAAAAAATCCCTAAATCGTTAAGGTGAAGGGATTAAAATGGTGGCTGTGAGTGGACTTGAACCACCGACAAGCGGATTATGATTCCGCTGCTCTGCCAACTGAGCTACACAGCCGTAAAAAGAAGAGCAGAAGATAGATAAACCTCCCTATCTTGGCAAGGCCAATTCCTACTCTTTTTCCGACGCGAGGTCGCGTATGGATTGCCCCTCCGCAAAGACATCCTCGATCACTGCTTTCCCGTCCAGTATCCGGACATTTACCCAGCAATTGGTAGAACGCGTAGAGTTGCGTACAATCCGTTCTGCTCGGGGGGCTTTGGCTTTGTCCATATAGAAGCGGTCAAATGGAATGTCGATGCGAACGCCCTTGTGAACAGAGGTTTTCGTTTCCGGGTTCCATTTTGTTTTCAAACCGAGACACCGCGTTTGCAAAAAACTGCCGTCCAATGGTTTTTCCAATGAAACCTGAGTGAAGCGGGCAAAACCATCGACATCTGTTTCAATTACGGCGAAGACCCGTGCTCCACGTTTTTATATTCGTATGGTCTGATTTCTTTCCAAAGATGAAGTCGTTTTCAAAACCGAGACGTACATACCGACCCTAAAATGGATCGGCCGGGTCGATTGGTCTTTTTTTGAATCTGAATACTTCTCTTTTTTGAAGAATGCGTTCCTTGCCAAGGATCATATTGGCCGGAAGTAAAAATTGAACCGCAATCAGACTGCCGAGAATTATGATGGATCGCTTTTTCATGATGCCACCTCTATTTGTTTTTTGCCATAACCAGATTTACCGTCAAGAAGCAGGTGCCAAGAACAATGAATACAATGCCGCGGGCAAGGAACCCGAATTCAGCATCGAAGAACCGGGTTACCAGCAACAGGGAAAGTACGGCCATTCCACCGTTGAGTTGGCGAAGTTTAGTGTTCCGGCAACCCTGCACAATATACACAATGCCCAGAAAGAGCATGACCCCATTAAAAATGAGTGCAGTCAGCATGTCAGCCGAACGGGCGGTTGACGCGAGAACAAAATAGACGGTTCCAATGATTGGGAAAATTGACAACGCAATAGTTTCAATCGAGTCGCGCTGAAACGCTTTCACCATGGTTACAGCCCAGCCGATTATAAAGGTTAGTGTAATGGCTATATCGATCCACCCGCCCCAAGGTTTGTGGGCTCAGCCATAACGGTAATGATGCCAATCAATTTCTTCCCAGAAAAAGGTTCATGTAAATAGATAGGCCAGCAATGTAATACCAATTAACCCGAAAGTTTTGGGTGGATTGCGCTACCCTTCCTGATCTTTGTAGAGGTAGATTCCCAGCAATCCTGCCCCGCTTAGCAGCGCGGAATAGGCCACGATCCATAATCCAGGAAGCGTGCGTTCAAATGTAATTCCAGTACTGATGGTTAACGCAAATAACATACCGAAGAAATTTAACCGGGTGGAGGGGGCGTGCCGCTGATTCCGAACAAGGTAGGCCAGTCTTCCAGCAGCCGGAAGAATCAACAACCAGAAGCCCGCCGCCTGGCCATAAGTTTCCTGTGCAACGCCGCTCCATCCGCAAACCAGTGCGAGACAAATCCTCCCAGTTATGTGCAAATAGAAGAATGATCCCGGATCCGATCAGAAGTGAACCCAGAACTGCAAATGCAACAACGACCCAATGCGTCCCGCTCTCCGTATTTTCTGCATTGTAATTTTTTAAACGACCTGCGGTCTCAGAACTTACCACTCCATCGGTTTCCAGAACGGGAAGTTCCTTCTCCAACCACTGGATCAACTTTGCCGGTACTTTTCTCATAACTACTCTCCTTGCGGATTGTTATGCGCACAACTGAATGTTCTTCGAGTTGTTCCTTAGGTTTTGTTTGAACGTGTCGCGTCTCCAGTTGGTGAACTCATTGGCATAGAGTTTCATGGCAAGACCGTGGAATCCTTCGCGTAGTTCATGTTCAGTCATTTCTTGCGGTCGGAAGTTAAGATCGAAGAGGGTACACTTTTTCCAGTTGGTCGGTTCGATCAACCGGTCGGCTTTCTTCAGGCGCTCGTAAAGGACTGTGCGCGTAGCTGATGGGTTTCTTTATAACGATCACCATAATAGCAGGGTTCTTTCATGGCATGGATGGCTGCGACTTGAGCAGGCAGACTGACAGACCATGGTGGAGTGAGACCTCGCAGTGGTGCGAGCTGTTTTGCCGGCCCACAAAGATAGCCAACGCGCAGTCCGCTCAATCCGTAGACCTTCGACAGGGATTTGACGACGATCACGTTACTGCTTTGTGCTGCATAGGATTCGAGCGATTGACCCGTCCCTGCGTATTCAATATAGGTTTCATCGATCCAGATACGTGTGGCTTTTGGACATTGGTTTAATACTTCTTCGGTTTCTGCGCGAACAACATGCCTCTCGGTGGGGCTGTTCGGGTTGACCCAAACCACGAGATCGAATCCCTCGGCAAGTTTTGCGGCAAAGCGTTCGGTGTTGAGTTTGTATCCTTCAAAACGATTTAACTTAAACCTATCGACGTTGCAACCAATGACCTTCTCAAGTACGTGCGCATATTCGCCATACGTTGGGTCTAGCAAGAGCACCCGGCTTGATGGGTTGAGCCAATGGCGGAAGGCAAGGAAGATCAAGGGTGACGATCCTCCTCCGGTCAGGATATTTTCAATTTTCGTTCCCCGTGTCTTTGCAATGGTCTGAACCAATCCTTCGGAATGGTTCGGTGGAGAGGTGCGCATGATCCATCCAAGATGTTCATGTAGGGCTTGCTGCGCCGATGGACAGGGCGGGAACCAGGCATCGAGTACATCGGCGTTGATGATTTCGTTTCTGAGAGGCAGGTCGTCGAAGGTATTGCCAATGGCCTTAAAAAATGTGCCGCCATGGTAGTACTCGGTGGACGGGCGGAAGGGGATGTCGAGGTGCCAGTCGATCTGCCTTTCAAGGCGGTTCAGGCGGGAGTCGAAGCGAGTCAGTTCAGTCTCAATGTTTTCCACTGAAGCGACGAGAGGTTCATACACGAGATCACCGCAAGTGAATGTGGAACCGAACGATTGCATGCCCAGTCGTGCATACATGGGCTTCACCTTTTCATGGCCAATGGCGATCAGGTTTTTTCCATCAGGTTTTTTCCACTATGTTTCTTAATCCATCGGAAAGCCGCATACATTAGCGTTGCCGCAACCAGAGATCCTCGGGATGCACTGATGACCGTTAGGGCGCGAATCTCAAACAGATGATCGTCGAACGGAACGGGAACGTCCATCCGATCAACATAGTGATCAATCGAATAGGAGGGACTGTCTGGCGGGGTTATTCCTACATACCCGATCAGGGCGCCGTTTTCAAATGCTGCAACTCTTTTGCATAGACTTCGTGCCGAATATGATCGATATCGTTTCGATTGGATTCCGTGGCCAGTGCGATTTTAATTTTAGTGGTCATAGTGCACCTCCTTGGTGGTAAAGCTACCGTATTCAAGAAACTGATAGGTTTTTTGGATGACATCGTTGTTCCACACCATGCAGGGGTGGGTAACGTGCAGTTGAAGATAGTCTGTGTAGGACTCTGGTTTAACGCGGGCAAGCGATACCTTTCCGTCGTCAGGGCCGGGAATCAGCATGGAGAGAATAGGGTTGATGGAACGGTCGCCCGCAATAATACCCAGTTCAAACTCAGGAGCCTTCAGCCGAAGCGGGTGGCTGTTGGCTCCGGTGCCCAGCTGATTCCCGGCCGGTCCATTAATCCATTTATAGAGAAATACCTTGCCGAGTTTATCGGTCACTTCGCTGCCGCGGCTCGGCGGGGCAAGCATGACGACCCGTCCCAGATTTGGAATGCGGTGTCTTTCCATATGGTGTCGCAGAAGAATGCCGCCCATGGAATGCGTTACAAAATGTACGGTATCGGCATCCCTAATCAGGGGCTCCAGTGAGTTAAAGATTTGCGGAGTCAGCACCTCGATAGTCGCGGAGGTGGAGGGATAGTCGTGGTTGATCACGGTGTATCCATCAGATCGAAGGGCCTTCTCCATTTTGTTCATCGCTCTGCTCGACCGGGCAAGGCCATGCAACAGGACAACGGTTTCATACTTTGGTTCCTGCTGTTGTTTATGGTTTGCAATAGCGATGCAGCAGATCAAACCGAGAATGACGATTATAGAAATCAATTTCATGATGCTCTCACCATTTCGTTCAGCGTGAAAAGATCCAGTTTTCCGGTGCCGAGAACCGGGATTTCCGGAATGCGAAAAAAGTTGGCCGCTCGGGGGATCCAAAGGTTTGGAAGATCCAGGTTACGCAGTTTGGAAACCAAAGATTCCGGATCACCGGCCTGTTCGGTGTAGCAAACGGCCAGCTGTTCACCTTTGATTTTGCAACTGATGCTGACAACCGCTACGCAGGGTTCTTCTGTGCCGGTTGCCTGCTGCAGGGCATCTTCAACAGCGCCATGTGGAACCATTTCGCCGGCAATTTTGCTAAAGCGGGAAAGTCGACCGATGATGTAGACAAACCCACACGGATCCATACGGGCCATGTCACCGGTGTTGTACCAGCCGTTGGATAGAACGGCGGCGGTTTTTTCAGGTTCTCCAAGATAACCCTGCATCACGTTCGACCCCTTGATCAGCATAAGGCCTTCCTCGCCGTCTGCAACCGTTTCTTTGGTTTCTGGATCAACTATACGAACGGCAATACCGGGCAGAGGCTGCCCCGCGCTTCCGGAACGCGTAGCTTTTTCAGAACTGAGCAGGGCAACAGGCGATAGTTCGGTGCATCCGTAACCCTCACGGAGCTGTATGCCGTATTTATCGTTAAATCGCTCTGCAAACTTCGGACGCAGTTTTTCTGCACCGGTAATGACTGTTTTCAGTTTTTTAAAATCTTCAGGGGAAGCTTTGCGCATGTAGCTCTGCAGGAAGGTCGGTGTAGCCAGCAGGGTGGTCAGTTTTTCTTCTTTGATAAGTCGTACAACGCGACCTGCTTCCAGTGGATTGGCATGATAGGTAATCCGCATTCCTTTCAACAGGGGCCACCACAGCAATCCAAGATAGCCGAAGGCATGGAAGAGCGGGAGAATTCCGCAAACAGAATCGGTCGTTCCAAATTGCTGTACCATCTGTCCGGCCTCAACATTGGATCGTATATTCGCGTGGCTCAGCACAACACCTTTCGGTGTGCCGGTGGTGCCCGAGGAAAAGATGATCGTTGCAGTATCCTGCGGTTTGGGCGTGCGATTGCCGGCAAGTTGTTTTACGGATGCAAACAGCGCGGAATAAATCGCACGTATCCGATCGGAAGTACGTAGGTTATTCATCAGGTCTTCAAGGTACAACCAGTTTACCTCCAGATCTGGTTGTTCCATTTTTTTTAGAAAACGACGGGAGGTGATCACGTGCTTTAATCCACTCTTTTTTACCGCGTACTGCTGCGCATCGGCCGATGCTGTCCAGTTGAGGTTCACGCTTGTTTTTCCGGACAGTGTGATGGCCAGGTTGACGATAGCTCCACCGAGCGACGTGGGCATGAATACACCGATATTCTGCTGGTGTTTAACACCGGGCTTAATCGCGTTGGCAAGCGCAACACTGCCAATGAACAGTTTTCCATAGGTGGCTTTCTGTCCGAGCGTGTCGGATGCAATCGGCCGGAACCAGTTACGGCGAGCCTGTTTAACGAATGCATGATTCAGTGTCTGATGGGGCATCAGGCTTTTTTCGGTGGCATAGTCTGCACCGAGCTCGGCAATTACGCGCTTGGCTTCATCTGCATCCGTATCCGTAGGTAGTGGAGCGCCAAACCGAACAGATACCGGGTAAGGCAGTTTGCGCGGGCGTCTCAGTCTCGGCTTTCCGTTGCAGAAGCTGAAGATGCTGCCCCAGAGGTTTCCAATATGCGCTGGAATGATCGGGCATCCGCTGTTTTTGGCAATTTTCTCGAAGCCTTTGCTGAACTTCATGAGATTTCCATTTTTAGTCAATTCACCTTCAGGAAAGATGGCGATGATCGCGCCGGATTCCATAGCCTCGCGGGCTTCTTTCAGGGATTTGACCAGAGCACGCGGACCGTCAGAGGTATGAATCGGAATGCAATCGGTCAGTTTAAATATTGGTTTTGCCCATTTCCATTTTTTATAAACATCGCGTGACATCAGGAACCGAACAGGACGTTGGGTTGCGGCCTGCAGCAGCAGGGGATCAGCATAGGCCGTGTGATTGCAGATTAGCAAGGCGCCACCTTTACGGGGCAGGTTCTCTATGCCATGAAAGCGTATTTTATAAAGGCGGCGAACGATGCGCATCAGCCAGAAACGCGTAAAGAAATTGGGTAGACGCATGCAGGCAACAACCGCAGGAACGGCAGCGACCAAGCCGGTAGTGAATACGCAAGCACGGGCATCAAAATGCAGCAGTTTTGTCATCACGTAAAAAAGTCCTGAAGAAGCGATCATCGCGGAAAAACTCAGGAAGCTACTGGCACCGAATACCTCGCCGCGGCGGTCAGCCGGAATGCGCTGTTGCAGGAATGCATTGAGGGGCACTAGATACATTCCGCAGCAGGCGCCTAGATGAATAATCCATAATCCGATCCAGATCGGATTTGTAGCGATACTCAAACCAATCGCTGAAACCATGACGCCAAGTGCGCCGACCGGGATCAGACCGATTTCGATCGTATGCTTTGAAAAGAATCCAGTTAGTAATGCGCCCATACCAATTCCAATGGCTGCCAATGGAAAAAGCATGGGGCTTTTTTCTATAGATAAACCGAGCGCTTCCTGTCCGTAGATGACGAGTGTTTGCTGAAAAAGGGCTGTAATGGCTCCGAAAAGAACCAATCCCAAAACAGCCTGTCTTGCCCAGTGGTCTGACTTCAGGTTACGTACGGCGCGGGTAACGTCGGGAATAATCCACGGGGAAGTTTTCTTGCGGGTTCCAAATGCAGGGACGTCAGCGATTCGGTATGCGGAAACGGTTCCGAGAGTGGCCAGGCCGGCGCATATGACGATAACGTAAAGCGGACTTACGTTTAGAAAGCCAATGATCAATGCAGGCATTGCCGTTCCGATAATGATGGCCATATAGGTCGCCGCGGTCAGGTAGCCATTTGCTTTTGATAATTCGCCTTCATCAACGATTTCAGGGACAATCCCTCGCTTGGCGGGGCCAAAGAGTGCGCTCTGGGTACAGAGTAGAAAGAGCAGGGTGTAAACGGGCCATGCGAGTCCGGAGAGCAGGGCGGGGATAGCAATAAGCAACAGGCCAACTTCCATCCATTTGCTGACTACGATGATATCCCGTTTGCTATATCGATCAGCCAGAACTCCAGCTGCATTCGAAAACAAAAGGAATGGGGTTACAAAGAGAACCGAGCAGATCGCTATAACGGATGTGATGCTGCTTGCTCCAAGCACTTTAACCAGCGCAATAATCGCGGTCATTTTAAAGGCATTATCATTAAATGCTCCGGTGAACTGACTGATGTTTAACCATTTGAATGTGTTGTTCATTTTCCGCTCCTTAAAGGTAATCATTTACTCAACTATCATCCCTAATGCACAGGGTGTGCCATCGTTATATTGAATCGTGTAAGCTGTTCTTTATTAGGATGTAATAAATTTGATGCCGCAATACGAGGAATTATCAAATAGACATATAATGATTTTCATGTATGCATTGGATGTATGAACACAGATTATTTTAAAATGGTGGCCGAGGCCGCATTCAGCAATCCTTTCAGCGAAAAGAGAGTTGAAGTTGATCGCCGGATTGTAGGAGCACGCGAAGGAACAAGTTGGAAAGAAATGCAGGTGCCATTGCTTCAGTCACTGGACACGAACATTCAGGAATTGGAAAAGGTGGGTCGTATTGTTGTTGCACCGGATGAAGGCAAGGATGCTGAGGCATTAGCCGTGAGTATATTGTTCTATGTCTACCATCAGTATGCAGAGCAATTTGATTTATTGATTGAGGAACAGATTACTGCTGGCGATGAATCATGCCATGCTCCGTTTGCCTTTCAGTGCATGGAGAAGTTGGTGAATTACGGTTTCAACCGTGCGGATGGATGCCGTTATGTTTCCATGTTTTATCAGGCTCGCCGCGCGTTCTATTTTATTTCCACCGGCCTTATTGGTGATAGCCCGAGTATGCGCGGCTTACGGGCGAAGTTGTGGGATAATATTTTTACCCACGAAATCGCCTGGTACGTTCGGTGTCTCTGGAGTCGAATGGAAGATTTTTCGACGCTGTTACTGGGAGAAACCGGAACGGGAAAAGGCGCCGCTGCCGCAGCTATTGGGCGCTCGGGATTTATTCCATTTAATCCCAATGCTAAAATTTTTGATGAAAGCTTCACACGCGCTTTTGTATCGATCAACTTGTCGCAGTATCCGGAATCATTGATTGAATCCGAATTGTTCGGGCATCGTAAAGGCGCGTTCACGGGAGCGATTGAAAAGCATGATGGCGTTTTTGAACGATGCAGTGCGCACGGCGCAATTTTTCTGGATGAAATTGGAGATGTTAGTGTTCCAGTTCAAATTAAACTCTTACAGGTTTTGCAGGAGCGCACATTTTCACCGGTCGGAAGTCACGACAAGATCCGGTTCAACGGGCGGGTGATTGCGGCCACTAACAAATCAATTGACGCATTACGCCGCGAAGGAACTTTCCGTGATGATTTTTACTATCGACTCTGCTCCGACATCATCACGGTACCTCCACTGCGTCAGCGAATCCGTGAGACATCGCGCGAGCTCGATATGCTTTCAGGTCATTTGCTTAAGCGTATTTGCGGCCCAGAACTCCAGCTGCCTGTGGTCGCCAGGCTGAAAGAAGTTGTAGATAAAAATTATGCGTGGCCCGGCAATGTCCGTGAACTGGAGCAGGCCATTCGCCGCATAATGGTCACAGGAAATTATGAAGGAAGTTCAACTACAGAGCCGAAAGATGAAGTTGCGCTTAATCACGCAATTGAATCGGGGAATCTGAGTGCAAAGGAACTGATCAGAAAATATTGCAGGGATCTTTACGACACCTATGGAAACTACGGAGAAGTCGCTCGGCGTACAGGATTAGACTGGCGGACGGTTAAAAAGAATATGACGAGTGACAATTGAGATGCTCTACATACAAAAAAGCCCGTCGTAAATGACGGGCTTTTCTTTGCATCAGACGGAAGGGTTATGCACCGAGCTGATAACGAACGTAACGCTTAACAGACAGTGTGTCGCCGAGTTCCTTGCTCTTCTCTTCGAGAAGGGCTGTGATGGAGACTTTATCTTCTTTTACAAATCCCTGCTCCAGGAAACAGATGTTGGAGTAGAACTTGTTAATTTTTCCGATCAAAATCTTATCAACCATTTCATCCGGGCGAGACTTTCCTCTTTCTTCATCCTCCGCCTTCATCTGATTGCGCATGATATCTTTTTCAGCATCAATCGTTGCCGCTGGAACGTCGTCACGACTGAGAAACTCCGGTGCAGCAGCGGCCACATGGAGGGTTAGATTCTTAGCGAGTTCCTTGAAAACCGGATTAGCAATGGACTCGGCCTTTTCACAGCCAACTTCCAATAAAACGCCAACTTTTCCGCCCATGTGGATGTAAGAAGCAATAGAGCCGGTTCCTTGAACGTCCAACTTTGCATTACGACGGAACTTAATTTTTTCACCGATTGTAGCCATCTTCGCTTCAACTTTTTCAACAACGCCGGCAGCCATGGCATCGGATTCAAAACCGAGTGCTTCGCTACGTAGTTCCTCTACGAAATTCTGGAAATCTTCGTTACGAGTAACGAAGTCGGTTTCGCAGTTGATTTCAATCATGGCACCGCTTTGAGCGTTGTCAGCTACAATAGCTGTAATCACGCCTTCGTTGGTGTCTTTACTGGCACGCTTGGCAGCAACCGCTGCGCCTTTTTCGCGTAGCAGCTTAACTGCAGCGTCAAAATCGCCGTTTGTTTCATCCAGTGCTTTCTTGCAGTCCGCAATGCCGAGACTGGTGGCATCACGCAATTCTTTGATCATGCTAGTTGTAATAGCCATTGTGTTGATTCTCCTAAATTATGCGTCTTTTTTATCTTCGTCAGCTGCTGGAACTTCGACAGCGGCTTCTTCAACCGGAGCCTCTTTCTTGATTTCCTCAGCAACCGGAGCTTCTTCGACTGCAGGTGCTTCAACTGCAACTTCCTCAGCGACAGGGGCCTCTTCAACAACCGGAACTTCCGCACCCGGTGCAGTTTCTTCGGTAGCAGGCGCTTCTTTCGCGGCAGCCGCTTTCTTCGCGGCAGCCTTTTCGGTTTCTTTGGCTGCAGCTTTTTCAGCTTTGGCTTCAGCGGCTTTGGCGGCCTTAATTTCAGCCTTTTTCGCGTCGTCGACTTTCTTCTTCTGCTCTTTGATTTTCTTCAGGACTTCTTCGCGCTTTTTCTTCTCTTCGCCTTCTTTCTTCTGGCGTTCTTCGCGAGCGACTTTCGCTTTTTCACGTTCGATTTCAGCTAATTTTTCACGCTCTTCGCGTTCGGCCTTGGCCTTGGCAGCGTAGATTTCGTCAGCCGCTTTAATGGTTTCGCCGAGTACTTCAGAGATCAAACCAATGGAACGGAGCGAGTCGTCGTTGCCTGGGATCGGGTAATCAACGAGGTCGGGATCGGCGTTGGTGTCAACGAGCGCAACAATTGGTATGTTCAAGCGCGCTGCTTCGGCCAGAGCCAGATGTTCCCGCTTCAGATCGACCACGAAGAGGGCTCCTGGTTTCTTTTCCATAGCGGCGATGCCGGAGAGGTTGCGTTCCAGCTTGGTCAGTTCACGTCGCAATACGGAAACTTCCTTTTTGAGAAGTTTTTCCATGCTGCCGTCTTTTTCCATTTTCTGCAATTCACGCATCCGATTAACCGAAGAGCGAATGGTTTTGTTGTTGGTCAGCATGCCGCCGAGCCAGCGATGAATGACGTAAGGCTGGTTGGTGCTTTCAGCGGTGTTCTTGAAGATTTCACGCGCTTGTTTTTTGGTGCCAACGAAGAGGATCTTTTCTCCGCGGAGAATTACATCGTTGATGAACGTTTGTGCAAGCTGAAGCTGCGAAAGGGTTTTGTTCAAGTCGATGATGTAGATCCCGTTTTTAGCGCCGTGAATATAGCGCTTCATTTTAGGGTTCCAACGTTTGGTCTGGTGACCAAAATGCAGACCTGCATCTAGCAAATCCTGCACTGAAATAGTCTTCGTGAATGACTCAGTCATTTTACCTCTCCTTATAGTTTACTCTATTTATAAACAATCCGCTTTGACACACCCGAGGTAGCAGGCGGCCTTCGCTTCTAACCAGAACATCCGGTTAATTAAGCGGCGGAATATACGGATGGGGAAGGATTGGCGCAAGTCCTAATTAAAAAAGACTATTTGATGTAAAACACTAGAAAATATCCCAATACACGGCTCGATATAAAACCTTGTTGGTTCTATATTAGCCGAAATCGAGGTATTTAATGAAACGACTTATACAGACTCTATTTTTTTTAGCACTAATTTTGACCGCTGCCGCTGCGGAAGAACCCCGTAAGGAGAAGCAAATGCACAAATTTACGAATCGTTTGGCTCAGGAGAAAAGTCCCTATTTGCTGCAACATGCTCATAATCCTGTGAACTGGTATCCGTGGGGCGATGAGGCATTCGAAGAGGCCAAAAAGCAGGACAAGCCGATTTTTCTATCGATTGGTTATGCCACCTGCCATTGGTGCCATGTCATGGAACACGAGTCCTTTGAGAACGAAGAAATTGCCAAACTGATGAATGAAGCGTTTATCTGTATTAAGGTGGATCGTGAAGAACGGCCGGATATTGATAATATTTATATGACGGTCTGTCAGATGATGACCGGATCGGGCGGCTGGCCACTGACCATTTTCATGACGCCCGATAAAAAGCCATTTCACACCGCAACCTATATTCCGCCGGATCAGCGTTTTGGACGCCTTGGAATGAAGCAGATCATTCCAAGGGTTTCAGCCGCCTGGAACACTCAGCGGGATAGTATTCTGGATTCTGCCGGCCAAATTACCGAAGCGCTTGCAAAACAAAATGAACAACCTTCCGGGGAGGAACTCAGTTCGAGTCTGCTTAATCAAGGCTACAAAGAATTGATGGGGCAGTACGATTCCCGCAAGGGTGGTTTTGGAGCGCAACCCAAATTCCCAACCCCGCACCGATTGGTGTTTCTGCTTCGACAGGGCGAGAAAGATGGTATCAATGCCGCTGAACATACCCTGGAAGAAATGAGGAAGGGCGGAATATTTGACCAGGTTGGTTTTGGATTTCATCGCTATTCCACGGATAGTGACTGGCTGGTTCCGCATTTCGAAAAGATGCTCTATGATCAGGCTTTACTGGCGATTGCCTATACCGAAGCCTACGAGTTGACTGGAAAGCCAATCTATAAACGGGTGACCGAAGAAATTCTGACCTATGTTCTCCGCGATATGACCACCTCTGGGGGTGGTTTCTACTCCGCCGAGGATGCTGACTCCGAAGGAGAAGAAGGTTTGTTCTATATATGGGATACAACGGAACTGAAAACACTTCTTGGCGACGACGCGGCATTTGTTTCCGAGGTTTGGAATATTACGGATGAAGGTAACTTCAAGGACGAGTCTACCGGGCAGAAGAATGGAAAAAATATTCCCCACCTTTCAGATCTTCCGAATTCGGCGAATGGGGAACGGATTTCAAAATCCACGGAAATGCTGTTTGATGTGCGAGAAAAGCGGATCCATCCATTGAAAGACACCAAGGTTCTGACCGACTGGAACGGCCTGATGATTGCTGCCTTTGCCAAAGCCGGTCGGGCATTCGGTAATCAGAAATATATTGATGCAGCCATTAAAGCCAATGCCTTTGTTGAATCCGATATGACCATAGAATCCAGCATTCTCTGGCATCGTTGGCGGGAGGGCGACAAGCTTGTTCAGGGACACCTCGAAGATTATGCCTTCATGATCTTTGGTTTGTTGGAACTGTATGAGAGCACGTTCGATATCCACTACTTGGAAATGGCGTTAAAATATAATGACATCCTATCCAAGTCGTTTATTGACGAAGTCAACGGGGGCTATTTCATGACTGCGGATAGTGCGGAAGAGCTTATTGTGCGTCCAAAGGAATTTTATGACGGGGCCATTCCTTCCGGTAACTCGGTACAGATGCTTAACCTGCTCAAGCTCGCCCGTCTCACTGGGCGTTCCGATATGGAGGAACAAGCTGCGCAGGTTGGAAAAGCATTTGGAAGTATGATGAATCGTTCTCCGTCAAACTTTTCGCAGGCGTTAATTGCGTTACAGTTTGCCAAAGGCGAACCGGTTGAAATTGTAGTGGTCGGAAATAGGAAGGATGACACTACGAAGCAGATGCTTGCCTTCATTAATAGTGTCTACAAACCAGGAAAGGTTGTTTTGTTAAAGGATCCTACGGAAACTGAAGCAATGAATGTCCTGGCGCCGTTCACGAAAGAGCAAAGCATGGTCGATGGAAAAACTACGGTGTACATCTGTCGGAACTTTGCCTGTGAACAACCGATTAATTCGATGGAAGAACTAAAGTCTAAGCTGAAATAAACACTTGCTACGCTCAAGACAAAAAAACCACAAAGCTGGTGAACTTTGTGGCCCTGAAGACTTGGTGTTTACTTTGGTTTAACTTCCCTCGTAGGTCATGAAGAAGTTGAAGGCAAGATCGTCTTCGGAGAACCCTTCATACATGATGCTTACGAGTTGGTCGGACGACTTCAATAACTGCATTTCGGTAACCACCAGTTCCATTCCGACCTGATCAGGATTAAAGGCGGAGAAGAAAACACCCAGTCCAATTAATAGAGACGCTGCTACGCCAATCAGAGGTCTCAAAGCACCAAATGCAGCCGGGCTCTTTTCTGGAGCATTCTGACGCGCTTCCCTTAAAACATTCTGCATTATCTTAATTGATGGTTCTTCCGTTGATTGGACAGAATTGTGTGATTCCAGCAATGTATGCTGGAACTGTTGGCAAGGATCACAGTTGTGCAGATGCATGGCGAGGGGGCTCATTAGATGGTCCGCCAATTCGCCGGAATCCTGTAAAAGTATATGTTTTTCTGCTTTTTCGCATTTCATGACATGGCCTCCTGCAACTCTTTGTACTCTTCCTTTAATATAGAACGCAACTTGGTCAGTGCATATTGCATTCGTGCCAGACAAGTATTGATCGAGCACTTCTGTGTTTTTGCAATTTCCTTGAACGAAACACCGCCATACATGCGTAAAAGAAACACTTCTTTTTGCTCAGGAGAGAGCATTTCAACTGCCGCATCAATCTGTACTCCAAGACTGGTTCCTCCCACCTCTTCAGCAGGGGAAATGCCCGGCGCCGCAAGATGATCCTCCAGCGTATTGGTACCGTCTTCGCCGCCCATGCTGCTTTGCATGGAAACGTTCTTCTTGTTCCGCCGGGCCCTATCGATGACCAGATTATGGGCAATACGAAATAGCCAGTTAAGGAAATTCTTATGCTGAAATTTGTGCACATTCTTTAGCGCGCGGAACCAGGTTTCCTGAAAAATTTCATCCGCATCTTCGCGGCCTTCCGTCATTTTCAGGATGAACGAATAGAGGGGGCGTTTATATTTTTCCACCAGCGTCTCCAGCGCGTTGGCATCGCCATTGAGGTAGGCGTGTATACAGTCGGCGTCCTGTTTATCCATAATTTCGTATTTCGTATGATCTGTGCGGGGCGATTTCCCGTCATTAACCTGTAGAACGGAGAGCGTATTAATCTATTGTATAAATTCAGAAATGATTTTTCCGGAAATGGGATCATTTTCCAATTTTACGACCATCCCTTTTTTGTCTTCAAACTCCATCACAAACCAGTCGCATTGGCCATTTGGATAAAAGTGAATCAGGTAAAGATTATCGTATTTATCATCCTCATCTGTTCGATCCTTATCAAAATTACGAATCGTTAAACTGTCCGGTAAAAATCGGAATACTTCCTTATCGATTCCAGCTGTGCTGGAACCATCGCCTTCTTCGTCGTCAACATAACCCAATCGCTTGAGCACATCCTGATCCAGTTCACCATCCACCGAATTGGTGGGTGTGGCATATGCTCCACCCAGAAAGATTTCCATGGTTTCGTGATTCAGCGCAACTGTAAATCGTTCCTCGCGCATGATCGCCATACTGCGAGCGTACCGAGCCATTCGATTGACCGTTCGAGCAGTTGATCTCAACTGAATCCCTCGAAATGATCCGGCAAAATAGGGCAACGATATTCCCGAGATGATAAGGATCACTACGAGAACAAGAATTACCTCAATCAGGGTAAAGCCCGAAGTATTCTTCCTTTTTATATGCAATCCAATCATTCAAAAAGCAGCCTTGTATTTGCGGGACTGCAGTTATTCCCAGTTATTAATGGGATCGCCTTTGAGCGGCGTACTTGAAAGGTCGAAGGTATGCGTATTGTGCGACCCGGGTGCAGCGTACATATAAGGAGTTCCCCACGGATCGGTTGGAACCGATTTCTTTTCCAAATAAGGACCTCCTTTCGATTCATCCAGTAAACCATCGAGACTTGAAGGATAATCGCCATTCATGATTTCGTATTCGCGAATGGCCATGCCCAGCATCTGAATATTACCCTGGGCTTGAGCCCGTTTGGCCTTATCTGATTTTCCGCCGAGTTTCGGAATGCCGATGCCGGCCAAGATGCCGATGATTACGACCACGAGAATAATTTCGATGAGCGTGAAACCTGAACGTTTGCTTAAGTGTTTATTCTGTTTTTTATTTTCCATAATGCTCTCCTTCTAGTGGGTTAAACATGCAATGAATCCGTAAGGGTCAAAACCGGTAGCAGCAGGCAGATTGCAATCCCGCCAACCACGATGGCTACCATCACAATTAATAACGGTTCAAGAACTGTGGTGCAGGTTCGAACAAGACGATCCAACTCGGTATCGTAACGCCGGGTAATATGAACTAAGGTGCCAGCCATATCACCGGTCTCTTCGCCAACAGCCAGCATATCAATCATCAGACTGGGAAATACCTTCCCTTGAGCAAGTGGCTTGGAAATGCTCGCTCCATCGGTTACCCGTTCTATGGCGTTGCCTATTTCATTCGAAATAATCACGTTATCAATTGTCTTCTGCACAATGCCGAGTGCCGGGAGAATGGAGACGCCATTCTGAAGCAACGTACCAAATGTACGTGCGAAATGGGCATACGCATTCGTCTTAATTACCGCGCCCATAATTGGAATCTTCAACTGCGCCTTATGCCACATCTGCTGGCCGGTTCCGTGTTTGATCCATTTTTTCAGGAAGATTACCGCGGCCGTAATAAGTGCGACCACAATGATTCCATAATGGGTGACAAAATTACTGATGCTCATCAGAGCCAAAGTGGGCTTGGGTAGTGTAGCTCCCATTTCATCAAATGTATTGGCAAACTTGGGCACGATAAAAATCATCAGACCAATAACCGCAACACCGCCAACAACCATTACGATGGCAGGATAGACCAGCGCCGAAATCACCTTGTTGCGGGCATCCTGCACGCGCTCGTAATGAATGCAGACATTCTCCAACGCCAATGGCAGATTTCCGCTGGCTTCGCCGGCACGAACAAGGTTGATGAAGAGCGAAGAAAAGGTTTCGGGATAAAGTCCCAGTGCATCTGAAAACGACGTGCCCTGCACAATCTCATCGCGCAGCGTTACAATGATTTTCCCAACCGCACTTTCATCCTTGCGAGCAGAGAGGGTATGCAATGCCCGGCCAATGGTCATACCCGAGGCGACAAGGTCCGAAAGCTCGCGAGAGAAGAGCAACAGATCCTGCAGCTTCATTTTGGCTTTTCGCTGGAATCCCAGGTCAAATTTAAAACGCTTCTCGGATCCGTCCATCTGTTGGTTGACGGTTTTAGTCGTTTCGTTTACCGAAATCGGAATATGTCCCATGGATTCAATAATGCGAACCGCACCGGCACGATCGTTCGAATCTACGACGCCCTCAACCCGTTCGCCCTGTTTCGACCGACCTATATATTTAAAATGACCCATAGCAACCTATACCTAACGATCTCGCCTTAATAATATTTCCAATGGATTCAAACAATAGTGAAAGATCCACTAATTGGAAGATTGGAAGCGTTAAAAATGAGCGCTAATACGCCCGTCTCTGGCAAGAGTTTTGTTATGCCCGTTGGTGAGCGATAGGTGGTGAAGCAGTTGTTTGGTCATATGTAGGCGGAAACGACGATTATTATACGTGTAGGCTATAAGATTATACATCGAACCCTCTTTGCCATCATTAATACTCCAAATGCCCAGAAGCGTGAATAAAAACAAACCTTGAGTTGGGCGGGTGATCTTCTATCCTATTTAGCATGATAAAGATCGGTATTATTGTAAATACTAAGCGCCCTCGGGCAGAGGGAATTCTGACTGAGCTGCGAATGCTCGCAGAGGGGCACGGCTTTGAGTTGTATGCCGAGAATGCCGGCATGGCGGAAATTCTGGGGGCGGCATGTATTCCTATCGAGAGATTCGGAAAGACGGTTGATGTTGCGCTGGCGATGGGCGGAGATGGAACAGTACTTTACACTGCGCGAGCGTTGCATGGTTCAGATGTTCCAATTATGGGAATCAATTTGGGCAGTCTGGGGTTTTTGACGAGTGTGGCGGATACTGAAATGGCGGAGGCCCTGGATGCAATTGCCAACAGAACCTACAAGGTGGCTGAGCGCGTAGTTGCGGGGTGCCGAATTTTGCGTAGTGGTGCGGTTGTGGGCGAGGAGCGGTCGCTTAATGATGTTGTACTAGGGTGGGGTGCATCGTCGCGTATTACCACGCTTGATTTAGCGATCGACGGCGAACCGGTCGCTTCGTTTATGTGCGACGGTATGGTTGTCTCAACCCCAACGGGCAGTACCGGACATTCGCTTTCGTCAGGAGGACCTATTCTACACCCGGACGTTGCTGGTTTCGGGATCAATGTGATCTGTCCGCATACGCTTAGCTCTCGGCCTTTAGTGGTGGCGAATTCAAGCCGGATCGAAATTGACGTGGTCCATGCGGTCAAGGAACTTATTTTGTCCATCGATGGGCAGGATGGATATAAGGTACAGCAAGGTGATCGGATTGAAATTTGGAAGAGTTCGCACGGTGTTAAGTTCCTGCAACTGCCGGGGCATAGCTATTTTTCTGTCCTCGCAACAAAACTCCACTGGCGCGGATCAAGCCTTTAGCCTGATCTATTTACGCGATAAGTCCGGTGCAGATGCAAGGCGTCAAAAAGTGAAGGCATAGTTGCCTATTCCGAACCTTTTGCAACGAAGCAGGTGCGCCGGAATCATCGCGCCTTCGGTAAAAATAAATTGGAATGATTTTAGCCATTAAGTTCACATCCAAATAATTCCCAACTCATTACGCCATTCCGATTTATTTTTATGAATAGATCAGGTTAGTTTCGTGCTCTTCTCCAGACTGCCGCTTCGCAACTGGTGAGGGGCATACTTCGGCGGTCTTTTCCGGTAGTGATTTCTACCCAGCAGAGTTCATCAGCTTCAACTTCTTTAAGATTGGGAGTGATATCGCCGTGCCGTTTTTTGCCACGTCTGGATTTGCGGACTCGGAAGAGCCGCATGAAAACGCTACCGAGGATAGAGCCATGGAAAAGGTAGCAGGTTCGGGGACTACGTTAACGAAGCTTTCGCTGTATTCGCCCAGACTGATCACGTGCATACCAACCCGTACACTTTCGTTGTTCAATGCGGTTATAAAACTTTCTGTGCCGTCATAGTCCAGAATGAGCTCGAGACTATCAGATGGGTTGATTCCATTATGGGGACTCGGGTTGTTTGCAGCCACGCCCAGATCAGAATTAAAAGCGAATGCGAGGCTTTGGCCAGCGGGTAAATTACCTGGATTTACTCGCCCGCTTGTAAACGCAACGCCGCTACCGTCATTAATGGAAATCAGGTCTAGATTAATTTCGGGTGTATAATCGAAATAGATGGTGGAGACCACCGACTGAGCGGAACTGGCATTGGTGAACACTAAACTGAACATTCCTCCGCCGATTTGCGTTATTTCCATGAAAAGCTGCGATTCTCCCACAAATTGAGCATAACCGCTCGAGTCGTTCGAGGTGATGGCATAGAATTGATATAATTCTGCGCGGGCAGCCGAAACCGATAGCACCACCAACAACGCTGCAAAGAGCAGACGTTTCATTACATAATCCTCCCAGATCATTTATGTGTAAGTCAGAGAAGTACGACGCACCCCTATCGGCTTCAAAAACAATTGTTGCAATCCAGGGAAATGAGTTTTACCGGTCAATTTCATAAGTTAGTAAAATATATGGCTTACAAAGAATAAGGGTAATGCATTTGCTATTTAACCAATTTCAAAAGGTTATGACCGCATGAGATTAACTTCCCTCCCGGTGAAGAATCGTTTGCCCCTTCGAGAAGCAATGCGATGCCGAATAGGTGGTATTCTATACCGTAAAGTGCTTAGAAAAGATTCGGAATTTTTATATGGGGTGCTATCTTTTCGACTGAATGAATGGGTGGATAAAAAAAATAAAGATGCGGTTTCCGGCGGTTCTTATGCTGATTGCCACATTAGTTTTCTGGGAATATTACGATCGGTATGAATCGGCCGGCCCGGCTTTGCTGGCTTCGCCCTCCCTTTCTGACGCAACCCGAATTAGAGGAAATTGCGCCGAAACAAACAACCATTTTGTCCTGACGGTGCCTGTTGCCGGCAAACTGGCAAGCCTCAACTTTCGTATGCCCGAGGCCGGCGGCTATGAAATGATTCGTGTAAGCGGGCGCATCAAAGTGGATGGAGTGGTTCCAGGAAAACATGTCTGGAACAGCGCCCGGTTATTGTTGACACAATATGACTCTAACGATTCATGGATTCCGGGTCACCACACCTTAAAATCCGAGAAAGGAACCAAGGATTGGCAGGTACATGAGAATGTGTTCGATATTCAGTCGGAAGCTGTAAATGTCGACGTGGTGATCCAGCATATCGGTGTGGCTGGAATTGCGGAGTTCGATCAGCTCATGGCTGAGCCCGTTCGTTATAAACTCTCATTCCACGTGTGGCGGGTTCTTTTCTTCGGGCTATGGATCTATTTGGCATTTACCTTTTATCGTAATTGCAGGCTGGATCGTCGAAAATTTCGGATTTTGATACTGCTCAATGTACTGGTTATTCTATGGGGAACCATGATGCCGGGTAAATGGATTGAGACTATATCGCAGGATTTGAAAGCGGGGATTTCCAGGATATTTTCCGCACCGCCCGATTCGGATGTCCACCACGATGGAGGAGGTGCGGCGCAGGAAAAGGATCATGACACATCCCGGATCGATGTGTTTAATGAAATGATAAAAGTATCTCACCGACTTGGGCATTTCCTTTTGTTTGCATCGCTCTGTTTTCTGGTCTATCTCTCCGCCGCGCTAGAGCGGCAGCATCCGATTTATTTTCTGAAAGTTGCGTTAGATCTGCTGCTGTTTGCAACCATTATGGAGTCGCTCCAGTATTTGACGCTCGACCGCACGCCGGGGATCAACGATTGGCTAACGGATGTCTATGGTATGGCAACAGCCTTCGTTGTGTTTTTAACCGTGCTAGCCATCAACGCTTTTATCTCAATATTGAAAAGGGCAAAGTACGTTTAGGCATTTGACTTGTACGGTGCCAGTTTCTAGTATTTAACGGATTAAGCTGAAAGGCTTTCCACCCTTGGGAGTTGATTATATGAAAATGCGTTTTGCCCTGCCTTTTGTCGCCGCATCTGTTGTCTTGTTGCTAAACGGTTGTATGTCGGTTGGTCCCGACTATGAACAGCCCGAAATGGAAATGCCGGACGCATGGCATCAAGCCGTGCAGAAGGATCTTTCGACCGGCACCCCCGATCTGCAAACTTGGTGGACGGTATTTGGCGATGACACCCTGAATTCACTCATCACACGCGCATCGACGAATAACCTGGATCTACGGACTGCCGCCGCACGTATTGAACAGGCCGCAGCGTTACGCGGTGTAAGTGCCAGCCAGTGGTTTCCGGACATTGTGGCCGGGGCCGGAGCGAGTACGGTTCAAAGCACGTTGTCACAAACACCTTCCGGATCGAGCCGACAGGGGGAGCTTTATCAGGCAGGCCTGAGTATGGCGTGGGAGCTCGATCTCTGGGGCCGCGTTCGCCGTTCCGTTGAATCGTCCGACGCTTCGTTACAGGCAACGGTTGAAGACTATCGCGATGTGCTGGTCGTGCTCTACGCTGAGATCGCTGCAAACTATATTAACGTGCGTACGATTCAGGAGCGGATCAAGTTTGCTGAAAACAACCTAAAAGCACAGATGGAGACGATGGAACTGACGCAGAATCGGTATGATGCCGGCTTGGTTCCTGCGCTCGACGTTTCTCAGTCCGAGCTGAATAGATCCCGTACGGAATCGATTATTCCTCCCTTAAAACAACAGTTGATTGGGGCCATCAATCGGCTAAGTGTTCTGACGGGTAACATGCCGTTCGCCCTTCAGCAGCAACTTGAAGAGACGAAGCCGATTCCCGCTGCGTCAGATGGAGTTGTGCTCAGTCTGCCAGCGGAACTGCTGCGGCAACGTCCCGACATCCGCCGTGCCGAACGCAATCTTGCTGCTCAGAATGCATTGATCGGTGCGAATCAGGCCGAGCTTTATCCCACGCTTACACTGCCGGGTACATTGACCGTAGATTCCGGGAATGGCGATTTATTCAGCAGTTCCAACGTTGGCTACAGCTTTGGCCCGCAGTTGCGCTGGAACATTTTCAACGGCCGTCGTATCCGCAGTCAGGTCGATGCCGAACGCGCCGCCACCAAGGCCGCATTGCTGACGTATGAGCAAACGATTCTGCTAGCCCTAGAAGAGGTGGAAAATGCCATGGCGGCTTATGCCAACGAAAAGGATCGTATCCAGTCTTTGGAATCTGCCGAAGCATCGGCTCGGAAATCAGTTGCGCTGGTAACCGAGCTCTACAAATCCGGTTTGACCGATTTTCAGAATGTGTTGAACATGGAGCAGGCTCTGCTGAATCAGCAGGATGATTTGGCAACCAGTCACGGTCTTATCAGCGCCAATTTGGTGGCCATCTATAAAGCTCTTGGAGGGGGTTGGAATACGACGCCGGCGGAATGAGCGAAAAACGTTCCATTGTCGAAACCTTTTTGAAGGGGCGATTCAGCATGCTGCTGATTTCGCTCGCGACCTTGTTTTTTATCAGTCCGCTGATTCCCGGCGACCAGACCTTTGTAGATAAGATGTTCGGGATGTTTATACTGGCGGTACTCATCAGCTGCATTCGCGCCATTTCCCGAACCCGCCGGTTCTTCATTGGTATGATGGTATTTACCCTGATTAATTTGGCGATTGGCAGCTATGAACTGTTCAGCTCCATGGAGCCCCATGATTTTGGAACGCTTGTATTGGTGGTTCGAATTGCTTATTTCTCTGTGGTATTCATCAGCATCATGCGCTACGTGCTCGATGCTTCGCCTGTTACAGGGGATAAAATCTGCGGCGCTATTTCGGCCTATCTGGTAATGGGTATTGTCTGGACGTTTGTCTACACCCTGTTTTACCACCTCGATGCCTCCAGCTTTAAGATTCCGGAAGCCTTGCTCTCTTCAGAAACAGTCAACAGCACTTGGGCTATTTATTTTAGCTTCACAACGCTGACCACGCTTGGTTATGGCGACATTACACCTCAAACGCCCGGCATACAGTCCTACGCCATTATGGAAGCGGCTTGCGGGCAGATTTTTATGGCGGTCATTGTTGCTCGTCTAATTGCACTGCATATCACGCAAGAACGGAATGTTGAATAGGCTAACAAAAGGCTATTTAGGTGCTGCCTTGGGTAATGAATCGACCTCGACAGTTTCCATCCACCGGCGCAATGCATTCCATCCTTCGAACCCGGTAATCGAATTAATATAACGAAATCCGTCGCCATAATCCGGGTCGACGCAACTTTCAATACCTTGCAGTACATCGATATAGTTTCGTCTTCGGCTGTATTCTGCAGCAGCCTGCTGGCAGATCCCTTCATGAACCCACAATGGCGCATCCTTCAACCGCGGAAAATGTTCGTGAACCAGATCGTGCATAAGTTCATGTACCGCGGCCACCCGGAAGACTTCATCGTGCAGATGATCGACAATATAGATGGTTTCCTTAGCGTCTGCCAGGCTTTCTTTCCACGTGCCGAAGAATCCGCGTTTTTTCATGTAAGTCTGCCGACTGTACAGCCCCCGGACCGAGACCGGTGAATCGGTTTTACGAAGATCCTGCGACTGATTCTGCATCATTGCTCGGTCGACGAGCTCCAGCGTTGGAACGGAACTGAGTTTAAGAGATGTCCAGGTCTGCAGGTGCCGCAAGGCGCGGTCATAATTTTTCTGGGCCATATCCTGTGTAGTAACGGCCCAACGCGTGCAACGGTTGCAGACTTCCCGTCCGTCTGCAAGTTGGGTTGGATAGGCTGCCGGCAAGCCACAGGAAAAACAGGACGGACTTTCGTCGGTGCATTTATCGCAATAATTATGTCGCGTAATTGAGTAGCCCGAATGAATCGGTGTCTGGCAGATCTCGCATTTTTCTAATGTTTTTTCAAAGCAGGAATTGGAACAGTATGTTTTTTCTTCTGCTTCAATATACTTTCCATTAATGCTCATATTGCAGTTGGAACAACGTGGTCGTAGCCGATCGACACAACGTTGTGAACAACAAAGCTGGTCTTCATATGTCCAGTAATGCTCGGGAAGCCGCTCTCCGCAAACGTTGCAACGTTCGGATGCGCTCCAAGACGCCGCGGTTGCACAGCATAATGCGACAGTAAAAAACCTTCTGGGGCAGTAATGTTTCACGCGTGATCACTATCTGAGTTAAGTTAAGAAGATCCTAGGGAAAACAACCTGAAACGCAATTATATTTATACCTTCGAGCATGAATTTTCGGTGAACAAACTATGAATGAACAGTTCTTTTTAGTTCCAATGGCTTGAAATTAAGGGATAGAATCTAATTAACAATCGGGTTGGATAACGATAGATGAACATCAAACGCTTAGTCTCGTATCGACCAATAGCTTTAAGAGTCAGCGAAAAAGGAGAGTGCCATGGATCGTAAAACTATTTTCATGAAGTTTCTATTGTGTTTTTGTGTGTGGGGCGTAGCCGTCGACAATGTGATTCTTCCAAAGTTGACGGCCTTGAAACAGGATGTCGGGCAATACACCCGCTACCGGGTAAAGAAATGGGATAAATCCAATAAGTTTGAAGTGCTGGAAAACGAATTGATGGTTTATGCCATCGTGAAGAATCGGGAACAGCTCTACTACATGAATTATAAACCCCATTTTGAGGCTACCTTGAAAAGCCTCTCACCAGGTACGCCGCTGCAACTGCGTTACGATATGCAATTTCCGAAGTTCTGGAAACGACATTTATACGACCTTCGCTCTTTCGGAATTTCAATCCTCAGCTATTCGCCTGCCTACATGATTCTCCATCAGCGGGAAATCTGGAAATTCACAGGGATAATGGGAGGAGTTTTTCTTTTCCTTGTCGCACTTGGATTAATCAAAAAACCGGTCCGAAAGAAGTCATAAATGTTTAGTGCCCGAAAGATAAAAGAGCTACCCTTGTGGGCGAAACTATTGAGAACATTGTCCGTTTTGATCATTTGTTTTTTCGGCATATTTTTGCTGACAACGCAGCCATTGAAAACGTGCTATCCTCCTACCGAAAGACAGGTTTATCCACTTAAACTACGCGGTCATGTTGAAAGCCTTTCCGAGCAATTTTCACCTCGCAACTTTAAGAGCATCTGGAATTTGGATAAATGTGCCTATTATATTTCCGACCATTTCAGGCAGACTGGAGCGGAGGTTTCTGAACAAACGTATGAAGTTAATGGCCAAGCATATCGAAATGTAATTGCTACTTATTGCGCGGGAACAGGCGCGCGCATTGTGGTTGGAGCACACTATGATAGCTGTCAGGATACGCCTGGGGCTGATGATAATGCGAGCGGGATAGCCGGATTGATCGAGTTGGCCTATCTACTTGGGCAGACAGAATTAACTCAACACGTCGAGCTGGTGGCCTACACCTTGGAGGAGCCTCCTTATTTTCGAACGGGAGATATGGGAAGCGCCCGTCATGCCTATAGCCTTCGTCAAAAAAATGTAGAAATAGACGCAATGATATGCCTGGAAATGATTGGTTATTTTAGTGATGAAAAAGGAAGCCAGCAGTTTCCTTCGGCAATTCTAAAATTATTTTATCCAGATAAAGGAAACTTCATTTCCGTTATTGGATCAATTGGTGATCGAAAG
>JAZGFK010000149.1:0-36544 GCA_036479375.1 Pontiella sp. | reverse complement strand
GCACAATCCGGTTCAGCGCGTCGTAGGTCCAATCGACGGAACGCCCGGTTACACCGTATACGGCGGTGGTGCGGTTGCCGTTGAGATCGTAGGTGTATTGGTGGGTGACGCCGACGGTGGTTTCGGTAGAGACCCGGTTGAGGGTGTCAAGCTGTTATCATAAACAGGCCCTTCATTCTTCTGAATCGAAGGAATTAAGTAGATCAAACCCTATGGAGCTCCGCCTACTAACTATCTCGGCAGCTTAATATTGCACCTTCCAGTCGAGTTGGCTTGTGCGTACCTCACCGATGAATTAAAATAGATGGGCTTGCCGAAAGACGTGCGCTTAACCCCAAAGACTCAAGATCGGAAGTTGTTTTCCGGCCATGAGCCCTTGTCTACGACAACAACCGCGACAACCTGGCCCACCGCTCGATCTCAATACGCTCGGGACGCTCGGTGTGCTCAATTCCGGCCTCGGCCAGCAATTCATCTACCGATTTAATTCCCATTTTTTTAAGGATGGTTCCGGTCTGCTTCCGGCGCTGGGAGAAGCAGCCTTTGACCAGATTCTTAAAAGCTGGATATAGCTCTGGTTCTACGAGTGGCGCGTCGCGTCGCTCCATTTTTACGACGGCTGACCAGACTTTCGGCGGTGGCAGAAAGCAGGTGGGACTGATTTTTTTGACCATTTTGTTTATGTAGAACGCGCCCGTTAAAATGCTCAATACTCCGTAATGTCCGTCGCCTGCCGGAGAGCACAAACGGTCCCCTACTTCTTTCTGGATCGTGAGCGACATTAGTTTAGGGCGATGCTGGCATTCGGATATATCAACCATCAAGCGGCTCGCTACCGAATAGGGAAGGTTGGCTGCGACCTTGGTGATGCCGGAAGCAAACAGTGCATCAAGATCAACATCGAGTGCATCTGATTCAATTAGTGTGAATTCCGACAACCGCGACTTGAGGTATTTTACCATCGTCGGGTCTTTTTCGATGCAGGTTACCGACTTTGCTTTGGGGATAATCCGCTCCGTTAACGCGCCGAGACCGGGTCCTATTTCGAGTACGGATTCATCGGGATGGATATCCGCGGCAGCGGCAATGATATCGAGAATATTGGCATCGATCAGATAGTTCTGGCCCAAGCCCTTGTTTGGGCGGTGGCCCAGCTTTTCCAGCAAGGCGCGCACTTCTTTCGGACTCGTTAATCTAGGTTCTTCAGACATCCTACGCCTCTCTTTCAACAGGTTCATTTACAAAATGATTTCGGACAAAATGATTATCCGAACGAACGGGGAAATTATTTTGTCGAACTCCAAGGGTTGGGTTTCCCGGCCATTTCTATGGCGAGGACAATGGCATTTTTCATGCTCGTGGCTGAGGCCTTGTTTTGCCCGGCAATGCCAAAGGCAGTTCCGTGATCGGGCGACGTGCGGATGATTGAAAGGCCGAGCGTGACGTTAATACCTTCATCGAAACCAATCATTTTGAGCGGTGCCAATCCCTGATCGTGATACATGGCGATGACCGCATCATAGTCCCCCCTCAATGCTTCATAAAAAATGGTGTCGGCAGGCACAGCATCCGAAACATTGCATCCTTTTTCCCGCATGGCACGAATCGCGGGATTGATTAATTCAATCTCTTCGCTCCCAATGATGCCTCCATCGCCGGCATGTGGGTTCAAACCGCATACCCCGATCTTTCCATTCTTGACTCCTAACAGTTCGAGCGCCTGACCCGTAAGCTCGATCGCTTCGCATAGATTCTTATGGGTTAAACTTTCCGTCACTTTTGAAAGCGGAATATGGCGGGTTACCAGCATCACGCGCAGGCCTCCTCCAATTAACATCATGCCAACGCTTTTTGTACCGGTCAGGTCGGCGATAAATTCTGTGTGGCCGGGAATGTTGAATCCCGCTTTATGGAATCCCGCTTTACAGATTGGTGCCGTGACCATTGCATCCAAATCACCGCTCATACAGCCTTCCACAACGTTCCGAATTGCCATTTCCGCAACCCGCGAAGCATCCACCTCCATCTCTCCTGGATCCCACTTCACATCGATACCTACATCGCGGAAATTCACGAATTCAGGGATCTCCAGCTTCAGCGCCCGAACCTGACGTTTGATCTCTGTTACAGGCCCATAGAGCATAAACTCCACATCGCGCGCCCAGCTGTTTTGCGTTACGGCCTTGAGCGCCACTTCGGGGCCGATCCCATTGATATCTCCAATACTGATTCCGATGCGTTTCATAGAAGGAGGTTTTACCATAGCGAATACAGAGGGTCACGGAGGAAACCGCTCAGCCAGTAACCTCTGTGTACTCCAGCGCAGCGGGTGGTAAAAATAAAAAGGCCCCGCACCATGCGAGGCCTTTCGTTGATCTGTCCGAGTCGGTTAGACGAAGAGCAGTTCGGCATAACCCGGCATTGGCCATAGTTCAGCTGGAACAATTTCTTCGAGTCCATCAACTGATACACGGAGATCGCCCATGGCTGTAATCTGAGCAGACGTACCTTCTGCCGCTTCCAGCTTAGCTACACCAGCAACCGTTACTTCAAGCAAGCTGGACATTTCACCCGTGATACCCGCAACCGCTGAAACGGAGGAATATTCATTGATCGCCATAACCGCTGCAGGAATCACCATGGTCTTGGCAATATCGATTGCAGTTGAGGCTTCAATACCGATGAGTGTTTCGTAGGTTTCTTCATATATATTGAAACGAGACTCTAGCTCTTCATTGCTTAGTACGCCGTACTTGGCAAACAAATCCTTCGCTTTCTGCGACTGCAACACAGGTAGTGATTCTTTAGTCGTAGCCAGATTCGGTAAACCACGTTTGGCGGCTTCTTCCAGCCATTCATCCGTGTAACCGTCACCATTGAAGAGAATACGCTTGTGGTCGGTGATCACAGCCGCGAGCACGTCTTGCAGCACGGCATTAAATTCGCCGCCCTTTTCGATACCGGCATCAATTTCTGTGCAGATATAGTCAAATGCTTCCGCAACGATCGTATTAAGTACAATGTTGGCACCGGCCGGACTCTGGTTGGAACCCACGGCACGAAACTCGAAACGGTTACCTACAAACGCGAACGGTGAGGTACGGTTACGGTCAGTATTTCCTCTTGGCAGCTTGGGCAACGAGTCAACGCCGAGGTGAATATGTCCACCCTCTTTGGACTCTTTTGCACCACCGGCTTCGATCTGCTCGATGATATCGGTCAGTTGGTCGCCGAGGAAGATGGATACAACAGCAGGAGGGGCTTCGTTGGCACCCAGACGATGATCGTTTCCTGCCGTAGCCACAACAGCGCGAAGCAGATCAGCATGGGTATCAACCGCCTTCATCAGCGCAATAACGATGGTCATGAATTTGGCATTTTCATGCGGGTTATCACCCGGCTTCAGCCAGTTCTTGCCATCTGGACCCGCAAGCGCCCAGTTGTTGTGCTTACCGGATCCGTTCACACCAGCGAATGGCTTTTCGTGCAGCAGACAGGCAAAGCCATGCTTCTCTGCAGTCACCGTCAGCACTTCCATCATGATCATGTTGTGATCCACAGCGATGTTCAGCGATTCAAACACCGGAGCGATTTCGAACTGAGCCGGACAAACTTCGTTGTGACGGGTTTTAGCCGGCACACCATATTGCCAAAGTACAGCATCAAGATCGGCCATGAATTCCGCGACACGTGGCTTGATTGCACCGAAATAGTGGTCATCCAACTGTTGATGCTTGGAAGCGTCCTTACCAAAGAGTGTGCGACCGGTACGAATGATGTCCGGACGTTCGGCTACTAGCTCGAGATCGATCAGGAAATATTCCTGCTCAGCACCCAGCGTTGCACTGGCCATCTGATCGCCGCAATCAATACCGAAAAGTTTACCCAATCGGATGGTTTGATCGGACAGCACCTTTATGGAACGGAGCAATGGGGTTTTTTTATCAAGAGCTTCGCCGTTGTAGCCACAGAAAACCGTCGGAATGCAAAGCGTGGCTGCATTCACAGAATCGTATTTGATGAAGGCCGGACTGCTTGGATCCCAACCCGTATAACCGCGCGCTTCAAATGTGGCCCGCAGTCCGCCGGATGGGAAGGAGGATGCATCCGGTTCGCCCTGGATCAGTTCGTCACCGGAAAATCCAGTAACAACACCACCCTTGAAATCAGGAAAGATGAATGAGTCGTGTTTTTCAGCCGTTGAGCCGGTGAGCGGTTGGAACCAATGGGTATAGTGTGTTGCACCTTTTTCCATGGCCCATTCTTTCATTGCTTCAGCAACTTCGTCGGCAATGTTCGGATCCAGCTCGGAGCCGGAATCGATCGTTTTTTTCAGCGAGGCGAAAGTCGGAGCCGACAGGCGGGCTTCCATGACCGGAAGGCCAAAAACGAGTTCGCCGAATCCTTCGATGGTATTCTTCATTTCATATCTCCTTAATAATTAATTGCCCCCGGTTCCGGAGGCAATGCATCCTACTTATTCATACAAATCCAGCTTTCACTTGGTGAAGCGACTAACCCTGACAGGACAAAATTATGATCTGCAACGTTAACGCTCATTGAGCATGGAATGTACCAAACAATAAAACATGACCTATTTACTTTATAACAATATGCTTACACCTATTAAGAACCATATTATACCCGCAATTAATTAACATATATGTATCATCCATCGTTCTATCAATACATATTTGGATTGCTCTTAATCGACGATCTTACGAGCTCTTCTTCGAGCTTAGTTCCGCAACGGTTGCCTCTAGCTGCTTCACCTTCTCTTTCAGCTTGGGCAATGTGATCATACTCGCAATCAACTTTTTAGTTTGAAGATGGCTCATGGCCGGCGACCCAATAACAAAATCTTTTGAGGCAACATCCTTAATCACTCCTGCCTGAGCTCCGACAATTGCCCCATCGCCGACTTCGATATGACCGGCCAGTCCTGCCTGCCCTGCCATAATGCATTTTGAACCAACGGTCGTACTGCCCGAAATGCCCGATTGCCCGCACATAACGGAGTGTTCACCAATAACCACATTGTGAGCAATCTGAACTAGATTATCGATTTTGGTGCCCTTGCCTATCTTGGTCTTGCCAAAACGCGCCCGGTCAATCGATACGTTGGACCCGATTTCCACATCATCTTCAATAACCACTTTCCCAATCTGCGGAATTTTGGTGCGGGAACCATCATCTTGCACGGCATAACCGAATCCGTCTGAGCCAACAACCGTACCATTATGAATTATAACCCGATCACCGATTTCCGAGAATTCGCGGGCGGAAACAAGCGGATAGATAAGACAGTTGGCGCCGATGATGGTTTTATATCCTATTACGCAATTTGACTGGATGACCGTGTTTTCCCCGATTACCACGCCCTCTTCAATAGTACAATGTGCACCGATTGAAACACCTTCGCCCAGTTGTGCCGTTTCAGCAACGACTGCTGTTGGATGAATTCCGGTAGTTGGCACAGGAACCGGCTCGTAAAACAACTCGGCCACCTCAGCAAACGCCTGATCCGAATTTTCAGCACGTAGAATTGCGCATTTGGCCGATCGATCCCAATCGCGGGGAACAATGACGGCTGATGCAGAGGTCTCTGCCACATGCGACGCATATTTTGGATTAGCGAGGAAGCTGATATCGCCCTTAGAAGCTTCCTTTAGCCCGGCAACTGCCCTGATTTCAAGATCGCTATCCCCTTCGAGAGTTGCTCCTAAACGCTCTGCAATATCGGAAAGTTTCATAATTTACTCCTCCACAGCCTTCTTCTCTTTCACCTTAAATTCCGGTTCGGCAACCTTCGTTCCCTCGCGTCCTTCATTCATTACGGCGAGTACATCGGCAGTAATGTCTACCTGAGGGCTCACATATAAAACGGCATCTGTACCAATACGACTTTGGGCTGAACGGTCAATAACAGCTGAAAACCCCTCCATCTTGCTGTAGTTGATAACGGTCTCGTAAATTTCATCGAACAGCTTTTTCGTCATGCGGGTATTCTGCTGCTCCATCTGTTGCATACGCAGTTTTTCAAATTCAATCATGTCCTGCTCTTTCTTCTGGAGCTCAACTAATTTTTCCTCAAGCTGGTTTCGCTTGTTTTCGCGCACTTCATCGCTCAGCGTATCATCGCGTGAATCAGTACGAAGAACATCGATCTCCTCTTTCATCACGTTGACTTCTTCTTCGATTTCTTCGCGCTCCGCTTTAATATCATCGGCTTGCTGTCGAATCTGATCTTGTGCCAGCTGGGTTTTATAAAATCGCTTAAAAACCTCTTGTAGGTCGACAAATGCAATTTCATCGGCGGCGCGGGCACTACCGGTCAACAAAACGCCAGCCAGAAACAGGGTTGTTAAAATCTTTGTCATAAACTCCATCCTTTTCATTCAGAAACAAGCGGAAACAGTACCCAACACATCAGAGCCTGACAACCAATTCATTCGCATTTAAAGCCCGTAACACGAGGGGCATCACATTGAATCCCCCACTTATATAAGTCTTTTTGAAAGCCTGACATAATCGATAAATTCTGTTTTTACGGGGATTTTATAGGATTCTAGATGCCCAAACACATACTTGTTACAAAAAATCACTCGCCATCGTGCCGTAAAAATGGTGATCTTCCTCACGTTCTCAGGAACGAAAGGCTGCATTAGCGGCCGAATTGATCTTTTTACATTTAAAAACGGGTACCGTTGTTGGGTTCCTGTTTTCCGGCGTGTGGTTTCCCTCCTCTTTTCCACGCGCCGGTTTTTTTTGCCAGCACATGCCTGTATTTATTTTGAACGTTCTGGAGGGAACGGGTCAAAGTATCTGTAACAACTCCCTACAAAGGCATGCATTGCATGCCCTCTACGGCGCATGGTTTCCTCCCATTCCATGCGCCGTTTTTTATTACTTTCATAAAATCACAGCATTATATCTCCCGTTATCCGACAAGATCTAAACCGAACCAGCTTAAAGGGTTTCACTCAGAAAAAGACTTGGCAAACCGGATAAGTGCGGCATGAATCGTGATTCGGCAACTAACACTAAACGGGGTATCTCATGAAAACGGGGAAAAATCTTTTCAGGCTGGTCGTTCTGCTATCCTTATTCAATCTGACCGCACAAGCGGAGGTGCACAAATGGACGAGCACAGCAGGCACAATGATCGAAGCCGAGTTCGTTAAGCTCAAATACAATATTGTATACCTAAAGACGACGGATGGAGAGACGAAGAAAATACCGAAATCGAAATTGAGCAAGGACGCCCCGTTGCTTGTGACCAAACTCAGCAATCCGTTTGCGGGGAGCAAAGGAGCGATTGCTAATAGCCCAAAATCCTCGGGTACACTTTATCATCTGTTTGGAGAGTAACTTAGCAATGCCCGAAAGAAAAAGACATCCGTAGATGCGTTGGCAGACAAGACCATCGGAATTTATTTTTCAGCCCACTGGTGCCCGCCATGCCGCGCCTTCACACCATCATTGGTCGAATTTCATAATGAAATGACCAAGCAGGGAAAGCCGTTCGAAATCATTTTTGTGAGCTCAGATCGCGATAAGAATTCCATGTATGACTATATGAAAGAAATGGATATGCCCTGGCTGGCACTACCATTTGGGGACTCACACAAACGCCAGCTTACAGAAAAATTCCATGTCAGCGGAATACCCAAACTGGTCATTATCGATTCGAAAGGAAAACTCATCACTGAAAACGGCCGAGGCACTGTTTCAAACAAAGGGAATGATGCTTTCGATGACTGGCAATAGTCACTAAACGTTGAAAAGAAATTCTATTACATCGCCATCCTTAACGACATATTCCTTACCTTCCGTACGAAGTAGTCCCGCATCCCGGCAGGCCAGTTCCCCTCCCTTTGCAACAAAGTCGTCATACGCAATGACCTGGGCGCGAATAAATCCGCGCTCAAAATCGGTATGGATTACGCCCGCGGCCTTTGGCGCCGTATCGCCCCGATAGATGGTCCATGCGCGCGTTTCCTTGGGGCCCTGGGTTAAATAGCTGATCAGGCCCAGCGTGTGGTAGCCGGTATGAACAATCTGATCCAGCCCGCTTTCCTTGACGCCGTATTCCCTCAGAAATTCATCGCGTTCTTCATCCGACATCCCATTGAGATCTTCTTCCATCTTGGCGCAGATTTTAACAACGTCGGCACCGCGTTCGGCGGCATAGGCCTTTACTAATTTAACATAGTCGTTGTCTTCAAGCAGACCGTCTTCATCGACGTTGCAGCAATAGATCACTTTTTTGTCGGTAAGGAACTGCGACTCCTTAAAAATGGCCTCGCCTTTTTCGGAATCTTTATCCTCAAACTCAACGGCCATTTTTCCTGATCCTAAATGAGCCAGCAGTGCCTCAAAAACCGGCAACGAGGCAGCCAGAGCCTTGTCAGTACGGGCTTGCTTCTGAACACGTCCCAACCGATTTTCCATCATTTGAAAATCGGCAATGATCAGCTCGGCTTCAATAATTTCGATATCACGTATGGGATCGATAGAGCCGTCGACATGCACAACATTGCCGTCATCGAAACAGCGCACCACCTGAAGAATGGCTTCCGTTTCTCGGATATTGGTCAGAAATTTGTTTCCCAGCCCTTCGCCCTGACTGGCTCCTTTCACCAGACCGGCAATATCAACAAAATCGACCGTGGCATGCAGAATTTTTTGCGAGCCAGCAATTTCAGCCAGCTTGTCCAGCCGTTTATCCGGAACCGGCACAACGGCCTTATTCGGCTCGATTGTGCAGAATGGATAGTTTGCAGCTTCTGCCTTCTGCGTGCGCGTAAGCGCGTTGAAGATGGTTGATTTCCCAACGTTTGGAAGTCCTACAATGCCGACACTTAATCCCATGATATCTATTCCATATTACGTATTGCTATAAACTTAATGCGCACTACCTCGGACCCGAAGCAATACGCATTACGCAATACGCAGTCGTTTGTTATTTTTTTGGTCGTTCAAATTCCATCAGGCCACCACCAACAAAATTGGCACCACCGTCTACAAATAAAGTCTGACCCGTAATTTTCTTAGAGTACTGCCCCAGAAGAAAGACGACGCCATTGGCAACTTCGGCCATATCTTCAACCGTATCCCATGGGAGCGGACTGATTTCTTCCCACGTTTTGGACAGGTGCTCGAAATAGGGAATCGATGAAGCGGCTTTCGTGGTCAGCGGACCGGCTGAAACGGCATTAACGCGAATATAATCTTTGCCCATATTACGGGCGAGCGCTTTAACGAGAGCTTCCAGAGCTGCTTTATTGACGCCCATCCAGTTGTAATACGGGAACGGACGCGAACCTTCAAACGAGAGCGTGACGATCGAGCCCCCTTTTTTCATATTTGGTGCGGCAAAGTGAGCCACCGTTGCCAAGGAAGCAGCGCTGATATGGAACCCGAGCAATACATCGCCCGTCGCTTCCGTATACATCTCTTCGCCACCAAGGCAGGTTTTTGGATTTGCATAAGCAATAGAATGCAAAACGCCATCGATTTCCCCGACATCTTTAAAAAGAGCTTCTACTTCAGCGTCGATAGTGACATCGCAGTACTTGAAGTTCATCGCTTCTTTTTCTTCTGCCGACAAATCCTTGCAGCCGCGGTCGAAGAAGATTTTTTTCATTCGTTCGTTCTGTGCGGTCCAGATTACCTTTCCACCCATAGACTCAATCATTTTACCGCTGGAATAAGCGATAGAGTCCGTATTCAAAACGCCCATCACCACGTATGTAGAACCTTCTGCAATCATATTTTCCCCTTCGTGTTTAAAAGTAGCCGCTCAATTTATCAGTTCAGCGGGACTATTCAATGACAAAGGGACGGACTGAACGCCCGGCCCTTTCGGAGATTGAATCAGGTGTAGAGTTCCGCTTCCTGCTCAGCAAACTCGCGCGATTTTTCTTCCATACCCTGCTCCAAAGCTTCTTCTTCGGAAAGGCCTTGGGCGGCGGCATACTGGCGGACGTCCTCCGAAATGCGCATCGAGCAGAACTTTGGACCGCACATGCTGCAGAAATGGGCCGTCTTGGCATCTTCCGTCGGCAGCGTGGCATCGTGATAAGCCCGCGCGGTAACCGGATCAAGCGCGAGGTTGAACTGGTCTTCCCACCGGAATTCAAAGCGGGACTTGCTGAGCGCATTGTCGCGCATCTGCGCGCCAGGAAAGCCCTTTGCAAGGTCGGCCGCGTGGGCCGCAATTTTATAAGTGATCACGCCGATCTTTACGTCTTCCTTGTCCGGCAGACCCAAATGTTCCTTCGGCGTCACATAGCAGAGCATCGCGCAACCATACCAACCAATGTTGGCAGCACCGATCCCGCTGGTGATGTGGTCATAACCCGGAGCAACGTCTGTAACCAGCGGCCCCAACGTATAGAACGGCGCTTCATGACAGGCATCGAGTTCCCAGTCCATGTTGTCTTTGATCCCATGTAGCGGAACATGGCCGGGGCCTTCGATCATGACCTGCACATCGTGCTTCCATGCAATCAAGGTCTGCTCGCCGAGCGTTTCGAGCTCGCCGAGCTGGGCTTCGTCGTTTGCATCGGCAATCGCACCGGGGCGCATGCCGTCACCGAGCGACAGGGCAACATCATACTTCTTACAGATTTCACAAATTTCTTCGAAGTGGTCGTAAAGGAAGCTTTCCTTGTGATGCGATACACACCATTTCGCCATAATCGATCCGCCGCGACTAACAATTCCGCACGTGCGCTGGGCAGTCATCGGGACGTAGCGAAGGCGGACGCCGGAATGGATGGTGAAATAGTCGACGCCCTGCTCAGCCTGTTCAATGAGCGTGTCGCGAAAAAGCTCCCAAGTCAGATCTTCCGGATTGTCGCCCACTTTCTGCAGCGCCTGATAAATCGGCACGGTTCCAACCGGCACCGGGCAGTTACGCATATTCCATTCGCGGGTGTCGTGAATATTTTGTCCGGTAGAGAGATCCATGATGGTGTCGGCGCCCCAAAGCGTGGCCCACTGCACCTTTTCAACTTCTTCGCCAATGCTGGAGGTTACAGCGGAGTTACCAATATTGCCGTTGATTTTCACGAGGAAGTTACGGCCAATGATCATCGGTTCGGCTTCCGGATGGTTAATATTGGCCGGAATAATGGCACGACCTTCAGCCACTTCCTTACGAACAAACTCGGGCGTGATGAAGTCGGGAATATTAGCGCCCCATGACTGACCGGGATGCTGATGATTCTGGTGCCGCATACCGGCGCTCTGCGCCTCAGCCTGCAATCCAATATCATGATCGGATTTACAGTAGACCGGCTTGAAAGCTTCTTGGCGTCCCATGTTTTCGCGGATGGCGATGTATTCCATTTCAGGTGTGATGATCCCCTGTCGGGCATAGTGCATCTGCGAAACATTTTTGCCGGGCAATGCGCGTCGGGCTGTTTTTTCCAGTGATTGGAAAGGGATGCGTGCTTCGTCTTGTCCTTGACCATCATCGCCGGACTGATAACCGCGGGCGGGATAGGATTCGGTGTCGCCCCGCTCTTCGATCCATGCCGCACGCATTGCAGGCAATCCTTTTTCTAAATCCAGCGTAAACGTTGGATCGGTCATCGGGCCGCTCGTGTCGTAGGCAAGAACGGGAGGATTTTCTTCAATACTGCCGTCGGCTTTATGCGTATCGGTCAGTTTGATTTCGCGCATTGGAACGCGGATATCGGGACGACTGCCCGTGACGTAGACTTTGCGGGAATTGGGGTAGTCTGTGCCGTAATCGTCGTATTTGTGCTTTTCCTGAATCATAGCCATCTCCATTAATTATTTCATACTGCGTATTTCGTATTGCTGACAAGGCCTGAACCAATACGCAGCACAATGCTCTTCTAAGTTTGGAAATGCAGAGAGGGGAGCGGCGGTACGCTTCCCTACGTCGGCATTATCCGAACAGGTTCGAAGGGTTTTTCTCAGTGAATCTATTGATACACACCCCTAGCGGTAATAGAGTCGGAATCTACTCCCCTGCCCAAACGAGTCAATTTATTTGTGGGTCTGTTTGGTAAGTTTTGCGTATCTATCGGTTTACTTCATAATTTCCCATGCTAATATCCGCGCCCGTTGAATCATTTGGAGAATCACTATGGATTGGAAAGCATTAAGCGACCGCGTACTGGACGGCGGAGAGGTCACAGAAGCAGAGGCACTGGCCGTTCTGCAGTCGCCTGACGACGAGTTGCTGGAAGTGCTGCAAGGCGCTTACCGCATTCGTAAAAAACACTATGGGAACAAGGTTTCCCTCCATTTACTTCGAAACGTGAAGAGCGGAAAATGCCCGGAAGACTGCGCCTTTTGTTCCCAATCAACCTCGGCCATCAACGATGTTGAACGGTACGACTTCCAAACTGTGGAAAGCATTGTTGAGGGAGCTCAGGCCGCCGTCGACCGCAAGGCCAAACGCTATTGTGTTGTTTCCAGCACCCGCGCTCCTGCTCCAAAGGAACTGGAAACCATTTGCGAAGCTGCCATCCAGATTAAGCAAAAACACCCGGATCTCGAAATCTGCTCTTCACTCGGAATTCTGACGGAAGAAAAAGCGATCCGACTGAAGGAATCCGGCGTTAACCGTTTCAACCACAATCTGGAAACTTCCGAAAATTATTTCTCTGAAGTCGTAACCACACACGACTTTGCGGATCGCGTTAATACGGCCAAAATTGTCAAGAAGGTCGGACTTGATCTCTGCAGCGGAGGACTCTTCGGCATGGGTGAGGCGCTCAAGGATCGCGTTGACCTTGCCTATGCGCTGAAAGATCTCGAAGTCGATTCCGTTCCAATTAACTTTCTCGATCCACGCCCCGGCACCCCGTTTGAAGGGAAAGCAAACCCGCTGACCCCGAACGATTGCCTACGCGGCCTTGCCATGGTTCGGTTCGTCATGCCTTCTGTTGAAATACGTGTTGCCGGCGGTCGCGAAACCACGTTGCGCGATCTTCAGCCACTTGCACTCTACCCCGCCAACTCTATGTTCACTGCGGGCTACCTGACCACAGGCGGACAGGACTTCGATACTGATAAGCGTATGATTGAAGACGCCGGATTCGTAATTGAACTTACTGAAAAAGCCGCTGAAGAACCTGTAATGGCATAACAGCACACCCTTTCACCGTCATGAGCAGTTTCTGGAACACATACAACGAGCCCATCATTGCACTTGCACCGATGGAAGATGTCACGGATACCGTATTACGCGAATTAATACTTCGCGTGGCCGATCCCGAGGCATTGCACGTCGTTATGACCGAGTTTGTCTCGACCGATGGGCTGGTTCATCCCAAAGCCAGAAAACGGGTCATTCACCGTCTGCTCGTGACCGATGAGGAACGCAAGCTACTAAAAGAAAAGAACGTAAAAATTGTTGCCCAGATCTGGGGCAACAATCCAGAGCACTATCAGACCGTCGTTAAACAAATTGCTGAAGAGATGAAATTTGACGGCATTGACATCAACATGGGATGCCCCGTTTCTAAAGTTGTGGCACGGGGCTGCTGCTCCGGACTGATCGGCAATCCATCGCTCGCCAAAGAAATCATCCACGCCTGCAAGGAAGCCTCTGATTTACCCGTTTCCGTAAAAACACGAATTGGTCTCAAAACAATTGCCACCGAAGAATGGATCGGTCATGTGCTCGAAGCGAAACCCGCGGCACTAACCATACACGGTCGGACCCAGAAACAGATGACAGAAGGTCCCGCCATCTGGGAAGAAATCGCCAAAGCCGCCCGCCTGCGCGACCAACTCGGTCTTGATATTCCAATCCTTGGAAACGGCGATGTCCATTCTCTGGAAGATGCCCGTACAAAATGTGCGGAGTTCCGATTGGAAGGAGCCATGATCGGCCGCGGTATTTTTGATAATCCATGGCTCTTTATGGAAGAGCAGCGCGAACGCACCAAAGAAGAAAAGTTGGAGATGCTCTGGACGCACACGGAACTATTCGACCGCGTTTGGGGAACCACCAAAAACTTTCATATCCTGCGCCGCTACTACTCGATTTATACCAAAGGTTTCTACGGTGCTGCCGCACTAAGAGCAGAGCTCATGCAGACCGAGTGCATTGCGGATGTTAGGATCATTTTAGATGCCGTGAACGCTCAGTAATTGGTCCGTCAGATTGCATTAGCGAAATCATTTATTTTCCTATTCTCAATAGCCTTTCCATGCATACTTCTTAGCAATCGATTCCGGCTCGCATATTTCGCGCATAAACGTGTTTCCACTCGGAAGTTCGAGGTGAACTCGAACCCGTATACCCTCCAAATCATCCTCCGATATTTTGTTATAGGACGTGTCATAGTCTATAGTTCCACCTGAATTATAGTACACGTCAGTTTGTTGCTGATAATACCGGAACAGTGCAATTTCCTTTATTTTCTCAATCTGTTTATTTTTCACGGTCAGGGAAATATTCTCCAGACGTTCGCTCTCAACCGTTAACTAATCACTACCCCCATTAAAGCTATGGCTGTTCATGTATAAGTAATACTCCACGCTTATGTTGTCGAATGAAACTCCCGATCTGTTATCCATCTGAATTTCATAAGAGCATGGAGGTATGGGTCGCTTTGTCTGTGATTTGACCTTCCCTTTTTTCTTCTGAACAGAAATCCAGAGCTTGGAATTGGACAGGAAGTCCTGAGCGGAAAGCCGCTCCTTGATATAAGCCTGATCAGTTTCAGAAAAGATGGTTGCGAGAACGGTGGCCTTACGATGGTTAGCGCGCTCAACGGTGATATTACCCGAGCGGACATCGTACGACATTATCCGGCCCTCGATCGCCCGCCCTTCGGTATCGGTGAAAATTCTGTAATCTGATTCTGCCTGAGTAGAAAACCCTGCCATCACCGCAAATAATAAGATTTTCAATTTCATAATTACCTCACCAGAAACTGCGCCGCTACGATTCCATTTACACCAAAGCGTTTCATGGTGTTGCCGCACTGAGACCTGCCTATTCAGACCGAAAACATTGCGGATGCGAAACAAACGCTCGATTCCTGCACATAAAAAAGCAGGGGGAAATCCCAGTCATTTCAGATCAATCCCGACGCTATCAGGATTTTTTCCGACCCTTTCCTGCGTCTACAGGCTTAGGGGGCTTACCCGTACCGTCTTTCCAGGGAAACTTCGAGGTAGACAACGTAGCGGGATCACAAAACTCGCGCATAATTTCTTTCCCAGATGCCGTTTTTAGATACAGTTTTGCACGAAACCCGTTTACCTCACCCTTTCCCCCAACCCGGGAAGAACCGTCTGCCCAGTCGATCCCGGATATATTATCCGCATATACCATGACTGCATCAGATAAAAAAGTTGTACCACTCCCTGCAAGCGAAGGAAGTTCGGATTTTCCGGAAAATATATATTGCTCCGAAATCGGACTTTCACGGCTTTCACGAGATTGCTCATAATAGATGCGATACTCAATGCGCACATTATCCACGGGCGTTTTGCCCGTATTTTTGAACTCAATCTCATACGCGACATCCTCATATTTGATTTCCTTCACCAGATGCTCTTCAACATTGCCCTCGGTATCCCTTATATCCTTATAGATTTCTTCCTTCCACTTCTTCGTCACTTCCGAGTCGCAGGAGATTTTAAGAAATCGGTCAGAGGTAAATGCTTTTGCGGCATCCCATTCGCGGATATAGGCCTGATCCGCCTCAACAAAAATACCGGTCTGGACAGGGATCTTTTTGCCGTCGGCCCGCTTGAGCGTTACCTTTCCAAGCGTTGCACTATAATCAACCACCTCGGCTTCCAGCACTCGGCCGTCTTTCAAACTGAACGCGTGCATCTCAGCGTTTGCCACACCGGTTAACAATGCGATTGAAATGGCACCAATTACTATTTTATGACACATGACTTTCCCCGTATAGTTTTTGTTATTTGTTCTTCTTTCTTGAGGAATTCATCCCAACATAAGTCGATGAAGTTTTCCATGCTTTGTTATTATTCAGGCTATCAGGCAGGCTAAAGTTGCGCGATATTTTTTCACCTGAATCGAGTTTCATGTGAACCTGAACCCAAATTCCATGTACTTTACCTTTTTGAACATTTTTGACTCCAGAAGTATAAATCCAATCTGCATCAAGCTCAGCCTTATAAATCTTAACCGCTTCTGTCATAATTTCCTTTTTCGATTTCGGAATCAGATACGGAATCTCAATTTTTTCATACCGTACACCCTGCTCACAAAGCTGCTTCCCGCGGGTTGCGCGCTCCTGCTCATAATAGATGCAATACTCGATCTCAATATTTTCCAACTTGGCAGTCGACCTGTTTTCCAGAACTAGTTCATAGCCCATATTTTCGACTTTCTTAGCTTGGATTGTAGAACTATAGCTATCGTCTTTGTCCTTAACTTCTTTACGCTTCGCATCAATTTTAAAACTGCTCTCTGATAAAAAAACTTTATTGAACCCCCATTGAAGGATGTATTTCTGATCTGCCTCTGAGAAAATACTCAAAGGAACGGTTACCACTTTCCTGTTATCGCGTTCCATGGTTACTGCCGTTTTCACGGCATTATATCTTAAAACCCGACCCCGTATGGCCCGGCCTTGCGAGTCCATAAAATCGCGATAAGTCGTCGCAGCCCCTGCGCTCAGTACCATCAAAAGAACCGGTGCTAAAATACTCCCAGCTTTCATTTTTTACCCCCGTTAGTGTTCACGCATAATCCATTCATCACAGCTATACCGCTATTATAATCGCCCCTGTCGTTTATAACTTACACAGAACCACTTCTTTATGGACACCTCTATGTTACAGTTTACATTTCTTATGAAAAGAATCCTCTTAATCTCTTTTAGTTTCGTCGTGTAACTACCCGTGCCTGTATGCCTCAATGAACGTCTATGAAAGAAAACTTTGGACTCTATCTCATTCTAACCGATCCCGTATCGGGCTACGAAACCTGTGCTAAAGCAGCGGTTGAGAGCGGCGTTCGCTATCTCCAGCTAAGGATGAAAAATACGACTCCTGATATGGCACTCGAAACGGCAATAAAACTACGGAATATTACACACGATTCAGAAACCCGCTTCATCGTTAACGATGATTTGAACATCGCAATCCAATCGGACGCTGATGGCATCCATTTGGGACAAGGCGATATGGGTTTAGCCGAGGCGCGCGGAACATGGAATCGATCAGATAAACTATTTGGCCTTTCAACACATGACATGGAGCAGGCAGTTCAGGCCCAGATGCTGAAACCCGACTTAATCGGGATAGGCCCGGTTTTCCCGACACGAACCAAAATACTTGCAGATCCGGCCCTTGGGGCAAAAACTACAGGAAGGATTGCACAGGAAATTCCGCTCACCTCCGTAGCCATTGGTGGCATTAATGCAGACAACCTGCCGTCCGTGCTGGAAGCTGGTTCAGTGAACTTTTGTGTCGTGAGCGCAGTCAATAATTCACCCAATCCGCTGGCCGCCATTCAAACGCTTCAGGAAATCTGGAAAAACCACAGTTTTTGAACTTGAGCCCAACCCTGCTTCCCACTATGTTACGCCCTCATTTTTTGCTGGGCGTGTGGTGAAATTGGTATACACGCGAGATTTAGGTTCTCGTGCCTAACAGCGTGCGGGTTCGAGTCCCGCCTCGCCCACCATCTTTAAAGGCTCTTTCTCCTTCGAGAGGAAGAGCCTTTTTTTGCTCTCCCCCCGTCTTTGAGGGAGAGCCCCTTTTATCCTACATAGAACTAATAGGTTACTAGTTTACTTATCTTTGTTGTTATATAATTTTTTTCTTGTCCAATAATAAATACGCGATACGTTTATTCCTTTCAGGAGAGAACACTATGGCGACAAACCCAATACCTGCCGGAACTAAAACCATCGGGATCAATATGCACCAGGAAATGGCCGATGAGCTAGAGAAGCGTGCCGCATCGATGCATATTGCAACGGGGAAATACTGTAAACTAATTCTAAAACAGTGGCTGGACTCTAATCAGAAACTCAAACTTCAGGAAAAATAGACGGAGTGTCATGTACAATATCTGCAAACTTACAGACCATCTGCTTGTTGAATTTCAAGACAACTTTGACTACAGCACAATCAAAGGAATTATCCATCATGAAACCATGATGAAAGAATATCCCTACACAAATGATATCTGGCTGATCGGATCACACCATGCCGATATCAGGTTGGGCGAACTGGAAAACATGGTTAAGGACTTTCAATGTCGCTGTCCAATCGATGCGACCCGAACAAAAACAGCTCTTGTTGCCAAACAAGGTCTGACTCAGGTCATACTCGAGATATGGATGAACGCAGTCCAAAAGAAAGTGACGTTCGAACTTCGTATGTTCAACAACCTGGACGATGCAAAAGTCTGGCTGAAGATCGCCCAGCCTCAGGTTGCATAGCGCATATTCTTACTCGGAGTGCCGTCGTTCAGATCTCTAGCTCATGAATTGAATGTTACTCATCAAGTAATCTCTCCATTCTCCTCTTAAAGATTCGTTTTTTTCTTCTATGAAGTCCTATCGAGGTGATAGACAAACGGGGTTATTAGTTTTTATGAACGAATAAGTTATTAATTGTTCAGATAATATCAGGCTAAAAAACAGGGATACAGGGCTTCCAGCTTGCCCATTACTTTAGGTAGATAACAATGCAGATGACTCGAGGCAAAGTTCCACATTTCACAATGCGCCCGCACCCGCTCGTAACAGGTAGCCTGATTCTTATTCTGGTAATTGGCATATTGCTGGCCATGTCCTTCTTTGCAAAAGAAGAAGGCACCGGTCAGTATCGTCAACAGGGTATTCTGACCCTGATCGTCACCGCCATCGGCACCATTTTGTTGACCATTCTTGCCACAGCCAAATTCTGGTTCCCCCACCTCTGGAAGAAAAACTCTACACACGCCCGCCATAAACAGCACACCCAATACCACCCATCAGTCAAGGATCGCGAGTTTCGCAATCAACGCTGATTTTTTTCAAGGTTTGGAACTTGAGCCATTTCTCGCTTAAGCAGACACTATTGCCATGAAAATTGTCTGCGCAGAAACAGTACTACTTGGCCACGAATCCCTGTCTCATGCAGGAAAAACAGTAGTCATCCCCGACCGTGAGATCACCCGCGATCATCTGCTCGATGCCGATGCACTCATTGTTCGCTCAAAAACCAAAGTTACGGATGAGCTCCTTAGAGACACGCCGGTCAAGTTTGTCGGAACCGCCACGGCGGGAACTGATCATATTGATGCTGATGCGCTTCACTCGCGCGGAATCTACTGGTGCGCCTCCCCCGGGTGCAATGCCAACAGTGTTTCCGAATACCTCGTGGCCGCCCTGCTTGTGCTCAGGCAGCGGCATGGCCTGAATCTAAAAGGTAAGACCATCGGAGTCGTTGGTTGCGGAAATGTCGGCAGTCGCGTCGCGCAAAAATGCAACGCCCTAGGCATGAACGTCCTGCTTAACGACCCACCCTTGGCCGCCCGAACAAATGATCCCCACTTCCAGACATTGGAAACCGTTCTTGCCGAGTCAGACGTCGTTACCCTGCACCTTCCTCTCGTAAAAGAAAAACCGTGGCCAACCGAGAATCTGGCGAATTACTGCTTCTTCGAGCAGCTCAAGCCTGGTGCCATTTTTATCAATGCCGCCCGAGGGAGCGTCTGCGACTATGACGCCCTGCTCCATGCAAAAAAAGGGGGTGCAGTTTCCCATATGGTCATCGATGTATGGCGTCCCGAACCAGCCTTCCGGACCGATGTGCTTAAAATGGCGGATCTGACATCGCCGCATATTGCCGGCCACTCCTATGAAGGAAAGATCAATGGCACGATTGCCTGCTATAACGAGCTCTGCAACTTTTTCGAGATTCAAAAAACCTGGGATATTGCCCGCTCACTGCCTTCTCCCGAAGTCCCATTCATCGAGATCGACTGCGCCGGGCGCGACGATGAAGAAGTCCTGCACGACCTCATCAAACAATTGTACGACATTGAAACGGACGATAAACTTATCCGCGAAGCTGCAATAAAGGATGAGATCGATCGCGCAAGAAACTTTGATCGTTTGAGAAAAACCTACCGTACCCGCCGGGAATTCATGAATACGGAAGTACAGGCAACTAACGCCAGCGATTCCCTCCTCCGTAAAATCAAGGCATTGGGATTTAAACGTTCGTAGTTCCGCCTTCAGGCGGCCAGTCCGCAGAGACCGCCTAAAGGCGGAACTACGAACTGATCACAATAAATCCTTAAGGTACTGCCCCGTGTAGGATGCAGCGCATTTGGCTACCTTTTCCGGCGCCCCGGAAACCACAACCTTTCCGCCATTGATTCCTCCGCCTGGCCCCATATCGACAATATGATCGGCGCGCTTAATCATATCAAGGTTGTGTTCAATCACGATGACGGTGTTGCCCTCATCTCGCAACCGCTCCAAAACCTCCAGCAGTTTGTGAACGTCGGCAAAGTGCAGGCCGGTGGTCGGCTCGTCCAGAATGTACATGGTCTGGCCGGTGGAACGTTTGCTGAGTTCGGTCGAGAGCTTCACGCGTTGCGCTTCGCCGCCGGAGAGCGTGGTGGCCGGTTGGCCCAGTTTCAGATAACCGAGACCAACGTCGCACAGCGTCTTCATCTTCCGCTGGATCTTTGGAACGGCTTCGAAAAAGTCGAGCGCCTCGTTAATCGTCATATCGAGCACGTCCGCAATATTCTTCCCCTTGTAGTGCACCTCGAGGGTTTCACGGTTATAGCGCTTTTCGTTGCACTGTTCGCAGGGTACATAGACGTCCGGCAGAAAGTGCATTTCGATCTTCAGAATACCGTCGCCCTTGCAGCGCTCGCAACGCCCGCCCTTCACATTAAAACTATAGCGGCCCGGTTTATACCCACGCACCTTAGAGGCCGGTAAACTTGCAAACAGATCACGGACATCCGTAAAGGCACCGGTATACGTTGCCGGATTTGAGCGAGGTGTACGGCCAATCGGTGACTGATCAATCACGATCATTTTATCGACCAGTTCCAATCCCTTGATATCTTTGAATTTACCCGGGACATCTTTCGACCCGTTAAAGTGCCGCGCCAAAGCGCGTTTAAGCGTGTTATCGATCAGCGAGCTTTTTCCGCTGCCGGAAACACCCGTCACGCACGTGAAGAGCCCCAGCGGAAACTTCGCATTAACCTTCTTCAGATTATTGGCTTCCGCCCCTTTCAACTCAATCCACCCCTTAAATGGCTTGAGGCGCTTTTCAGGAACCCCAACCATTTCTTCGCCGCGCATATACCTAGCCGTCAGCGTATCGGCCTTGAGCAGCTTAGCGGCGGTGCCGGCAAAGACGACTTCTCCGCCATGGCGGCCAGCCGCGGGGCCCATATCGATCACATAGTCCGCCGTGCGGATCGTCTGCTCATCATGCTCAACAACAATCACGGTATTGCCTAAATCGCGAAGTCCCTGGAGCGTGTGGATCAAGCGATCGTTATCCCGTTGATGCAGCCCAATGCTGGGCTCATCCAAAACATAGACGACGCCCACCAGCCCGGCCCCAATCTGGGTTGCCAACCGAATACGTTGTGCTTCGCCGCCGGAAAGCGTTCCGCTTTCACGATCGAGCGTGAGGTAGTCGAGCCCGACATTCACCATAAAGCTCAGCCGCGAACGGATCTCCTTCAGGATTTCCTTCGTGATCAACGTTTCCTGCCTGGTGAGCTTCAGTGATTCGAAAAACGTTGAGGAATCCACCACGGAGTCCGTAATGATTTCGCGGATATTACGGCCGTTCATCGTGCAAGCCAGTACCGCCGGACGCAGGCGCGCACCACTGCATTCAGGGCAAACGTGCCGCGTCATGTAGCCGCGCAGCCAATGGCTCATGGCCTCGCTCTCATTTTCTTCCATCCGGCGATTCAATGCGGGAAAGACGCCTTCGAATGGCTTTTTGATGAGGCGGCGGCGCATGTAATACTGAATTTCAACATCGTCCGACCCATTAAAAAGGACATCCACAAAGCTTCGCGGAAGATCCTTAAACGGAATGCCCGGCTCAATACTGAACTCATTGCCCAGCGACGCGAGCAGCTTATTATAATAGATAATAGCGCGGCGTCCGCCGTAGCGCCACGGGTGGATCGACTTTTCCCAGGCCATGTTTTTATCCGGAATCACCAGATCTTCATCGAAGATCATTTGGGTTCCGAGCCCATGACAGGTAGGACAAGCGCCATACGGGCTGTTAAAAGAAAAGTGACGGGCTTCGAGTTTATCGAAACTGATCCCGCAGTCAGTACAGGCGCAGTGTTCAGAATAGAGTCGCTCATCCCAATCGCCGTTGTCGTTCGCGACCAAAGCGGTAATCGAGCCCTCTCCTTCGGCCAGTGCCAGCTCAACCGAATCCGTTATGCGACCCCGGATATCAGCGCCCATGGCCAAACGGTCCACAACGGCATCGATTGAGTGCTTCTTTGTTTTGGCAAGCTTGGGTACATTTTCGAGTTCATGGATTTCGCCATTTATACGCACACGGACAAACCCCTGCTTCCGAACCTTCTCAAAAACCTCAACGTGCTCGCCTTTCCGCCCTTTTACCAAGGGTGCGAGTACCATCAGCTTGGTCTTTTCCGGGAGTTGCATCAGCTGTTCAACAATTTCTTCGGCACTCTGACTGCTCACCGGTTTCCTGCACTTATAGCAGTGCGGCTTTCCGATACTGGCATAAAGCAGGCGCAGGTAATCGTAGATTTCGGTGGTGGTCGCAACAATCGACCGGGGATTCGATCCTGCCGTGCGCTGCTCAATGGATACCGCCGGAGAGAGCCCCTCGATATAGTCGACATCCGGCTTCTGCATCTGGCCCAGAAACTGCCGCGCATACGCCGAGAGGCTCTCGACATATTTGCGCTGCCCTTCCGCATAGATGGTATCGAATGCCAACGACGACTTGCCAGAACCGCTCAGCCCCGTCACCACCGTCAGTTCATCACGCGGAATTTTAACGTGCACGTTCTTAAGGTTGTGCTCCCGCGCGCCCGCTACTTTGATCCATTGCTTTGTCATAGCCAACTCCGCTAAAAACTATCTGCAACGAACGTAGGAAAAGCAACGAATCCATTCCGCAGAGCTCTTCGTTGCTTTCCTACATTCGTTGCTTTCAAATCCTAAAGCGTTTTCTTACCGCGATACGTAAATACCTGCTCCCACTCATACGACTCAGGAGCACTATAGATGTTTAGCGTATCCAGAACTTTCTGTTGCATGTGCATGGTCAGACGGCGCCCTTTGCGGCCCTTCTGAATTTGCTTGTGGGTAATAAAACCCGGCGGTGCAATGGCTACCAGATCGGTATTTTTGATGCCCTTTTCCGTCATGATGGCATCCAATGGCTGGGTTCCAACATTCATTTCTATTTCTTCAGTCATAATATTCCTTAATGGGTAGTTCCTTCGGGGAAAAGGAATATTTCTCAGGTACAGAGCGAAGTAAACAACGGATCAACATTTTCCTTGTACTACTCTGCATTCCGGTATACTGCTTTACGTAGTACTGAGGAAATGATGAGCACATGGGTGACACAACTTAGAAAAGGGCTGATGGAATTCTGCATCCTGAACCTGCTGCAACACGGTGAAAGTTACGGTTACGAGATCCTGCAGTCCCTCCAGAAAATCGAGGAGCTCGTGGTGACCGACAGCACCGTCTACCCGATTCTTAGCCGCCTCAAGAAGGACGGCTACCTCAAAGTTCAAGTGAAACCCTCCAGCTCCGGCCCACCGCGCCGCTATTTCTCGCTCACAGCTTTGGGCCGGCAACGCGTTCAGGAGATGAACACGTATTGGGGAAATCTGAACAACGGCATTAGAAAATTGCGCAAAGGCAAACCAGGAGAAAACGAATGAACCTCCCCATCGAACTCAAGACCCGGATCTACGAGCACATCAGCCTCGTGCAACAGCATTTGGGCGAGCTCCCCGCGGACGAAAAACGCGAGATTCTTCAATCGATCGAAACGCACGCCTACGACGCGCTAGCGGCCCGATCGAACGGCGAACCGACGTTGGAGGTGTTGGAGGCGATCATCGCGGAGATGGATCCGCCGGAATCTTATGGTTCGGCGATTCCGCTTATCGCCTCTTCCAGCGGTTCCTCTATTTCATCGCGAGGTAAAATCTTGTTTTTTGGAGTGATTGGAACGCTATGTGTCCTGTTCATCGCCATCTGGCTCGCCGATCCCTTTTCTTCCCAGTGGATGGACAAAGCCACTCCTGTAGAAAATGCTGATCCAGCTCAGGCAGCTCCACCGGGCACCGTCTTGAATGAATCCAAACCAACACCGTTCGTTCGAAATTCTCCCTTTATCGGCAAATGGAACACCATTGATTTCGTCTCTTCCATCAGCGAATTCAACCCCAGCGACACGAATTGGAAGGAAGAGCTGGAATTAAAAGGACTCCAGTTTTTCAACGATGGGAAAACTGACAAAACCGGGTGGATCTGGAAAAGCAACAGCCTCTTCCATAGTGGTGATCAATCGGAAGCGGAATTAAAGATCGTAACGATCAATCGGACCGAATATTTGTTACTGGAATGGATTTCCGGTGATGTACTGCTTAACAAAGAAAAACCCAAATACTATGTCTTAAAACGCGGTACGTATATCGATCCCTCCATACCGAAAACAATAACTGAGGGCGTAGGATGGGACGCGCTCCACATCGGCGCGACTCGCGCGGAGCTGATCGCCGAGTTCGGCCATCCCGACCACCGAAACAGCAAGGTGATGGCCTGGAAAGATAAAAATATCATGTGCCACCTTGATGGCGGTAAAAAATCTGATCTTCACAAGGCCGTTCAACTTAATTTCGGAAGTGAGTTCTCCGGCACAACCTCCAAGAGCATCAAGGTTGGTAGCACGGAAGAGGAAGTCCTCGCCGCCTATGGCAATCCGGAACGCATATCCACAAGCAGGGTGCGTGATATCCGACCAGGGGCTCGCGGCGCTATAAAAACCATGACTTGGCCTGAAATCGGCATTCAAATTACGATTTCTTCTTCATCAGAAGTCAGACAAATCGACATCATCAAACCCTATATTCCTTGAATACATCAATTGCCTGAATTTATAATCGGCATCCTTTTGATAAATCGCTTAAATGCTTCCAGTTTGATAGGAGATTTTTATGGGCGGCGTCATTGTTGTATTCATTTGCGTTATCGGCGCAATCATCTGGGGTATCCGGGCCGGAAAAAAACGGCGCGACGACATGACTTTGCTGGCTGAAAAGCTGGGCCTCGATTTCAACCACGAAAGAAACTACCGATTAGCAGATCGCTTTTCTTTTCTCGATAAGCTCCGGCAGGGTTCCAATCAATATGCCTTCAATATCCTGAACGGAACCTATAATGATCACGAGATCAGTGCGTTTGATTTCCATTATGAAACCTATTCGACTGACTCAAAGGGACGCCGCCAGACGAATCATCACCATTTCTCATTCTTTATCCTGACACTGCCAAAATATCTCCCTGAACTCACCATTGCCAAAGAGAGCTTCTTTTCCAAAATTGCGCAGGCGGTTGGTTATGACGATATTGATTTCGAGTCCCACGAGTTTTCAAAAAAGTTTGTTGTGCGGTCGAAGGACAAAAAGTTTGCCTACGACTTCTGCAACGCGCGGATGATCGATTATTTACTCGGCCACCACGACATCAATATCGAAGTCGACCAGAACATGATCGCCCTCGGATTCGCCGCCCGCCTAAAGGTCGAACAAATTGAGACGCACTTGAAGCAGTTGATCGAAATCCGCTCTCTGATGCCTGACTATCTTTTGGAGGAGTAATCATGCCCATCGCACTCATCATTGTTATCGCAATACTCCTGTTGCCGATTGTTTATGTGATCTCAACGTATAATACACTGGTGGCACTGCGGAATCATATTGCTGAAGCATGGAGCAATGTGGATACGGAGCTGAAGCGGCGCTATGAGCTCATCCCGAATCTGGTTTCCACGGTTAAAGGGTATGTAAAACATGAGCAGAAAACGCTGGAGCGGGTTGTTGAGCTACGGAACACCTGCATGTCCGACACGGGCAGCGTAAGCCATCAGGAAGGTACCGAGAAACAACTGGTGGCCGGTGTACAAAAACTGCTCGCGGTTGCCGAAGCGTATCCCGCATTAAAAGCGGACAAGAACTTTCTTCAGTTGCAAAAGGAGCTGGTAAATACGGAAGACCGCATTCAGGCAGCTCGGCGCTTTTACAACGGCAACGTGCGCGATCACCGCAATAAGTGCGAGGCCTTTCCCAGCAATCTGATTGCTGGTGCGTTCAACTTCAAATCCCGTGATTTTTTCAACGTCGACCCCGCTGTACGCGAAACACCAAAATTAGGATTTGCAACGAATGATTAAAAAGCAACGAACCCACCCAACGAATATAGTAGTTGCTTTACATTCATTCGTTGCCGACCAATCCAGTAAGGAGAAGCATCATGATCAGTCCGCCAAAAGCATTTGAAAACATTTCATTTCTAAACAGCGATTATTGCCGTCCGGTTCGCCTACAGCTGGAATATCTCCACCCGGAAGTCACGATGCAGGAAGAAGGTATTAAATCGACAATCGTCCTGTTTGGAAGCGCACGCATCCCCTCGCCCGAAACCGTTGGCGATTGTAAGAACGAAAAACTGGCTGAACTTCTGCCCTTTTATGAAGAAGCGCGCAAACTCGCCCGCATTATAAGCACAACCTGTCAGAACAACCATGAATGCGAATACGTGATTGTGACGGGCGGCGGCGGCGGCATCATGGAAGCGGGCAACCGAGGAGCCGACGAAGCCGCCTGCAAATCAATTTCGCTGAATATTGAGCTTCCATTTGAACAGGAAGCAAATCCCTACGTATCGCCCGGCCTGAATTTTGAGTTCCAATATTTCCACATGCGCAAAATGCACTTTTTACTCCGTGCAAAAGCGGTCGTTATATTCCCCGGCGGGTTCGGCACATTCGATGAATTATTCGAAGCATTGACCCTGATTCAAACGAAGAAAATCGATCCGATGCCTGTGATTCTCTTTAATTCCGAACATTGGAAACGGCTCATCGACTGGGAATATCTCGCCGAGTGCGGGCTGATCAGCCCAAAGGATCTCGACCTGATAACGTTTTGCGACAAGGCCGAAGATGCGTGGAAATCGATTACGGACTATTATGCATAAACGCGGTACGTTGGATGGGAATTCCATTCATTGAAAATTCGAGCTTCATTTTTGAGTAAGCAAAGGAGAATGAATATGAGAAAAATAATAAACGGAGCACTGGCCATGCTAATCGCAGTTGTCCTGTCCGGATGTGCCGGAGCCGCCTTTAATAAGTTCGATCTGACGCTGAACCGCAACATTACGGTGGGTCAGGAACTGCTGGATTTGAAGGTCGCGCATGAAGAAGGTGTACTCAACGACACCGAATACATGGAAGCGAAGAAAAACATTCTCAACATCCTGAACCAACTGGGTGAAGTTAACGTCAAATAGGAATCCACTATGATACATGTAATAGCCTCCATCGGAGTGAAGCCGGGTAAACGCGCGGAGTTCATTAAAGTTTTCAAAACCAATGTTCCCAATGTACTCGCAGAAAACGGCTGCATTGAATATGCCCCAGCGGTTGATGCCGACAGCGGCATCGAAGTGCAGTGGAAGGATGAGACCGTTGTAACGGTCATCGAAAAGTGGAAAACCCTCGATGCACTTCATGCTCATCTCGCCGCTCCTCACATGGATACCTTTCGGGAAAATACAGCCCACCTGACCGAAGATGTTTCACTAACCATCCTCAAAGATGCATAGGCGCAGGTTCATTCAGGCCTCAGCCATCGCGGCTTCGCTGTCGACCGTGAAAGCCGCACCTCAAGATCGACCCAATATTCTATGGCTAACGTGCGAAGATAACAATGTCGAATGGGTGGGTTGTTACGGAAATCCACACGCGATTACACCCAACATTGATCAGCTGGCGACCGATGGATTTCAATACATGCATGCCTATGCGAATACACCCGTATGCGCGCCTTCGCGCAGCACATGGATCACCGGCATGCTCTCCATTTCGAACGGCACCTTCCCCATGCGGAGCCGTAACGCCATTCCCCACGACCGGATCAAGTATTATCCTGATCACCTAAAATCCAACGGCTATTATGTCGGTAACAGCACCAAAACCGATTACAATATTGGCGGCCGGCCGGATAAGGAATGCTGGGACAATCCCGGCAAAGTAAAGTGGGAGGACCTCGCAAAGAATCAACCCTTCTTCCAGGTCGTTAACCTCCGCGAGTCGCACGAAAGTCGGGCACAGGGTGATGTGGAAAATACGCTCCATGACCCGCGGAATACCACGCTGCGAAAATACCATCCCGACCTGCCGGACATCCGTAAAAACTATGCAAAATACCACGACGCCATGAAACGGATGGATTCGGATCTTGGAGCTTCCCTTGATTCCCTAAAGGCAATGGGGCTGGCCGAAAATACCATCGTCGTCCACAACTCCGATCACGGCGGTGTGCTACCGCGCAGTAAGCGCTATCTCTTCAGCACTGGACTTCACTGTCCGCTCATCATCCGCATACCGGATCGCTATAAACATCTCTGGCCCGCCCAAAATCCGGGCACAAAAATTGATCGGCTGGTCAGCTTTGTCGACATGCCGAAAACCTGGCTCAGCCTGACCGGCTCCACGGTGCCCGACTATATGCACGGAACGGTTTTTCTCGGACCTCAGACAGAGCCGGAGCAGGAATTCCATTTTTCATTCCGCGGACGCATGGATGAACGCCTCGAAAATGCGCGGGCGGTTTGCGACAAACAGTTTCTCTACATCCGCAACTATATGCCCTATGTACCCTGGATGCAGAAGTTGGAGTATCTCTGGAAGATGAAGGCAACCCAGGCGTGGGAAAGCCACGTTGCATCCGGCAACGCCTCCGAGGTTCAATCAAGATTTTTTGCACCAAAGAGATGGACAGAAGAGCTGTACGATACGCAGAAGGATCCAGACAATATCGACAACCTTTCGAGCAATCCGAAATACGCACAGGTCATCGAAAAAATGCGGAACGGCCTGCGCCAACAGCAGCTAAAATTCCATGATTCCGGACTGTTACCAGAATCTGAAATGGTGAAGCGTGCGGCGGATAACCAGATGACGATCCACGATATGGTGCGCGATCCCAAACAGTACAACCTCCCTGCTCTACTTAACGCTGCCGACCTGGCGCTGGATAAAAATCCGGCCAACATTCCGCACTATGAAAAAATGCTGAAGCAAGCGGACTGTGGAATGCGCTACTGGGGAATGGTCGGTTGCTTCCAGCTGGATCACGATCTCATCGGCAATCGGCATCTGCAGGACGACTCGCATGAAGTACGCGCCATGGCCGCATGGCTGCTTATCAGAAACGGGAAGAAGGAATCCGGAGTTCAATGTCTGAAAAACCTGCTCGAACAAAACTCCTATGCCGTGGTAACAGTGCTGAATATCATCGATTGGATGGGAGACGACGGCAGGGAACTGATGCCCGTGGTTGAATCGTTAACCCCTGCAAAAAAATCCTATGAACTTCGGATGCAGAATAACCTGATGGCGAAATGGCCTTCGACCTAACGCACCAAAAAGCGCAGCAGTTTGTTAAGCTTGGTAATTTCCAGCGCATGGAAATCTTCGATGTCTTCTTCGCGTACCAGCCGAAGATAACGCGCCGCCAATAGGAACAGGCCGACGTATACGGCTCCGGTGATGAAGAGCAGGGTGATGTTGATCCACTGAACCTCAACCAGATGAAATACGTTGAACCGCGTGGCGATCCACCGAAAAACGGCCCCGAGTACGATGAGTGCTGAGATAATTCTCAAGAAGAATCCAATGGGGAAATAGATGCCACCGATAATGCCCCGGATCACCCACAACCTGAGCGGAATCGTCAGCACGAAAGTGCCCAGGACGGCAAATATTCCACCCCACACGCCCATCCGGTATTCTACAATTAACAGCCAGTCGAGAACTAGATTTACGACAATCTGCAAGACCAGCATCGGAACCATGTTCAGCACCTTTTCCTTGGCTTTGATTGCGGCCGAAAGCGGCATCGAAATGAGGGGCAAAGTCAGCACGATGCAGAAGGCGGAAGCAATATAACCGGCTTCGTCCATCCCGCCTTTGTAAATGATGTGATAGGCTTCCGGGGCAAAACAGATCCCCAATACGGTTACAGGCAGCGAAACCATCATCAGCATTTTATAATAGGAGCTGATCAGTAAACCGAGGCAGCTGTTATCCCGTACATAGGCTTCAGCAAATGCGGACGTAAACAAGGGCATCAGGGCCAGCGGTATAAATGTGATGGCCGTATAGGGCAACGTATAACCCAGATCATAGACTCCAGCCAGCGTTGTGCCGCCAACCGCCGCAAGAAAGAATATTTCAGAATATTTAAACATGCCCATGCGCAGAATGGAACTGAGCATGACCGTTCCGGAAAACGAGAGCGCCCGGCGTTTTCCAATTCCAAACTCGCGGGTTTTCCACGGCAGTTGCTGAATCGCACGAAACAGGATGACGGCGCCAATGCTGTACACCATCCCAACCGCGATTATCTGAACAAAAAATGCGACTGAAACTTCCGGCTGGATTTCCAGCCATACATATAAAACGGAAAACCACATGATTCCTTGAATGACCGACAAGATGGCAACAATACGGGTATTGAACATCGAGGTGAATACGGTTCCCACGAAGTCCTTAAGCAACAAGATACTGGTCAACCCGCAAGACAGCTTCAGATAGAACCGGAAGTTTTCAACATGCTCGGCATTGAACAGTCGCTGGAGCGGTTCGCAACTGAGCAAGAGAATCGCCGACAAACCTGCTATCGCTAATAACTGCAGGGTCGCGGATTTCCACAAAAAGTGAATCAATCCGAATCTGTTTTTCCGGGCGACCAGCTCGGGCACATAACGCATTAAGGCTGAACCCAATCCCAGTCCGCAGATGATGAGCATGTATGAGGATATATTGAGGATCAGGCTGTAGACCCCGAATTTCTCTTTTCCGAGTCCATTAACGGTGAGCACGCTGACACCGAAATAAAGAAAGAACAGCACCAGCTTGCCCACGACCATCCACGGAACACCGCTGACGGCCTCGCGCGCGAAGAAGCCCCCTTTTCCTGATTTTTCCAGTTCACTATGGGAATGGTCGATCATGGATGTTTTTTACCCTGATTGCTCAGAGATTACGGACACGTTCGATACGCCGGGCCATCGATGGATGGCTGTGTAATAGAAACTCAACCCATGCGGACGGTTCTTTGTTCGACAGATTCTGATCGGCCAGTTTTTCGAAAGCCGAAACCAGCGCATCGGCCGAACCGATTTTTTTGATCGCATAAGCGTCCGCCGCATATTCACGGCGGCGTGAATGGATATTTGCAAAGGGCATCGAAACCAGCGAAAAGACAAACAGACTGAAAATAAAAATCGGGGCGGCTCCGATATCGTAGATGACAGGAATTTCAAAAAACCCAGTCAACTTCACAAGGCAGAGGTGCGCGACGAAAAATCCGACTAAAGCCAGCAAGGAACTCGTGGCCATCAATCGCAGGGTATCCTTATTTTTAAAGTGACCAATCTCAGTGGCTAAAACGGCAAGGATCTCATCCTGCGTGTAGCCAGACAAAAGCGTGTCGCCTAGAATAACCCGTCGAGCGCGCCCGGAACCGGAAAATACCACATTCGCCGCACCCGCCTTTTCTTCGAAGCCCCATTTGAATACGCCGACGACCTTAATGCCGGCATCATCCAACAGTTTCCGAATAGCTGCAGTCAGGTCTCCTTCTTCCAGCGGTTCAAATTTATGAAACAAAGGCATAATAACCATCGGGGCAATCGTCGAAATGATCACGGCAAAGAGAATGTAGAACACCGACGCTGCGAGCCACCACCAATCGGGCATCAAACGCAGCAGGGCATAAATAACCGAGAACAGAATGGTGGCTAGCACCAGGTCGATCAGAAGCGATTTAATAAAATCAACCAACCAGTCGATTAGGGATTCATTCGACAACCCATAATGTTTCTCCAGCACGTGACTGCTATAGTAGGCAAACGGCGACATAAAGGCGGCAAACCCGAATACAGACACTGCGGTATAGACCGCATTGGTCGCATACCAAAGATCGGCACCGAAACGACGGGCCAGCCCTCCAGCAAGCGCTGCCGACGCTCCACTGAACTGGTACACGCCGAGCAGGATTCCTAAAACCAGAATCTGAAGAAGGAACAGTCGGTTATGAATGGCGTCGTATTCCTTCGCCATTTCTTCCCGGTTTAATTTCTGATCGGACATATTAGAGATCGCTGACGTAGCCTATGATCGTGAGCAACCGGTCAAGTTCATCGTTGTTGTGGTAGTCGATTTCGAGCGACCCCTTTACCTTGCGTCCGTTCGTAAGCGTTTTGGATGGTGAAATCCGAACGCTGGTACCAAAAAACTGATGCAGTTCATCGGTGAGGGTTTTAAGATAGTCGCTTGGCAAATCGCTTTTTTCTGCCCGGTGTTTCTTCGGGGGCATGCTGAGTTTTTTAACCAGCTTTTCGAGTATCCGGACCGACATCCCTTCCTTGATGGCCCGTTTCGCAAGTAAGTCCTTTTCTTTATCGCTGACGAGCGAAAGCAACACTTTGGCATGTCCAACTGAAAGCAGACCGTCAGAAATATATTTCCGAATGGAATCGGATAGATCCAGCAAACGAAGCGCATTCGCCACGGACGCGCGCGCTTTACCTACCCGCTCAGCTATCTTTTCCTGAGTGAGACTGAATTTTTTCTGAAGCAAAGCGTAGCCTTCGGCTTCTTCGATCGGGTTGAGATCTTCCCGCTGCAGGTTTTCAATCAGGGCAATTTCAAGCGCTTTTTCGTCGGAAGCCTCGATGACAATCACAGGCACCTTTTTAAGCAACGCGGCCTGGGCTGCGCGTAAGCGGCGTTCGCCGGCAATCAGCTCATACTTGCTACCCACTTCACGAACCAGCAACGGCTGTAAAATACCATGTACTTTAATGGACGCAACCAGTTCGGTCAGCGCATCGGAATTAAAGACGGATCGGGGCTGCCATGGACTGGCAACCACCTTCGCCACCGCCACCTCGAGCGTATTGCCCGCTTCCCCGACGGCTTGCTCCCTTAACGGGGCTTTCTTTGTGACAGCCTGTTTTTTGGCGCTGGTTCCGTCTTTGATTAATACGTCGAGCCCTCGACCGAGCCCCTTGTGCTTTCCTGCCATGCGAATGTCCTCTGGTCCAAAGTGCTTAAAACGTTAGAATAGTCCATGCAATGGGTTATAAATGAAAGGTTAAAGTGCTCCAACCGTTGGAAATAGTCGTTGTGCGGCAGACCACGTTCAGATCAGTCTTCCAGCCGCATACGCGGTTGCCGCGATTCGGCCGGTTTTGCGGCCTCCTCTTCAGCCTTCAGCTGTGTATACGATTTTGCCACAACCTTTGCCGCCTCCGGACGGAAACAGTCTCGAACCCAGACTAAATAAATACAGGCCATGATGCCCCAAACCCCGCTGACAAAAGTCAGCATAGTCGGGTTGATGGGTTTCAGGTGGACCATCTGGGCCATTTGATATTGCGAATAACCCATATGAACATACAGCGCGCTCATTTCTAGCTCGGAAAACGTAAGCATCATCGAGCTCGATGTAAGTAAAACCAGGGCATATGCCCCCCACCAGGCATGCATTTTCCGGTTGAATGCCCCCCAGCCCACATAGGCAAATCCCATGGAAATAATGAGTTCAATGGCCAACCCGGACCAACCCGACTCCACATGCCCAAAAAGAAATACAACAAAGTTTGTGGTGGCTCCAAAGAAGATCGTAAAGCTACCCAGAACCGAAATAAACCCCATCGCCAGCAACGGCAATGGACACCGGTCGGTCCAGCTGGGTTCCGGATTCCGCCGTTCGCACGTTCGCTGAACCCCACGCAGACTATAAAAAGCAATGGCGCTCAACGGGAAAACAACCTGAAGCGCAGCCAGAACGAAGGTCGTGAAATACAGAATCAGCAGGGCGGAATCGGGCGAGATCAGTTCCGACTCGGTGAGCAGGTTATGCGCTTCCGGCAGAATATAGAGCACCAGCGCGAGGATCAGCGTGCCGAAGAATACGGCAACCCACGCCCCAACCAGCACCAGCGCCCGAGCCCAACGACGTGCTTTTACACTGCCCAGACCCATCACAATAAACCAGCCGGTCAGATAAAACAGGCAGCCCATGGCCATCCAGAAATGAACCGGTTTCATGCCGCCGAGGCCGGACGATGACACAACGAGCAACAGAAGCATGGCCAAAGCAAAACAGAGAAAGCCCAGCATGATTTCCAGTGTGCCGCAAACGGCCAGTTCCACGGAACGGTCTTTTGCCGGATCCCCTTCCAGCCAAACCCACTCTCTCGCTCTCTTAAACAGGTCTTTCATAGATTCTATATAGTCTAACCAAAACAAAAAAACTCTCAAGTCGAGAACCCGACGATTATAAAATAATGAAAACCGAACCTTCCGGATCGATCCGATATTCATCATCCGTCTCATTTTCGTTGGCAACGAGACCTTTTTTCCATTCGGCGCAAAGGTCACCATGTCCGGCAATGCACCAGCGGTAACAGAAGAGATCAAAACACCGTCAACATCAAGGAAGGCAACCGCACCGGCAGTCATGCAGGCGGCCAGGATAAAGGTAGTGAGTTTTTTCTCCCTGATCAGTTATTTATTACGTATTCCAACGACTGAAATACCCGTTCAATTCGAACAGGCATAATTCAATGAGAAAACCATTCACTCGTCGTGAGAAAACTGTTTTATTTCTGCAAATATACAACGGACTTCCTTCTTAAAATAGTCTGGCGAGCACTTTGTCGAACAACTATGCTTCATCCCCATTAACCGAGGATGACCTACCATGAAAACACAACTCATCGCACTACTCGCGCTCATCACCGCCTGCATGGTGGCTAACGCTGATACCAGCCTCACGGCTTATGGAACCTACTGGGAAGGCGACGACACCGGCAACGGGGTCGGCTTGCGCCTCAAAAAAACCATTCTGGGATTTGGCGCCATTGAAGGCCGCGGAGGTCAGGTTAAATTTGACGATACTGATACCGATGTTATCCCCCTCGATCTCTCGCTCAACGTACGACTCCCCTTCATGATTTCACCCTATGCCGGAGTCGGAGCGGGCTACTATCTGATCGATTCAAAAATTCCGAATCTGGAAAACGTATCCGGATATTTCGGACAGATTGGCATGGAAGCCACCTTTGTATGGATTGGAGTCATGGCCGAAATCCGCTGGCACGACATTGAAGGCAGCTACCTCGATGGCACGTCCTTCAACCTTGGTGTACTGGTCAAATGGTAAACCCGATGCCGAAAATCGATATTTACTATTCCAAAGTATGCGGCCTCTGTACCGAAGCCATTAACTATCTCCATAAACGCGGTGTCACGTTCACCGCCATTGCGATCGAATACGATCGCGAAGCCGATGAATTTGTTGACGCGGAACTTACACGCGAAATGTATGAACGCTGCGGAGAGAAGGTGGAATTTGTACCCCAGATTTTCATTGGCAACCGGCATATCGGCGGCTGGCGAAAAATGGAGCCGCTGATTGCCTCCGGCGAAATCGACCAACTACTGCCCAAAGGTGGCTAAAATATTAGAACAGTATTATCTACCGCTACCGTCGACAAACATGATCCCTCCCTTCCTCCTTCGTACTCCATGTTACGGCGGACAAAACGGCTCAGTGCTTGCCAAAATACTTAAATCCGAGGACGAACTCCTTTTCCTGTCTAATCGGTCGATTCAGCGAAGGTCAGCAAGACCGCTAATCCAAAAAAAACCACCACTTTATATAGCGTATACACTATAGTAAAACATACCGAACTATGACCAAAACTTTCACTGGAATATCACTTGCGCTTACTCTGATACTCTGACCCTTTTACGTTCATTTTTTCGAAGTCCTATCTAATTTAGACTATCGTTATTTTTACGTATTCCCCTCTTATCCAAAGAGTCATCAATCAAAGTAAAAACCAGTAGTGATGAAACAAAAACAACCCATGCTATAGAAGTTATCAATCCCTCTACTGTCTCCGAAAGAGGAAGATCGTCTGCTCATTTAATTGTATAATAGGCTTCTTGAATGAATAATACGAATAGTCCATTTACCAGAAGAACTCTAACTACCAACTTATTTTTAATCGGCTTATTAAATCGTTTCATACAACCTCTTTTTTAGCAAAATTCATCCATAATTTCATTACACTGTCATCCCATAGCATTTAAATAAAAAGGCTGGTATGTGCCGTCTAAATCCTCCACTCGGAGGGTATGAAAAAACAAAGACAAAAACACAAACCAGCCGGACATAGGTATACAACCTTGA
>JAZGFK010000148.1:0-45155 GCA_036479375.1 Pontiella sp. | reverse complement strand
CGCCATTGCTATGACCGCGGCATCAACTTTTTCGATCTGGCCGACTGGTATGGCTCGCACCCATATTGCCGCGAAGCGCTCCGATATATTCCGCGGGAGGATGTTTCTATTATGACCAAGGTCTGGTGGCGTTGCGACAGCAATAAACCTGCTGAGCTATCGGTTGCACATCGGCTGAAATCAGCGAAAGCGGCAATTGAACGGTTTCGGTATGAGCTTCAGACGGACTACCTGGACATTGTGTTGTTGCACTGCCTGATTGAGAAGGATTGGGAAGAGGCGATGCTCCCCTATATGGAAGTGCTCAGCGAAGCGTAGGCAAAAGGGCAGATCAAAGCGGTGGGCGTTTCGTGTCATGATTTCGGTGCCATGCAAACGGCGGCGACCCATCCGTGGGTGGATGTGATGTTGGCACGTCTGAATCCATATGGAGTGATGTGACGCCTCGGTCGAAGAAGTGCATGCGTTGCTCGCAAAAGCAAAGTTCAACGGGAAAGCGATCATTGGGATGAAAATTTACGGGGAGGGTAAGCTGGTGGACAAACGCGACGAGTGTATGAAGTATGCACAACGTTGCGGCGTATTCGATGCCATGACCATCGGTGCGGTATCACCGCAACAGGTGGATGAGAATCTTGCGCTGATGGCCAAATATCCAACCGCTGGATTTATAGGTGCAGGCGGTGACCCTGCCTTCAGTGGAGAAGCTCCGGGGACGACGCCCCTCGGCTACAACAAAAAAAAGCTCCCATGGATGGGAGCTTTTGTATTTCTCAGTAACTGAAAAATTCTATTTGCGTCCGCGACGACTGTTTGCCAAACGCTTTTTCTTTTCGCTGGGCTTTTCGTAGCAACGCTTGTCACGCATGGTTTTCAGGACGCCTTCTTTGTCCAACGCCTTTTTAAGGCGGCGGAGAGCGCGGTCAACGCTTTCACCACGACGTACTTTTACTTCGCAAGTTTCTTGGGCCATTTCTAAATTCACCTCCCCCAATCCATTCGGGGTCAAAAACAAGTGCGAGAACCTAGGGGAGTGGGCACGGGAAGTCAAACGGAATTTGCGACTACCCTGAAAACCAGAAAATTACTTAAACCACAGTGTTTACGCATTTATATGGTTGAGAATCAGTGTGCTGATTCCCTTCAGCGCTCCCAGATGGGGCATAATCTCGAAACGGATGTTCGGGTGGTCCTCTTTCCCTTCATTGATCAGGCGCGGGATATCGTTGGCGACATGGGTTCCGGCCGCGAGAAAGTAGGGAAAGACGGTGATTTCGGTGGCCCCGTCCTCGGCCAGATCTGCAATGGCGGAATCGACCAATGGACTGGAGATTTCCATAAATGAGGCGGTCACCCGGTCAAATCCATCACCCGAATTGATGGCAACTCGCTCGGCAAGCTGGCGAACCTCTTCATTGGACTCTTTTCGACGGCTTCCGTGGGCGATAATCAGCAGCGCTTTCATGGTGTTCTCCTTGGTAAAGATCCGTTAGTTCAGGTTGCCCATTATAGATACCATGGGCAGGAACATGGCAATAACAATGGTTCCTACCACGACGGCCAGCAAAACGATAAGAACCGGCTCAATAATGGAGCTGAGTCCAGCAATGGTATTGTCGACCTCGTCGTCATACATATCGGCAACCTTGAGCAGCATGGCCGGTAATTCGCCGGTTTCCTCTCCCACTTCAACCATACCCCCGAAAATGGGCGGAAAAATCCGATTGGCTTCAACGAGTACCGCCATGGGTTCGCCTTCCTTGATGCTATCGTGAATATCCTGAACTGCTTCCGAGATGATTTCATTTGAGAGTGTTTCCTTCACGATCGTCAACGCCTGAAGAATAGGTACGCCGGATTCCATCAAGGTGCCAAGGGTACGCGCAAAACGGGCGAGCGCGGCCATGCGCGACAGGCCTCCAAATAGCGGGACAGCCAGTTTAAGGGTGTCCAGTATGATCCGGCCGAAACGAAATCGCTTGAGGATAGCCCCCAGCAAAATGATTCCGATGATAACGCCTAATCCAATAGGCCAGCCGTCTTTGATTCGTTCGCTGAGGTCCATCACAAACAGGGTGAGAGGCGGCAGACTCCGGCCCTCCAGCATATCGGAAAATATCTGTTCGAACTTTGGAATGATCGCGACCATTAAAAAAATCATGATGCCGGATGATGCCAACAGAACAACGATGGGGTAGGTCATGGCGCTTTTGACCTTGTTCTTAATCTTCTGAGCCTTTTCCATATAGGTTGCAAGGCGCTCGAGAACAACGTCCAGAATGCCGCCAGCTTCGCCGGCTTTTACCATGTTGATGTAGAGCTTGTTGAAAATACGCGGGTGCTGCGCGAGGGCACCGGCAAATGTGCTGCCGCCTTCAATTGAATCGGAAATTTCGCCTATTGTCTTCTTGAGCGCTGTATTTTTTTCCTGGCGTTCAAGCACATGAAGTCCGCGCAGCAAAGGGAGACCCGCATGGATCAGTGTGGCCATTTGACGCGTTAACACCATTAGTTGTTTCGGGTGCACCACGGTCAGAAAGGCGGGTAAATGAATCTCCATATCCAGTCCGACACGTTTCTGTTGCACAGCCGTTGGAAGCTGCAGGTCGATACCGAAAACTTCCGTTGGGAACAAGCCCTTGTTCCGCAGCTGCTTCGTGGCGGAAGCCTTATCCGAGGCATTCAGCGTCCCGCTTTTTTCTTCACCGTTTATGTCGTGGGCTATGTATCGAAATTTTGCCATGCAGTTCGCCTATGTATATTGAACAACTTCTTCAGCCGTGGTGTAGCCATCGAGGATGCACCGGATTCCATCTTCACGCAACGTACGCATCCCGAGCTCGATGGCTTTATGCCGCAGGGCCGTGGTAGGCAGGCGGTCAAGAATGGCCGCCCGCAGGGTATCGTTAATACGCATGTATTCAAAAATGGCGCGGCGGCCGCTGTAGCCGGAATCGTTGCAGCTTTCGCATCCTTCGCCCCGGTAGAACGGCTGCTCGCCCACCTGGCTGCGGTCGAGTTCAAGTAGAGTAAGGACAGCGTCGTTCGGACGATAGGCTGTTTTACATTCGGGACATATGGTGCGAACCAGCCGTTGGCCCATTACGGCCTCAAGCGTTGAGGCAATCAGATAGGGTTCCACATCCATATCGATCAGGCGGGTGACAGCTCCGGGGGCATCGTTGGTGTGCAGTGTACTGAAAACCAGATGGCCGGTAAGCGAGGCCTGAACAGCAATCTGTGCCGTATCCAAATCGCGGATTTCGCCGACCATGATGACGTCCGGATCCTGCCGAAGGAATGAGCGCAATGCGGAGGAAAATGTGAGTCCGATGTTTTCGCGGATGGGTAATTGAATGATCCCTTCGACATCGTATTCCACCGGATCTTCGGCTGTGAGTATTTTCGTTTCAGTCCGGTTAATGCGTTGAAGGGCGGCATAGAGGGTGGTGGTTTTTCCCGAGCCTGTGGGCCCCGTTATGATTACAATGCCATTTGGTTTTTGAATGTCTTCAAGGAAGTATTGGTGGATATCGTCGGGAAAGCCAACATGGTCGACATCAAGCTGAACCGTGGAACGGTCAAGTACGCGAAGTACAACGCTTTCGCCAAACTGCGTTGGTAGCGTTGAAACACGAAAGTCGATGGAGCGCCCGGCGACGTTGAGCTGAATGCGGCCATCCTGAGGAAGACGCGATTCGGCAATATCCAGACCGGAGATCACTTTGACGCGCGAGATGACCGGCAGCGCAAGATTTTTAGGGGGTGGCGCCATTTCGTAGAGTGCGCCGTCGACGCGGTAGCGAATCTTAAACTCACGCTCAAATGGTTCGAAATGGATATCGGATGCACGGTCTTTAACGGCCTGATACAGCACAAGGTTCACAAACCGGATGACCGGCGTGGCGTTGGCTGCATGCTCAAGGTCAGCCAGATCGAGAGCGCCTTCTCCAATTTCAACGAGAGCGCCGATGTCTTCGAGATCGGCCTCGAGCGCAGAAAGCAGTTCGTTGATGGAATCGCTTTCCTTTCCATAGAGCTTAAGAATTGTGTCATCCACATCCGCGGGCTTGGCCACGACATAGTTAACGCGTTTGGACAGCACAAATGCAATGTCATCTGTAACGGCGTGGCTGGGGTAATCGGATACGGCAAGTACCAGCATATCGCCATCAATCCGGATGGGTGCGGCGTGATACATCCGTGCAATACTGGCCGGGACGATTTTTCCAATATTTGGAAGAATGGGAATGGTTGAAAGGTCGACCACCTTGGCCCCCAATAATTTGGCAACGGTATTCAGATAGACTTCTTCGCTGACAAAGCCTTGAGAGACCGCGATCGAATGGACTGATTTCCCCTGAGCCAGATGTTCATCATGAATCGCTTCGGCCTGCTCCAGCGTCAGTTGGTCCGTCAGGATCAGTTCATGCAGAATGGGGCTTTTGTGGATCATGCATAGCTCCTTTCGCCGCCGGCCCAAAAAACGGCCGTCAAAAAACGGCCATCAAAAAAATGGACGTATGCTTTCATTAGTTTGCATCCCTCATGGTTACACGAAGAACTTCACTCACGGTGGTGATGCCGTCTGCAGCTTTGCGCAGGCCATCTTCGCGCAGGGTGCGCATGCCCAAGGCGCGTGCTTCAACACGCAGTTCTGTGGAGGTGGCGCCGGAATAGATGAGCTGGCGTATATGATCATTTACCGTAAGCGTCTCAAAGATCCCTTTTCGCCCGTGATATCCCGTATTCCCGCAGGCCGGGCATCCTGTTCCCCGGTAGAGCTCGGCGGTGGAACCCAAAAGTTGTATTTCGGATTCAGTCGGGGAATGAGCTGTTTTGCACTGCTCACAAATGGAACGCACCAGGCGTTGCGCCATGATGCCGCGAACGGATGATGAAATAAGGAAGGGTTTGACGCCGATATCGGCCAGCCGAGTGACGGCGCCCGGGGCATCGTTGGTATGCAGTGTGCTCAAAACCAGATGCCCGGTGAGTGCAGCGTTTATGGCAATTTCGGCCGTTTCACGATCGCGGATTTCGCCGATCATAATAATATTAGGAGCCTGCCGAAGTATGGAGCGAAGGGCCGAGCTGAAGGTCAGCCCGATATCCGAACGCACGTGCACCTGGTTGATGCCGCTCAACTGATATTCGACCGGATCTTCCACGGTAATGATTTTACGATCAGGTTGGTTGAGATGGTTAAGGCATGCGTAAAGGCTGGTGGTTTTTCCGGATCCTGTCGGCCCTGTAATCAGAAGGATTCCATCGGGATACTGGATAAGACGTTCGAAGGTCTGCTGGTCGTCGGGGTAAAATCCGAGATTTGGAAGTCCGAGCAGCAGGTTTTGTTTATCGAGAATACGCATCACGATGCTTTCACCGTGGTTGGTCGGAATGGAGGATACACGCAGATCCAGATCGCGGCCCAGTGCACGGATCTCAATTCGGCCATCCTGCGGCAAGCGTTTTTCTGAGATTTTCATGCCGGCCATGATTTTGATGCGACTGATCACCGAAGGGTGCAGACGGCGCGGCGGTCCTTCAACTTCCTGCAATGCGCCATCGATCCGGTAACGCACGCGGAACTGATTGGTAAGGGGTTCGAGATGGATGTCGGAGGCGCGTTGGCGGAAGCCTTCGACAATCAGCATATTGACCAGTTTGATGACCGGCTCTTCACCCTCCGCAGTATCATCAATGCTGAAAGCGGGATCGTCCGCTTCGAATAAATACGCCTTTTCGTCATCCATTTGCTGGCGTGTTGATTCCATGCCTGAGTCGGAGTCCGGGTATAGTCGAAGTAAGGTGGTTTCTATCTGCTCGGGGAGAGCGGCCAGCACGTCGATAGGTTCCTTAAACAAATATCGAAGGGTGTCGAGCGTTTCGAGATCCATCGGGTCGCCATAGGCAATGGTCAGGGTGTCATTGGTTTTGTGAACAGGAACCACGCGATAACGTAAGGCAACATCGGGTGCGATCAGCTGTGCTGCGCTGACCGGGGGATAGGAGGCGGTGAAAGCGACCGGTTCCATTCCGAAATGGCTGGCGATGAGGGAAAACAGGTCGGCTTTAACATGGCCGGCATCAGCCAGGACATCCATTAGATCGAGGTTGTTCTGTTCAGCCGTTTTCAGCGCGGTTTCCAGTTCGTTTATGTCGAACCGTTCTTTCAGGATATCCGCAATATATGGGTTGTTCCGCGTCAATATTTCCAAACCTTTGAATGATTTTAAAAAGCGTCTCATAGGTGTCGGAGCTTTGTCAATCAGTCCAGACCCCTGCAAAGAAAAAGGCCACCCTTCCGGATGGCCTTTCGCTTTTCCAATGATTGGAAAACTATCGGATCTTACCTTCTTCGCGGCGTTTGTTGATCACATCTTCGGCTATCGAAAACGGAACGGCCTCGTAGTGCTCGAAGGTCATGGAGAAGGAGGCGCGACCCTGGGTCAGCGAGCGGATCGTGTTGGAGTAGCCGAACATTTCGCTCAGCGGAACCATGCCCTTGACAATCTTCATGCCGCCACGCTCATCCATGGACTCAATCCGTCCGCGGCGCTGTGCAATGGTGGAGTTACACGGCCCCATGAATTCTTCCGGAGTGGTGATCTCGATGCTCATGATCGGTTCCAGCAGCTGCGGATGGCCTTTCATGAAGAGTTCCTTAAAGGCCTGGCGACCCGCAATTTGGAACGCGAAGTCGGAGGAGTCAACGTCATGGTAGGAGCCGTCGTTCAGGGTAACCTTCATGTCCACGACCGGATAACCCGCAAACGGGCCGGCTTCCAGAGCCTGAATAACACCTTTTTCAACCGAAGGAATGTATTCCGTTGGGATACGTCCGCCGGTAACCTTGTTCTCGAATTCGAAGCCATCGCCGGGCTTTCCAGGTTCAACGCCCATCACAACGTGGGCGTACTGACCGCGTCCACCGGACTGCTTGGAGTGTTTGTAGAACCCATTGGCAGGCGAAGTTGCCGTTTCGCGGTATGCCACTTCGGGACGACCGACATCGGCCACCACGGCGAATTCGCGTTTCAGGCGGTCAACGATGATTTCGAGGTGAAGCTCGCCCATGCCTGAAATAATGGTTTCGCTGGTTTCGTGGTCGAAGGCCACCGTGAAGGTCGGATCTTCGTCTGCCAGACGGTGCAGGGCCTCTCCCAGTTTTTCGTTGTCGGCATTGGACTCGGGTTTAATCGAAATGCTGATTACCGGAGCCGGGAAATCCATGGATTCCAGAAAGATTTCGTTATCCTTGTCGCAGAGGGTATCGCCGGTTTTTGTTTCAGTCAGACCTGCCACGGCAACAATGTCGCCGGCCACGGCCATATCGATGGCTTCCTGGCGGTTCGCGTGCATACGGAGCAGACGACCAATACGCTGTTTTTTCTGCTGGGACGAGTTCCAGATCGTGGTGCCGGCGGTCATGGTACCGGAATAGAGACGGAGGTAGGTCAGCTTGCCCATGTGCTTGTCGGACATAATCTTGAAGGCCAGTGCGCAGAAGACTTCGTTGTCGTCCACTTTGCGCTGGTTTTCTGGATCTTTGGTGCAGATGATTGGCGGAATTTCGTTCGGGGCCGGAAGAATCTTGATGACGCCGTCGAGAACCTGCTGAACGCCTTTGTTCTTGAAGGCGGATCCACAGAATACCGGAACGACCTGACGGGAACAGGTGGCTGCTCGCAGGATTTTCCAGATTTCCTGTTCGGTCAAGTCGCCTTCCTCGAAGTATTTTTCGAGCATTTCTTCGTCTTGCTCGGCACATTTTTCGACGAGGTTATTGCGCCATTCCTTGGCTTCGTCCAACAGGTCGGCCGGAATTTCGGTTTCATCCCATTCAGCGCCTTGGGCATCTTCCTTGAAGATCAGGGCTTTCATGGTGATGAGGTCGATTACGCCGACAAATTCGTCGGAAGCGCCAATTGGAATCACAACCGGAACGGCGTTTGCGCCGAGCATGTTTTGGATGCCTTCAACCACGGAGAAGTAGTCGGCACCGATGCGGTCCATCTTGTTGATAAAGGCAATCTTAGGCACTTCGTAGCGCTCGGACTGGTGCCAAACGGTTTCGGACTGGGGCTGAACGCCGCCCACCGCGCAGTAGAGGGCAATGGCACCATCGAGTACGCGTAGCGAACGTTCCACTTCCATAGTGAAATCCACGTGGCCGGGGGTGTCGATGATCGAGATCATGTGGTCTTTCCACATGCAGGTAGTGGCGGCGGAGGTGATCGTGATACCGCGTTCCTGCTCTTGTTCCATCCAGTCCATGGTGGCCGCGCCGTCATGAACTTCCCCGATTTTGTGCGAACGGCCGGTGTAGTAAAGGATACGTTCGGTTACGGTGGTTTTTCCGGCGTCAATATGCGCCATGATGCCGATGTTGCGGACATTTTTTAAAGGGACTTCTCTGGACATTGGTCTTCCTCGTTAAATATTTGTTCTTTTCTATTAAAGGCGCGCCAATATGCCTATTGGCCTATGTATCTTCAAGGCATAATTCGTTAAAAGTTGGTAATCCGTGGAATACGAATTTTAGTGGTTATTTCTCGCGCGTATTATGATCGGTTCCGCTTTACTGCTCCGCACTATGTTTATTGATTCCCACGTACATTTTGATCGGTTTGTGAAAGAAGGCAGGTTAGCGGAGTTGCTCGAGCACACAAAAGAAGCCCAGGTGAACGAGATGGTGGCAATTGGAGGCTCGACCGAAGCGAATACCCTTTCGCTGAAACTAGCGGAGGATTATCCCGGCCAGATATTCGGTTGTGCCGGCTTTGACCGCGATCTCGCCACGGAAGCTTACGATTTGGCTGAATTACGCGAATTTGTGGCTAATCCGTTGGTAAAGGCGATCGGCGAAACGGGGATCGACTATTATTACACGGCCGATACGGCAATAGAGCAGAAAAAGCTGTTTGCTGAAAACCTGGCGCTGGCCGTTGAGTTTGAAAAGCCCGTTGTGATCCATAGCCGCGATGCCGATGAGGATACGGTCGCGATGCTGAAAGATTATTCCAAGGATTGGAAAGGTGATCCGGCGCGGCTGGGCGTTCTCCACTGTTTCACGCGGGATACCGCTTTTGCCCGGCAGGTGCTTGATCTGGGACTGATGATCAGTTTCAGCGGTATCGTGACGTTTGCCAATGCCGCCCCGTTGCGGGAGGTTGTGAAGTATGTGCCGGATGATCGCCTCCTGATCGAAACCGATTCTCCTTATCTGGCTCCGGTTCCGATGCGCGGAAACGGGAATGAGCCGGCTTTTGTGGTTCATGTGGCTAAACAACTTGCCGAACTTAAGGGCTGTTCGTTAGAATCAATCGCGAATTTAACCACGAACAATGCGCGAACGCTGTTTGCGCTGTAAATTTTCAAGGAAGGGACATGAGATTTCTACTATTGCTTTTCACAGCCATTGCAACGGTTGGCGCACAGACCAATGAAGTGATTAAGGTGCGGGTGACTGGCGATCGGGTTAGCCTGCGTGCCACGCCGGATCTCGAAGGTGAACTGCTTGATCGGGCCATGCGCGGTGAAGAAATGGTATTTTTTGAGAAGACCAATGGCTGGGTTGCTGTGCAGGCGCCGGAAAGCCTGAATTATTGGGTCTCGGCCGAATTTATTGAAAACGGGATCGTTAAACCGGAAAAATTGAATGTCCGTTCCGGACCAAGCCTGAACTACAATGTGGTGGCCATCGTCAATCAAGGCGATTTTCTCTCCTTGCGTGGTGAATTTAACACGTGGCTCAAGATTGCTCCGCCGCCCGGAAGCTATGTTTGGATCAGCGCAGACTACGTGGATATCATAGAGCCGCCCGCTCCTGAATCGTTGCCTGTAGTGGTTGTTGAGCCGGCACCCATGCCCGAACCCGTTGTCATAGAGGCCGATGAGCCTGTAGCAGACCTTCCTCCACTGATGCTTGTTTTGGATGAGTCCAAACCGCAGGGAAAAAAGGATAAAATTCCGGGGATTCTGCGCCGCGCCAATCCAGGTCTATATAAATTAGTTCTAATTATCGGAGATCTTGAAGAGCCGATTTGTCTTGTACGGGGCCGCGAAAGTCAGCTTGAAAAAATGCTCAACCGATCGCTGTTGATTGAGGGTAGCGTCTATTGGGTCAAGGATATCGACCTGCCGGTTATTCAGCCCGAAAAGATTAACCTCGATCCCATTATCACCGATTAGGTCCAAGGGCGCATGTCTGAAAGTCACAGGTCAGCGGGCGGAAAACTTTTGACCCAGGACTGGCAGGTTTTCGACTGCGCAAAGCGCCCCGTTCTCGACATACTTTACCCGCGCCAGTGCATTGGCTGCGGGGGATCAGCGCCGGAAACGTTTCGGTATATCTGTTGGGATTGCTGGTCGGATGCCGTCCACGTTGAGCCTCCTTTCTGTGAATGTTGTGGCGATCCCGTTGCTGGAGCAGTGGATCATGATTTTACCTGCTTTTCCTGTTCTGCTGAAATGCCAGCCTTCGATGGAGCCCGTTCAGCAGCGCGATACGACGGGGTGGTGGGCGAGGCCCTCCGGCTGTTGAAGTACGAGAAGGCTCTATGGATTGTTCCGGATATGGCGGAGATACTGAATAAATGCATGCAGGCTGAATTTCCTGGGCATAAATTTGATCTGGTAGTCCCCGTGCCATTGCACCACGTCCGGAGAAGAGAACGTGGATTCAATCAGTCGGTCGTGCTGGCCCGCGAGCTGGGGAAGCGAATTGGTTGCCAAAGCCGTCCCGGCCTGCTCCGTCGAATTCGACCCACCACGACGCAAACACATTTGACAGCCACCCAGCGGCTTAGTAACGTGAAAAACGCTTTTCAATCGAGGAAAGTAAAATGGCTGGCTGGGCGGCACGTGCTGCTCGTTGACGATGTAATGACCACGGGAGCGACCGTGAACGCCTGCGCGAAAGCTTTGAAACAGGGTGGAGCAGCATCTGTTCATGTGCTGACTGTAGCGCGCGGCTAACTGAGGAATTTTAAGATGGCACTATTTGGAAGTAACAAAAAAAACTATTCCAGCATCACCGTAAAAAAACGCGAAGTACCGGACGGCCTCTGGATGAAATGTCCTTCCTGCGGCGAAATTGTCTATAAAGAAGAGGTCTCCGCCAACCTCGAAGTCTGCACCAAGTGCGACCATCACTTTACCCTGCCGCGTCAGGAACGGCTGGATCTGCTCTCCGACGAAGGAACGTTCGTCGAGTGGGCCGGCAACATTAAATCGGTCGATGCTTTGGGATTTACCGGTATGCAGTCCTACGTTCATAAACTCGAAGCGAACCAGTCAAAAACCGGATGGGATGATGCAATTACCGTTGGCGGCTGCAAGCTCAATGGTCGCAACATCGGTCTCGGCGTGATGGACTTCTCATTTCTCGGGGCGTCCATGGGGAGTGTGGTCGGCGAGCGCATAACCTATTTAATTGAGCGCTGCACCAAGGAAGGCCGCCCCGTTCTGCTTTCCTGCGCATCAGGCGGAGCCCGTATGTATGAGGGCATGCTCAGTCTAATGCAAATGGCCAAGACTAGCGCAGCGCTTTCCCGTCATGCGCAGGCAGGCCTTCCCTATATTCCCATTCTGACCCATCCGACCATGGCCGGCGTCATGGCCAGTTTTGCAACGCTGGGCGATGTAATCGTGGCCGAGCCTGAAGCGCTAATTGGATTTGCCGGTGCCCGCGTGATTAGAGAAACCACCCAGCAGGATCTTCCGGAAGGATTCCAGCGTTCTGAATTCCTGCAGGATCGAGGACTCATCGATATGGTAGTTCCCCGCTACGAGCTACGTGATCGTATGGCACAGGTGCTCGATTATATGTGCGACAACTAATGAACGATGCAGTCAAAGCCCTGTTCGCACGAACAACACAGGGCATCAAGCCCGGGCTGGAGGTCATTACAGCCTTGCTGGAAGCCCTCCATAATCCGCATCAGAAGCTGGCGATTGTTCATGTGGCGGGAACCAATGGGAAAGGCTCCGTCTGTGCCATGCTCGAATCGGTACTCCGCGCTTCCGGCCTGAAAACCGGACTCTACACCTCTCCTCACTTGATTGATTTTGCTGAGCGTTTCCGTATTAACGGAACTCAAATTGCTGAACAGAAACTCGAAGGTTATATCCGGACATTAGAGTGCACAGCTGATCAGGTGGCCGAAGAAACCGGCCAACGACCGGCAACATTTTTTGAAATTTCAACCGCGATTGCTTTCCAATACTTTGCAGATGACTCCGTTGATATCGCGATCATCGAAACTGGAATGGGCGGATCTTGGGATGCCACTAACGTAATCATTCCGCTCATTTCTGTCATCACGCACATCGATATCGACCACACCCATTTTCTAGGAACGACGATTGAAAGTATTGCCGCCGAAAAGGCAGGGATCATCAAACCGGGACGTCCAGTGGTCTCCGCACCGCAGTCCGCCGCGGCATTAGCCGAGCTTCAAAAATCTGGAGCATCCATCATCAGCAGTTCTGAAGCAGTTTCGGTAATGAAAATCGGAGAACCTCAAAAACTAAAAATTGAAACCCATTCCCGTAACCTGCCGCCCATCAACCTGCCACTGCTCGGCGAATGCCAGCGCGAAAACTGCGCCGTCGCCGTTGCAACACTCGAAGTATTGTCCGGCATGCTCGATATTGAGTTTGAATTCAAGAAAGGGCTGGAATCAGTAGAATGGGACGCACGCTTCCAGCGGTTGGAAAAAAATCCGCTGGTCATTCTGGATGGCGCCCACAATCCATCCGCCGCGCGTGCATTGGTTAAAACGCTTAAGGAAGTATATCCAAAACACCAGGTCGGATTCATCCTTGGGTTTCTGGACGACAAAGAAACGGTCGAATTTCTTAGGGCGATAAAGCCGCTCGTTTCCGAAGCCTGGACGATTCCAATCGATGCCCCGCGCGGCACAACCGCAGAGCATTCTGTTAGACAGGCCAGAGTCGCCGGCATTAGGGCCCAACCCGAATCCGTTTTCAGTGCCTGTAAAATCGCCCGAAACTGGGCTGAATCAGAGCCGAATCGGCTTGTTGTGGTAACCGGATCGCTCTATCTCAAGCTGGTTCTCGCCGATTCCGGATGTCTGTAATTAGCGAGGTTCCATTCCGGCTCTTACAAGCTTTTTGATTGACTTGCCCCCCTGTCAGCCCCTACACACTCCGAGCTATGTTATACGACGTACCAGTACATTTAGGCGATCGCTCCTACAATATTCACATCGGGGCGGGCATTTTGGGTCAATTAGGCGCACGTTGTGCCGATGCGGAGCTGAAGGGGAAATGTTTAGTCATCACCGATGAAAACGTGGGCGGGCATTATGCCGAAGCTGTGATTCAGTCTTTGGAAAATGCGGGCTATACGGCCCGTCTGACCACATTGCCGCCCGGCGAGCAGACCAAATGCGGAAATCAAGCTTTCGAGCTCTACAGCCGTTGCATCGAAGCCGGACTTGACCGTCATTCGTTCATCGTCGCGCTCGGCGGTGGGGTGATTGGCGATTTGGCCGGTTATGTGGCCGCAACCTTTTTAAGGGGTATTCCGTTCGTTCAGGTACCGACTTCGCTCTTGGCGATGGTCGACAGTTCCGTTGGCGGAAAAACCGGCATTAATCTACCTGAAGGTAAAAATCTAGTGGGTGCTTTCTTTCAGCCGGAACTCGTGCTGGCCGATCTCCAGACCTTGGAAACCCTGCCGATTCGCGAATATCGCGCCGGACTGGCCGAGGTCGTAAAATACGGCATTATCTACGACGCACCATTTTTCCAGATGCTGGAAGAAAATATCGACGAACTTCCAAACCTTGGAAACGTTAACCTGCTTGCTAAAGTAGTTGGCCGATGCTGCGAAATCAAAGCCGCGGTTGTGGAGCAGGACGAACGAGAAGGTGGACTAAGGGCGATTTTAAACTTTGGTCATACGGCCGGGCACGCACTCGAAAACGTGGCAGGATACGGAGAATACGTACATGGCGAAGGTGTATCCATTGGGTCGATTTTTGCGGCCCGTGCCTCCGTCGAATTTTCTGGTCTTTCGCAGGGCGAGTGCGACCGTATAGAACAATTTTTTCAGGCATTGGAACTTCCCGTAAGTGCTCCCGAATATCAGTGGAACGATCTCCGTTCCGCGTTGTCCGTCGACAAGAAAACGGTCGGCGGTATGCCCAGATTTGTACTCGTTTCTGAGATAGGAAAATCCAGCATCGGAAATGAAATTCCTGAAGATCGCATGGAACAACTATGGAATGGTCTCGGCTAATGGACGACCGTTTCGCCTATATTATTCTGAACAAGATTGAAGGCCTCGGGCCGGTTAGCGTTCGGCGTCTGATTGATACCCTCGGCTCGCCCAAAGCCATTCTCGAGGCGGATCGGGCAACCTTGATGGAAGCGCGCGGCGTTGGTGAAAAACTGGCGCTTAAAATTATAGTTCAGCGAGACGATATTGATGCGGGCGAAGAGCTTGATAAAGCGGCCGATATCGGCGCTCGAATCATTACGCCGATTGACGACGAATATCCTGATGCACTTAAAGTCATTCACGATCCGCCGCTGGCTTTGTACATCCGCGGAAGTTTTCTTCCAGCAGATAGTAAATCCATTGGCATTGTTGGATCGCGCGCGACATCGCACTACGGCCTTTCTGCAGCCGATCGGCTTGCGTATCAACTAGGCCAGACTGGTTTTACCGTTGTGAGTGGTTTGGCGCGCGGAACCGATACGGCGGCACACAATGGAGCGCTTAAAAGCAGTGGTCGCACGATTGCTGTATTGGGGGGCGCGCTTGATTGCCTCTACCCGCCGGAAAATGCGGAGCTGGCCGACCGGATTGCCAAGCAGGGCGCGGTGATAAGCGAATATCCCATGGGACGACAGGCCGACCGCATGACGTTCCCATACCGTAACCGCATCATCAGCGGTCTGAGCATGGGCGTGCTGTTGATCGAGTCGGCTGTGAAGGGCGGATCAATGCATACCGCTGACGCGGCAATGGAACAGGGGCGCACGGTCTTTGCTTTACCTGGCCGGGTCGATACCCCCGGTGCCCGCGGCCCGCATCGGTTGATTAAGAATGGAGCGAAACTGGTCGAATCGCTCGACGACATTTTAGAAGAATACGAATTCCTGATTCCACCATCAGAACGTGAAGCGCCGGAGGCCGAAACTTCCGCCCGCCCGGACGTGCCGATGACGGACCAGGAAACCCTTATTGTGGAAGCGCTGTGGCAGGAACCGAAGGATGTTGATTCCCTCGCAAGAGAAATTGGTATGCAGAGTCATGAACTCAGCGGCCTCTTGTTGGGATTGGAAATGAAAAGAGTGATTCGAACGCTGCCCGGCAGAATGGTCGAACTCTCCAATGATTTAAAATTAATGTAACGAGTAATTCGCAATGCGTAACGGAGCAATCGTTACGCATTACGGGTCACGAAAAGGAACTAATATGAGCAAGAATCTAGTTATTGTGGAATCGCCGGCGAAGGCGAAAAAGATTAATCAGTTCCTGGGCAAGGACTACGTTGTAATGGCTTCAGTAGGTCATGTACGCGATCTGCCGCCGAAGAAGCTGGGTGTGGATGTTGAAAACAATTTTGAGCCGGAATATACCGCCACAACGCGCGGCAAAAAGGTGCTGAAGGAGCTCAAGGCGGAAGCAAAAAAGTGCGAGAATGTTTATCTGGCGCCCGACCCCGACCGCGAAGGGGAAGCCATTGCGTGGCATTTGTATGAAGCCCTGAAGAAAACTATTCCGGAAGAAAATTTCTTCCGCGTGACCTATAACGAAATCACGAAGTCCGCAATTCTGGCCGCGTTCGACCAGCCGGAAAAGATCGATATGGACCGTGTGAACGCGCAGCAGGCACGCCGTATTCTCGACCGTCTTGTAGGGTTTCAGGGAAGCCCGGTTGTACGCAAACAGATTCGTGGCGCGAACAGTGTGGGCCGTGTGCAGACCGTGGCGTTGCGTCTTGTGGTTGAGCGCGAAAATGAAATCACCGGATTCGAGCCAGAAACCTATTTCACCGTTGGGGCGGAAGTCCGCAAGCAGGAAGCTCCGCTCGATCCGTTCTTGGTTAAGCTGGCGCGGATCAATGGCAATCCGATCGGAATGAAAGACCGCAAGCTGCTGCCGGGTGCGGTAAAAACACAAGAACAGCTTGAGGGGATCCAGAATGAGCTCAATAACAGCCCGCTCAAGGTCAGCGATGTCATCACCAAGGAAGTGACCCGAAAAGCGCGCCCACCATTTATCACCAGTACACTGCAGCAGTCGGCTTCCGGTGCACTCGGCTATGCGCCGGCTCGTACGATGGGCATTGCGCAGAGCTTGTATGAAAGCGGACTCATTACCTACATGCGTACGGATTCGTTCAACATTGCCCAGTCTGCATTGGACGAATGCCGCACGTTTATCGGCCATAGTTATGGCGCGGACTATCTGCCTGAAAAGCCTAATTTCTATAAGAGCAAAGGCGCGGCGCAGGAAGCCCATGAAGCAATTCGCCCGACCGATGCTGCTCTCGAACCCGGCAAGGAAGGGGTCAAGCTCGATATTGCTGAGCAAAAACTCTACAAGCTCATTTGGGAACGCTTTGTTGCCAGCCAGATGGTACCTGCCCGAATCGCACGCCGCACGGTGGAGATCGAGGCCGGTTCCGAAAATACCTATCTATTCCGCGCCACGGCATCCGATATCCTTTTCCCGGGCTACATGAAAGCCAGCGGAATCGAGGCGGCTGCCGATAAACCCAAAAGCGGCGAAGGTGACGCGACTGAAACCGAGAAAATTCCAGACGTTGTGAAGGGCGAAAATCTGGATGTACTCGACTGGCTTACCGAGCAGAAGGAAACCAAGCCGGTTGCGCGCTACTCCGAGGCATCGCTCATTAAGGCACTGGAAGAAAATGGGGTGGGGCGTCCAAGTACGTACGCTGCGATCATGTCTAAGCTCGACGAGCGCGAATATGTCATTAAGGAAAAGCGTTCGCTGATTCCGACCGATCTGGGAAAAGAGTTGGTTACGTTGGTTTTGAGAACGGAAGAAAAGCTTAAATCCGACAACAAGGTCGATCTGTTCGAAGCCCGGTTCACGGCGGACATGGAAGCCAAACTTGATGCCGTCGAAGAGGGCAAGATTGAGTGGACGGACATGATGCAGGAATTTTATCCCTCACTGCTCGAATGGATCGATCATGCCAAGGAAACCGCAGAACCTGCCTTCGTTTCAAAATGCTTCCAGGCATTAGAAAATGTATCCGAGTGGGCCCCCGCGGTTAAGTCGGGGCGCAAGACCTACGACGACAACAAGACCTTTGAAGACCTGAAGGAAAAGGTTAACGAAGGGGAACTGCTGTCAAAACGTCAGGGCGAAATGCTGCATAAAATGTGCTGCCGTTATATCAAGCAGGTTACTGCGGAGTTAGTCACTGAGCTAGAGCTGGTAGAACCGGAAGCGGTTCGAGGCGATACGCCGCGTAAGATCGAGCTTTTGGCCAACGTTCAGTTTGAAGAGCCGCGCAAATCCGGCAAGCGTACCTACGACGACAAAAAGTTTGTTACGTCGCTCGGCGATCAGGTCACCATGGGCAAACGCCTGAGTGAACGGCAGGTCGCTTACCTCGACACGTTGCTGGGTAAGTATTCGGAACAGATCGAAAACTTCGATGTCATCCGCGTTGAGCTTAAGCTGGATGAAAAAGCCGCTGTTGAAGCGGATCCTTCTACCGCGCCGATTTTAGCGATGATGGAAGGGATTACCGAATGGGCTGAACCGACCACGCGTGGCAAGCGCGAGTTCAACGATAAGACCTTCTTCGATTCACTCGCCACCCAGTTTAAGGGCAAGGGCTCTCTTTCGGAGCGTCAACTTGGTGCGCTGAAGAAGATGGCTGCACGTTACACGGAGCAGATCCCGAACTATGCTGAAATGCAGGAACAGTACAACCTGCCCGCACCGCGCATCCCGAAACCGAAGAAGGTAGAAGAGACTCCTGCGGAATCGTAGATGAACGATCCGTGCATAGAGCATTTTGTCCGCTATCTGGAAGGCGAGAAGAATTCCTCCGAACACACGATCAGCAACTACCAGATTGATATCCGGCAGTATTGCGAAATCGTGTGGGGCGAAGATGCGCGTCCTCCATACAAATGGAAGGAAGCGGACCGTTTTACAGCGCGCAAGTTTCTCGTCTTTTTCCAGAAGCTGGAATTGGCTCCGACCACAACCGGGCGGAAGCTTTCGGCATTGCGTTCGTTCTATAAATTTATGCTACGCGAGGAATACGTGGATCAGAATCCGTTCAGCGGTCTGAGCCTGCCGAAGAAAGGAAAATATCTGCCGCAGATCCTTTCGGTGACCGAGGTTGGAAAGTTGCTCGATGCCCCTGAAAATTATGCGGAGCAGCAAACCACCACGAATCCGAAGCAAAAACTTTGGCGCGAATATATGGTGGCGCGTGATTCGGCGATTCTGGAATTACTCTACAGCACCGGCATGCGCATAAACGAACTGGTCAAGCTTCCTGAAGATAGCATTGATCTGTTGTCTGGTGTGGCACGCGTGCGCGGCAAAGGCAAAAAGGAACGGCTTTGTCCGCTTGGGTCGCCCGCGACACGCACGCTGGTTAAAAACCTGGAGCTACGGGAAAACGTTTGGCTGTTGGAAGGCAAGCGCGATGTTCGCAGCCCGGTTTTTCTTAATAAAAATGGCGGTCCGATCGGTGCGCGCTCCATCGAGCGGATGATGAAAAAATATGTGCTCTTCTGCGGGCTCAATGCGGAGCTTTCACCGCATAGTCTGCGCCATAGTTTTGCAACGCATCTACTCGATGCCGGCGCCGATCTGCGCAGTGTTCAGGAGTTGCTCGGTCATGCCTCGCTTTCCACCACACAAATCTATACGCATGTTTCGGTCGAGCGTCTTAAAGAGGTCTACCAGCTGGCTCATCCAAGAGCATAGTTGACTTTTTTCGTTGTTGAGTGAGGGTTCCGCTCGGCGGAAATTCATTCTTTGCGACCGCTCACTTAATGGTTTTTCAGCCTATTCTTCCTGTTTACGTCCGGCTGTTTCCGCGTTTAAAGGATAATGCTGTCTTCTGGTACCGATTTGCCGGAATATGGGTCGCCCCAAAAATGTTAGGCGCGCCAAAAAATGATGATAGGGATTGACCCAATTGAGATAACGACTAAATTTGCCCGCAATTTTTAGCAGGGAATGGCCAAATGGCGGATTGTCACGAAGATGTGAAAAAGCGGATTAATGCATTGTACAACATGCTGGTTGAGCATGATGGCTACGGTGAAATGCGTGTGGACTTTAAGATCCTTAAGAGAGGACAGAAGGAAGTCATCATCCATTGTGGTAAACAATACCGATATGTCGTCGATAGCGGGAAAGAGTGTTTAAGGAAATAGGTAGGATGCTTTTCAGAAACTCATTTATTTTACTTCGATTAACCGTATTCGTAAACGGAGCCGCGTTTGCTGAAAATCGGCGCATTCCACGATAATGCCAAGATCGCGGCGGAATACATGCATGTTGCCGAGCTGGATAACGGTGCCTCCGGTGATATAGTAATCGTTCAAGTTGGACTGTCTTTTTAAATGCGACTACAGGAATTCATGAAACTAAAAAAAATGAAAGTGGGTCAGATTGGAACGGTTGAGGATTTTACTACGTCCGATCCGCAATACCGCCAAAAACTGCTGCGCATGGGGCTAACGCGTAATGCTGAATTTACCGTAGTCCGCAAGGCGCCGTTCGGAGGGCCCATTGAAATTGAAGTGAAAGGCTCCCGGCTCGTTCTGCGCAGCGACGAAGCGGATGCCTTTGAGGTTGCTGAAAAATGAACAACCTGAAGATCGCCCTTGTCGGCAATCCAAATTGTGGCAAAACCACCGTATTCAACGCCCTGACGGGGTCGCGGCAGCAGGTCGGCAACTGGCCGGGCGTTACCGTTGAACGCGTGGTCGGTCAATATACCCATTGCAATGCCTCGGTCGATGCAACCGATCTTCCGGGAATCTATTCCTTTTCCGCGCTCTCGCCCGACGAAGAAGTCGCGCGTAAACACATTCTGTTTGATACCCCCGACGTGGTGATCAACGTCATCGATGCCTCCAACCTCGAGCGCAACCTCTATCTCACCACGCAACTGCTCGAAATGGATGTGCCTGTAGTCGTGGCACTCAACATGATGGATATGGCCAAAACGCGCGGTATCCGGATTGAGGTCGAACACCTGGCTGAGCATCTTGGCTGTCCCGTCATTCCGATCATCGCTTCCAAGAAAAAGGGAATCGACGAACTGCAGCACGCCATCTGCGACATCAGCAAATCGCAGCACAAACCCGGCGTGCGCATCGCCTACGAAAAGGATATCGAAAAAATTCTCCAATCCATGGAAGTCAGTCTAGGCGATGTTGCGCTGACCAAAAAAGTATCCCCGCGCTGGTTGGCGATCAAGCTGCTCGAAAAAGATGATCTCGCGCAGGATATTATTGGAGCCGACATGGCCCTGATGCCGGATCTGGCTCAGGATCTTAAAAAGGTCGAACGCATTGTCGGCGAAGATACCGATATGATTATTGCCGACGGACGCTACGGCTTCATCCACGGCCTCGCCCGCGATGTCACTGCCGGCAGCGACAAAATGCGGAAAACGTTTTCCGATGTCGTCGATCGCATTGTACTGAACAAATTCCTCGGCTTCCCCATTTTCTTCCTGGTCATGTATATGGTCTTTGCCATTACCATTAACGTTGGCGGGCCGTTCATCGACTTTTTTGATGGCCTCTGCGGCACCATCTTTGTTGATGGTTTCGGACATGTGCTGGAAATGATCAATGCGCCAGCCTGGGCGGTTGCTATTCTGGCGGAAGGCATCGGCGGCGGCATACAGACCGTATCCACCTTTATCCCGCCGATCTTCTTCATCTTCCTCTGCCTGTCGTTCCTCGAAGACTCCGGCTATATGTCCCGAGCGGCCTTTGTCATGGATCATTTTCTGCGAACCATTGGATTGCCCGGTAAAGCCTTTATTCCCATGATGGTCGGCTTCGGCTGCAACGTGCCCGGCATCATGGCAACGCGTACCCTCGAAAGTCGTCGCGACCGTATTCTCGCCATTCTCATGAATCCGTTCATGTCGTGCGGCGCCCGTCTACCCGTCTACACCCTGTTTGCCGCGGCCTTCTTTCCGCAACGCGGCGGGATTGTCATATTCGGAATCTACATGATCGGCATCGCTCTCGCCGTAATGACCGGGCTACTGTTCAAGAAAACCCTGCTTCGCGGTGATGTCACCAGCTTTGTAATGGAGCTTCCGCCGTACCATCTTCCCACCCTCAGCGGCGTGATGTACCACACGTGGCACCGTCTGAGTTCGTTCTTGATTAAAGCAGGGCAGGTCATTCTACTCATCGTTGCTATACTGGGCTTCCTCAACTCGCTCGGAACCGATGGATCGTTTGGTAACAGCGACTCAAAAAATTCCGCACTGAGTGCCATGAGCCGCGCCGTTACCCCCGTCTTCCGCCCCATGGGAATTCGCGACGAAAACTGGCCCGCCACCGTTGGGCTGTTCACCGGCATCTTCGCTAAAGAGGCGGTGGTCGGAACCCTCGACTCGATCTACAACCAGATGGAAGCTGAGGAAGAACACGAAGCCGAAATCCGGGCCGAAGAAGCCGCGCCCGTATTTGATTTCTGGCAGGGTATTATTGATGCCTTTTCCGCCATCCCCGCCGGTTTTGAAGGGTTCCTCGAAACGCTGAAAGATCCGCTCGGCCTTTCCAGTGCGCTCGAAGAAGTGGACGAAGCAGAAGCTTCATCCTATTCCACCATGGTCGACCGTTTTGGCGAGCATGGTTCGCATGCCGCCTTTTCCTATCTGCTCTTCATCCTGATTTATGCCCCATGCGTTGCGGCTCTTGCCGCTATCGCCCGCGAAATCGGCATGCGTTGGATGCTCTTTGCCGTCACCTATCTCACACTGCTGGCCTGGGTTATCTCCACCGCCTACTTCCAGCTCGCCACCTTTACCGTCAACCCTTCATCCTCCGCCAAATGGCTGGGGCTCTGTGTAGCCATCCTCGTGACCTTCTACATCGCATTGCGAATGGCCGGCAACAAAGGCGGAGAAAATGCATAACCACAAAATACACAGAGAACACAAGATGAGTAGTATTCCTTCCTTTGTGTCTTATGTGAATTTTGTGGTTAAATTCGGAGTACAGGTTGATGCTTAGCGGAATCATTAAACTGTTGACGGAACGGGGCGGGGCACTTTCCGTACAGGAAATCAGCCTGGCGCTCAAAATCGATTCCAGCGCTTTATATCCCATGCTCGATATGCTCGTGCAGAAGGGAAGAATTCTAAAGATCGAACTTCCCTGCAAAACCGGCTGCGCCGCCGGCTGCACCACGTCTGACACCATGACGTACTACAAATCCGCCAGTTGATCATTATTAAACGGACTTAAGCTATGGCTTTTATTAAAGGAATTTGTCATTTCGGGCTTTCGGTATCGGATCTGGATGAGTCGATCCGGTTCTATACGGAGGTGCTGGGGCTGCATATGACGGAGCGGCGAGAGCAGGATGCTTTTTTCCAGATCGGGAAAGATGACGTTATTGCGCTGATTCAGTATCCGGGCGGGGCGGAGCGATTTGATACGGAGATGCGCCCGAAGAACTGGGGTAAGGCGTTTACGCATTTTGGACTTACCGCAGAATCCGGTGCGGCGGTTTTTGAGTTTCAGGATCAGCTGAAGGCGAGAGGCGTGAAAGTTGTGAAGGAAGCTTATGAGCGCTGGGATGGAGCGAGCCTCTATTTCCTGGATCCAAATGGCTATACGCTGGAATTCATCTATTTTGATCCGGGCACCGTGTAATCGGGGCAGGAGACTGGGGGCGAAAGCCACCAGCGCGCTGTCCCGCCCTGCAGTTGCAGGGATAGGACGACACGGAGATCGTCCCTCCAGTGGAAACGTATTATTCGCCAATGCATGCTGCAAGGGTATTAAGGATTTCGGGGACATCGTCTATCGAGACGTCGGAGAGCCAAATCTGCTGCGGGTAAATCATGATGTTCGGGCCGGCAGCGCAAACACCCAAGCAGCTGGATTCTGAAACACGGACGAGTCCTTTCCAGCCCCGGTCTTTGATGGCATCCTTTAAGGTGGGTTTCAACTCGGGAGGACAGATGTCGCCGCAGGACTTTTTCCCTCCGTCGCGTGATTTTCCGCAGATGAACAGGTGGCTTTTATAGGGGGTTTCGTTTTTTTTCATTTCCATACTCCAGAATCCGATCCGTTACATGTCATGATGGGAATCCTTTGGGATGATTAAAAGTTAAATGGCTGATGATTTTGATGGCGGCTTTGGTGTACGATTCGTTTCCAGCAGAGGTTGGATTATTGTCGCGGGCATTTAAGTTGCGTATTTTGGCGCAAAACATGCAGTTTTAGAGACTTGCAGGTAATAACTGCTGAAGAAGGGAGTGCATGTTAGAACTTTTTAGAAAAAAACAAAAGATTCAGGAAGCTCCTCCTCCGGTTGGCGTTTCTGAGATTATCGTTTGTGTTTTCGACGAAAAGAAGCGGGTGCTCCACCATTTTAAATCCAACGGGTCGGAAGCTGCATCAGGGGACTGGTTTAAACTTTTGAACGATCCTGAACATGCTTTTGAAAGCTTTGTTTTGCGGGAGGCCGTTGCCACGCATAAGTCGGTGTCGGTTTCTTTTACGTATGGGGAAGGGCAGAGCAAATATCTCTATATTCTTCCGTACGAACGGAACGCCGGGAACTGGCGATTTATTTGTATGCAGGTGGCTTCGGCTCGTCCGAATCCGGGCGCTCCTTCTGCTCGTTGCGCCCTGGCTGAGGATCGCGTCTGCCTGCTTCTGGCCGATAGCCAGGGTATGGTTGTTTCCGTAAGTTCCAAAGTGCCTCAGTCGTTCGGTTTTTCATCCGGGGGGCTAGTCGGGATGAAACTTTCCGATTTCTTTGCTCCTGCCGATCTGGGGATGATTATTTCGTGTTCGCCGGATACCAACGAATCGATTTTGAGTTGTGTCTTCCATTGTCTGGATGGTTCGAAGCGCGAGGTTGAGGTAAAGAAATATTCTTCTACGGATGGCTGCATGCTTTATGGGATTTGTGACGTGACCCGATTGCAGATCAATGAGGAACTTATTCAGGTAGGCACGCGCGAACGCCGTAGAATCGGCCAGGATCTTCATGATTCGATTGGCCAGTTGCTTACCGGGATCAGCCTTTTGAGCCGCTCGCTGGCAAACAGTTTGCAGCGGGATGGTAATTCCGGCGATGCGGATGCCGCTCAAATTTCGGAATTGGCAGATGATGCCAATAATCAGATTCGTCAGATTTCGCGCGGACTGATGCCCTCGGACATTGTACAGTGCGGTTTATTTCCGTCGTTGGAGAACCTGGCTCGAATTACAACCAATAGTTGCGGTTTGTTATGTGAAGTGCAGTTGGATGAAACGGTTGAATTTGCGGACAGCGCGGTGGAAACGCATTTGTTTCGTATTGCTCAGGAATCAGTTAATAATGCGGTTCGGCATGCAAACGCTACCCGTATTGACATCATTGTCAGTCAGAGTAATGGAATGCCCCAGTTGGAAATATGCGATGACGGGATGTGGAAGGGCATACAGAAAGACTCGGGCGGAATTGGTATGAAAACAATGCAGTATCGGGCAACGGCCATTTGCGGCCAATTGAATATTGGGCCTTCCGAGCAGGGTGGTACAACGGTTGCATGCCGACTAGAAGTGGACGAGTTATTAGAAACCAAGGCATAAAACACATGGCACCGGATAAAAAACAGCAATCTAAAAAGAGCCAATCCAGGAAAAATAAGGTTTATCTCGTTGATGACCATCCGATTGTTCGGCAAGGGCTGATCAAGCTCATTGAGCAAGAAGAAGAACTGGAAGTCTGCGGCGAAGCAGGCAGTGTTAGCGAGGCTTTACCGGCCATTCAGAAAGCGGCTCCGGATGTGATTCTGGTGGATATTTCTCTCGAAGATTCGAACGGTCTTGAGCTGATCAAGCTGATTGATGATCTAGGATTGCAGATTCCTACGCTCGTGCTGTCGATGCACGATGAGTCGTTATACGCTGAGCACGCACTGAAAGCCGGCGCAAGCGGGTATGTAATGAAACAGGCAGCTTCCAATACATTGATCCAGGCGATTGAAAAAGTTCTGGATGGCGAAATCTATGTAAGCAAGGCCATGTCTTCTCAAATGTTGAAGATGGCTTTTCGCAGTGGTGGGGAAAAACAGCGTAGTGGAACCGAAGCACTCAGTCTTCGGGAGCTGGAAGTTTTCGAGCTGATCGGACGCGGAAATTCGACGCGCGAAATCGCCGAGCAATTAAGCCTTAGTGTAAAGACGATTGAAACCTACCGGGCCCACATCAAAGAGAAGCTTCAGTTGCGCAACGGTACCGAGCTGATGCAACGCGCCGTGCAATGGGTGGAAAACGAGTCGCATCGAATTGCCTAATTGTTATTCGTAAACGACAAGTAACAAACATATTACATAACTATCCGTTCCTAAAATCCTTACAAGCTGTCCTGTATTTTGTATCGGGGTTCATCTGATCCTTCATAGGGAATTCCCCTATAACCTCCTACTGTTTTCCCTAATCCACCTATCAGGGAATAAGCCATAAGTCTTTCAGCAATTACCCGTCTTGTACATTTCCCGCGCTTGCGCAACGCTACTAACGCATCAGGGAATATGGATGTAGGGAAACCCTGTTTGTTTGGCATAAAAGACTTGGATAATTAATAAATATTTCACGGGGTGAAATGAAGATGGCACGCAGGATGCTATGTGACTGGGAAGGTTTAAATAAGGAGCAAACCATGATGAAGTACTTATACAAGATTACAGCGGTGTCCTTGATGGGATTAATCGCATTTATAGCAACTGCTCAGAACGTGAGTGCCCAGGAAGATTCTTCGGCTGGAGCTCAGATCATCGACTCAGGAGATGACTCAATGTCTTCAGAGTTCGTAACCATCAATGTAAAGGACGCTAATATCTCGGAGGTATTAAAGGCCTATTCATTGCAGACCGGACAAAGCATTGTGGTGGGCCCTGATGTGGTTTCCGAGAACGTAAATGTCCGCCTGAACAACATTCCATGGCAGAATGCACTGGATGTAATCCTGAAACCTTACGGGTTTGGATACCGGGTTGTGGGTGACACCATTGTGATCAGCCGACTAGAGAACATTATTTCGGTTGAAGGCATTGAGCCTTTGCAATCGCAGGTATTTAAACTGAAGTATCTGGATGCCTACGATATTAAGGACGTCTGCGAAGCCCAGCTGACCTCCCGTGGTAAATTCACGATTCTTGCGACTAAAGGCCTGCCGGGATGGGATTTTGGCTCTAGTGGTTCGGGGCGTGCAACGTCTGAAGGTGGTGTACGCCAGCGCGCAGAAAAAGAGTCCATTCAGAAGAGCAAAACCTTTGTTCTTACCGATGTTCCAGCTTCCTTGACGGCCATGGCCGAAATTATTGAACAAATGGACGAGGCTCCTGGTCAGGTGCTGATCGAAGCCCGCTTCATGGAAGTTGATGTAGATAACCTTTCCGATATCGGGCTGGATTTTATTACAGCCATTGAAAAAGTGGCCGGTCCGGTTCTCACCTCTGGCGGAGCTGGTCTTGTGGACGGTGGGGGTAATGTTTTAAACCCGGTTGAAGCGGTCACAGATCCTATCAATGCCGGTGCATCTGGCATGTTTAACCAGGATAATGGCGTGCGGCTCTCTTCTTCCAGCCTGGGCGACGTCGGTTTCGATATGCTGTTCCGCTTACAGGAACAGAACGAAGATATTAATATTCTTTCTTCTCCCCGTATTCTGACCTTGGATAATCAGGAAGCCGCCATATTGGTAGGTCAAAAGTATCCGATCATCGAATCAGATACCCAGAGTGGTTCCCTCACGGCTCAAGCATCGATCAGTCTCGACTACTATGAAAACATTGGTATTCAGCTCAACGTATTGCCCCAGATTTCCAACGACGATTACATCAATATGGTGGTCCATCCGGTGGTCAGCGAAATTATAGGGTTTACCGATGGTTCAGTTGCGATTCTGGGTACAGACGTCAGTTCGAACACCAAATATCCAATTCTGAATATACGCGAAGCGGAAACGCAGATCTTGCTGAAGAGTAGTGAAACTGCTGTGATCGGTGGTCTGCAGACCCAGCGCGATAGCTTTGAGGTACAAAAAGTACCTTTCCTGGGTGACATTCCCTTCCTCGGACGTTTGTTCCGTCGTGAGATCGACACCGTAACGACCATTGATCTGTTGATCTTTATCAAGGCTACCATCATCGACCGCGAAGAGTATGTTGCTGATTCACTGGTTCAGCAGGCGAATCAGGAAGAGTCAATGAAGTTGATTAACAGACGCAATGAAGAAGTTGCCGCTGAGGAGGAAGTTGAGCCGGGTATGGATGCTGAAGCGGTTGAAGTTTCAGAAGCTCCTGAAGCGGTAGTTGAAGAAGCGTCTGTTGAGGAACTTACCACAGAAGAAGCACAGGCTGCTGCTTCAGAAGCGGAAAACGAAGAAATTCTCGCACTGGTGAAAAGCATGGATGCGACGGATACCAACGTGGTTGATACCGTCGAGCTGTAATTCTCTGATATCGTTGCATTGCACGTAGAAGGGTAGAATCAAATGATAACCGATCAATTAAGTGAAATGATGATCCGAAGTGGGCGCGTGGGATCCTCCGAGCTGGAAAAAGCTTTGGCGATTCAGGAGGATTCCGGCCGCATCCTGACGGATATCTTGATTGAGGAGCAACTGGCTTCATCAGAAGACATCGCGCGGACGTTTTCCGACCTGCTCAACATTCCATTACTTGAGCTGGGGGAAGACTTCCACCTCAAGCGCGATGAATTCGATATGATACCGGATTCAGTTGCTCGCCGGTACTGTCTGATTCCGCTCATCAAGGAAGAAGGAGTTTCCATCACGTTGGTGATGAAGAATCCGTTGGATATGGATGCGGTGGATACGGTCCGTTCGCTCACATCGCTCGAAATTCATAAAGCGGTCAGTACGGAAGAGAAAATTACGACCGTTATCGACAAATGTTATAAAGAAGAAGCCTATGTTGAGGCGGGCTTGCAGGACATTGTCGATGTTGAAGCCGCGGAGTTTGACGGCTTCGAGGCGGATATTGGGGACGTGGATCAGCTGTTGGTCCACGCGAACGATGCCCCGGTTGTTCGTTATGTAAACCTCTTGCTGATGGAGGCCGTTCGTGACGGGGCTTCGGACATCCATTTTGAGCCCGGTGAAAACAGTTGCTCTGTGCGTCTCCGTGTGGATGGCTCGCTCCGTCCGGTAACACCGCCGCCAAAGAGTCTCTTTTCGGCGATCATTACGCGTATTAAAATTCTGTCTGAAATGGATATTGCCGAACGCCGGCTTCCTTTGGATGGACGTTTTAAGTTTAAGTTTTCCGGGCGTGTCATCGACGTCCGCGTTTCCTCGATGCCGTTGGTTTTCGGGGAAAAAGTCGTCATGCGTATCCTCGATAAGCAGAGTCTGGTGGTGGATCTCAAGGATATTGGATTCGAAGGTCATAATCTGAAGCGGTTCAAAGAAATTTTGCACATGCCCAACGGAATTGTTCTGCTGACCGGTCCTACGGGAAGCGGTAAAACAACCACACTCTATAGTGCACTTGGAATCTTGAAGGATCCGAAACGAAATGTGCAGACCGTAGAGGATCCGGTGGAATATTTGATGGAAGGCATTAATCAAATGCCCGTTCGGCCAAAAATTGGACTTAATTTTGCCGAATGTCTGCGCCATATTTTGCGTCAGGATCCCGATGCGGTAATGATTGGAGAAATTCGCGATTCCGAAACGGCCGAAATTGCGATGCGGGCCTCGCTTACCGGTCACATTGTTTTGAGCACCTTGCATACAAATGATGCCACCTCTGCATTCAGTCGTATGCGTGATATCGGAATTCCATCGTATCTGACGGCAGCCACCATGCGGCTTATAATTGCCCAGCGCCTGGTGAAAACGATCTGCCCGAACTGCAAAGCACCCTATACGCCCGATGCAACAGAAATGGATTATGCCAAAACCCTGTTTCCCGATGCCGATAGTTGGAAGTTCCAACACGGTGAAGGCTGTAATCAGTGCCGTAACCTGGGCATGAAAGGGCGTCGTGCCATTTTTGAATTTCTGGAAGTTTCCACCGATTTACGAGAAATGATTCACAATCAGGTTGATGATATTACCCTGAGAAAAACGGCCATTGCCGGAGGCATGCAAACGCTTTCGGAAAATGCATTCGACCGGGTTCGTGAAGGCGAAACAACCATCAGCGAGGCCATCGGCGTTAGCCAGGTGGATTGATCTAGTAGGGGATAAGAATGGCAAATTTTAGCTACATCGCAAAAAATAATGACGGGCAGGAAATCCGTTCGAATCTGGATGCATCCTCGCGATTGGAGGCGCTCGAAATCTTACGCAAAAAGGGACTCACCGTTGTGGACCTTTTTGCCGTCGAGACTGCAAAGCCGGAAATGAGAGTTCAGGCTGATAAAAAGAAGCAATCCGCCAAGAAAGTAAAGAAGCCTTCCATATTCGCCGCCCCGGTCAAACTGGGTGATCTGGCAATATTTTGCCGGCAATTAGCCATATCGGTAAATGCCGGCGTTCCCCTGCGGGATGCATTGGATACGATTGGTCAGGAAGTGGAACAGCCCGCTCTGCAATTTGCACTCAAGGATATTGTTGCACAGCTGAATGATGGAAAAAACTTTTCCCAAGCGGTGGAATCACATCCCAAAGTTTTTAATGTCATGTTCTGTGGTCTGATCAAGGTGGCCGAAGAATCAGGAAAGCTTCCTGGTACCCTCAAGCAGCTGGCGGATTATCTGGAACGCACCGATAAGCTACAACGCCGGATGAAGGCGATGGCAGCCTATCCATCGTTCATTGGTATTTTCTTTATTATCGTCTGTTTGATCATGTCGCTGTTTATTCTGCCCCAATTTACCGATATTTTTGGTGGATTTGACGCCAAGATGCCGGTCTTTACCACGGTGGTATTTTCCATTAATGGGTTTGTGGTAGATAACATCTGGTCACTTTTCATCGGGGTCGTGATCATTGTTGCCGCATCGAAGTTTTACTTCAGTACGGATAAAGGAGGCTATCGGAAGGATCAGATAAAGTTAAAAATACCGTATGCAGGTGACTTGCTGAAGAAGTATGTTCTCGCGCGGTTTTGCCGCAGTTTATCCATCATGGTGCATAGTGGAGTCCCCATTTCAACCGCACTTGAAATCTGTGCCGAAGCCACTGGAAACAGGGTGCTGCACAAGACCGTTCTTGATGTTCGAGAGCGAATTCTGGTCGGGCACCGTATTGCAGAAAGTCTGGCTGAAAGCGGCGTTTTCCCCGGGTTGGTGGTGCGCATGGTGAATGTCGGCGAAGACTCCGGTCAGCTTCCTGAGGTTATGGAAAAAGTATCTGATCTGTACGAGGATCAGGTCGAGGTTTCTATTATGACTACGATGGCCCTGTTTGAGCCGATGATCATCTGTGTATTTGGTGCTTTCGTTCTGATTATTGTACTCGCGATTTATCTGCCGATCTTCTCGGTTGGCTCGAGTGTGAATTAAAGAAAGGAGGGTGAATGGATATAGTTAGCGAAGAAAATTTAAAAGTTGAATATCATTCAAATCTGGATGAGTGGATGTGGGTTGGGGCACCCGCAATGTGTAAAAATAGTAGTAAACATAAGGAGCAGTACGTATGAGAAAAGTAAATAGAAGAAAAGCAGGTTTCACGCTGGTGGAACTGATGGTCGTGGCAATTATCGTCGCAATTTTGGCGGCCGTTGCTATCCCGTTAATGACGGGCAATAAAGATCGCGCCATGGCTACAGAAGCTCAGGCAGGATGTACTACAGTTGCAACCCAGCTTCGCATGTACTGGGCAGAGCATGGAACTCCTGCTGCGGCAGGTTTGGCTACTACATTAGAGGGCATTAATGCTGGGGACATGAATGGCACCTACTTCTCCGATGCAGGCTATTCATTCACGCATACGGCCGCTGATGCTTACGTTGTTACAGCAAAAGGAAATGGCGGTGATGCCGGAACCAAGACTGTGACCATGACGGTAGCTGGTGGTAAGGCTAAATGGGCGGGAACGTTACTGGTAGCACCATAACATTAATGAATATTCTGGCAGGTAGTTATTCGTGTTCATGCAAATAGCTACCTGGCAGCCCCTTTTTAAAACACGAACTTCGAATAAGAGGTTAACAATGTCAAAACAGATACAAGAGAGCATTGCAGGGATCAATATAGGCGATGGATTTGTGAGTGTTTCGCGGATCGTCCGTAGAGGCCGCCGCAAGATCGTTTTGACTCACGCCGGTTGGATGGAATATGCACCGGATGCTTCTGACGAAGAAATTGCTCAAGTCATCCGCAAGCTGTGGAAAAAATGTAAAATGCCAACCAAAACGGTATGTGCAGGTCTGCACTCCCGTTCGCTCTGCCTGAAATATTTTAAATATCCCGATCTTTCCCCGATGGAACTGACATCCGCCCTCAAATTGGAGGCCGAAGAATCATTGCAGTTACCCCCCGAGAAAATCATGCTCGATTGGCACTTGAATCGCCCCAAAAACGATCCGTATACCCAGCTGGGAGATCAGTTGCAGGGTGTTCTGGTTGCGGTTGCAAAGGACCAGGTTAATCGACAGATGCAGTTGCTGAAAAAGGCAGGCCTTTATCCCGTTGTTATGGATGTTGGCTGCACATCACTCTGTAATTTATTCCTCGCGCTACGAGGCGACAGGGTCAACGCTGACAATGCGGTCTGTGTCGTAAACCTGTCGCGCTTCAATGCAGATATTTCAATTTTGTACAATGAACACTTTATCTATCCGAGAACGATCATTTCGCGTTCTTCCGAATGGGCGACCAAAATCCAGTACCTGATTGAAAATATTTCTGATGCCTTGCTTTACTATCACGTTAAAGTGGACAAAACGCCCGTTACCCAGCTGGTACTGACCGGTTTTGTTCCGCAGGATCCGGAATTCATGGCACAGATTCACGATACCATTGGCCTGCCGACCGACGTATGGAGCCCGCTCAAGGATGAAAACTTTTTGATTGCAAGCAGTGTCAAAAGTTCAAAAGAGTATGATGTGGTTACTCCGTTAATGACGACCAGTCTAGGTCTTGGATTGAGGAATATATAATGACCGATTTTAGAATTAATCTGGCCAAAACGATGGTCAGTTCCGAAGAGGAACGGCGGAAGTTTTATAACGGTATGCTGATCTATCTCGTGCTGTGTGCGGGTGCGATGGTTTATGTGGCCTACTTATCCTCGTCTCACATCATTTCTGCCCATCGCGACAATAAGAAGAGCAGTCAGTTGATCAAAACAGTTTCATCGGCATCGGACTTCAGCAAAACCTTTTACAAGAATCCGGGGAAGGCCTACGAACAGCTGGATGTATATGCCGCCGATATCGAGGTCCTTCGTACGGCATTAAGCGAGCGCAGCCACTTTTTACCTGTAATGAGCCAGCTGTTTTCTGATTTTCCAGACAACGTTGCACTGCAGGGACTGACGGCATCGGCCAGTACGAAGAAAATTTCATTTGGGCTGGTCATGCCCCTTTCCGATAAAGATAAGGGCGATCCCGTGAGAAAACTTCAAACGGTATGGAATGGTAACGAAGAGCTGATGGAGCGGGTGCTTAGCATTCGGCCGATTACGGGTGAACGCCGCATGGTCGGCGATCAGCCAGCGTTTTTCGTTCAATTCGAGTGTACTTTAAAATAGCAGGGGTAAGTATGGATGTTGGAAAATTTAAGGCGAGTCGTGGCCGGTTGATGGCATGGATTGGAATTCCGCCGCTCCTGATTGTGAGCGTGGGGTTAAGTGCCTATGCTTGGGCGCAAAAGGCGGATACGCGGTTGATTCAAAATCAGGCATTGTCAGATGTGCTTCCCGTTTTTATCAAAGCTCAAAAAGATGCCGCTGAACTGATCGCGGATTTGGGAATTAACGAAGAGGACAAAATTGGTTCTGAAGACCAGCTGATCTCATTTTTGCAGGAGGCTGCCCTTCGGCGCGGATTTACAGTGGATGCCATTCAAGTGGTTCGTCATGAAAAAGTTCGGGGTAAGAATGTTCCGGTATTGAGTGCATCGGTGGACGGTTCGGGAGAGCTCGCGGCGATTCAGCTTTATATCAACGAAATTAAATCGGCTCAGCAACTGCTATCGGTGAGTTCAATACAACTCACACAGCCCAAGAAAATGAACGTAGAGAATAAAACCTTCGACGCGAAGGTTGTCTTCGACCTGTTGCTTCTTGAGGAAGTGTTGAAAACGGCTGGAGGAACGATATGAGAAATCAGGCTAACACAATGGAGCATTTAAGTATTGAATACCAGGAAGAGTCCATAAAGCCGGCCATTATCGTAATGCTGGTGGCCGTAGTGATCGTTTCTCTTCCGCTCGGGTGGATGATTCATAAAATTTCGGATCAGGGAGTCCGTATCGCCGATGTCTCCCGATATCAGAATCTGGCATTGCTGGTGGACAGCAATGTTTCAACGATCCGGAAAATTCTGGCTAATGATGTCGTCGACGACCGGGTGCTGTCGGGCGTCGCAGCCGCTCCCTTGGTTACGTTGATTACGCCAAATATCAGCCCGACCAACCGCGATGAAGCAGCGCATAGCAATACTAAGAACCTCGATGTCGAACTGAAAGCAATTTATTGGAGCCCGCGCGATCCGCTCGTAACCCTCGGAGATGAGAACTATCGCGTAGGCGAAAAAATTCAAGGATTCACCATCGCGGAAATCCGCAAGACCGAGGTGGTCTTCAAGAGTCCGCTGGGCGATACCGTAGTAAAATATTTTTATGATTATCTAGATACACCAAAACGCAAATAACAGGATAGGGTCAGAAAAAATAGACAGAATGCTGGCAATGTAGCCTTAGCTATATATATCAGGATTCAAAACAACCGGATCGGGACAACCGACATTGAATGGTGTCCAAAAGCTGGACCTTTTCAGAAGGGACTAAATAGTTCGTGTTGTGGCATGAGAGATGCGTGTTAAAGGTTGTAAAGCAGGTGTTTATAAATCGTGGACTGAAGGTTGTTAGATTGACATTTAGCTCGTAAAAATCTAATTTGCCACAGGCATACAGTTAATTTGAGTTGGATGCATATGAAAAAGAAACACAGCAAAAACAAAAGCGGTTTTTCCCTCATCGAGGTAATGGTTGCTGCACTGCTTTTAGCCGTATTGGCAATTGGAGGTGCTGCAGTCTTATCACATGCGGGTAGCAACATTCAGGTAATTGGAAATAAGCAGATCGCTCTTGAACGTGCCCGCACCAAACTCGAATGGTTGCACAATTTTGATTATCAGGTATTACGGGCTACAGCGGTGGCAGGGGCTCCATCTGTTGTCTCTACAAATGAAACCCATAACGGCGTTACATTTACAATAATCACGACCAACCGTCTGGTATCAACAGGCGGGATTCTCGACGTGTTTAGCGGAGGGACGTCAGACAACGAATATATTGAGTTGAGTGCTCGGGCAACCTATAGAAATGCGGCTGAAGCGGTTCTGTTGCATGCCATTAAAACGATTGAGCCATAAATAAGGGATCACTGTGAAAAGAATGGACATAAAGAAGCAGGGGTTCACTCTGGTTGAGTTGCTTATGGCGGCAGTGGTCATGGCGGTTCTGGTCACCGCGATAGGTAGCGTGATGTATTATTCCTATCTGGGCTGGCTCAATAACACCCGATCCGTAAACATGAAGCGCGATGCCTATATTGCTATGGAACAGATTGCCCGCGAAATCAGGAACTCCGATATAACAGATATAACGCACGACTCCTCAGGCATCTATTTTTCTCAGGTATCACCGGCTAGAACCTATGCAATAAATATTCTGGCTGCTGATATCGCAGTGTTTCCCAATGTGAATATATCGGGATTCACTGCGCAATCAATCGGAGATGCCGTAGAGGTCTCCTTTACCTTGTTCACCGATGGAAACACCGACCAGAACAAGTATGAAATGACAGTTAAAACAAGGAACTAGTCATGAAAATACATACCACTGAAAAGTATAATTCCAAAGAAGGCGGCGCGTTGCTTATGGTGCTGCTAACTCTCCTGTTTGTGAGTGTTTTACAAATAGGCTTGCTTAGACTCCAGGAAACCACGGCTGTAGAAAGCGTTTATGTGGAAGATCACAAACAGGCCTTTTGGATGGCGGAATCCGGTCTGATCGACGGTGAATTATTGATTCAATACGATAAATCATTTCGTGACTCACCCAGCGCTATACCACAGATTGATGTGGGTGAGGTCGATGGGAAATACAATATTACCGTCACCAAAACGCTCTTGGATGTAACCCTCGATACCTATGAATATCAAATTACATCTTTAGGAACCGTAAATGGGATGACGCGAAAGTTGCAAAAAATATTGAAATCCTATCCCGGCGGGAAATATGCAATCATTGGCATCAGTGGAACAACCGATCTGGCCGCCAATGTTACGGTGGATGGGCCGATCGCCCAGATAACCGGCGACGTAAATGTTCATGACAGCCGTTTACTGGATGACTATCTAATAATGGGTGACGGAGAATCTGCATTGAACGACAGAAGAGGGGAGGCCACAGTTGCCAATTTACCGCCTCCGCCTGCACCGTACATTGATGATTCCAAGTATACTGATCTACTCAACCATGCCAGCATGCCGGCAACATCCTCAAATTACCCTGCTTATGGCAATGTGGTGATGTCAGGAACCTATTTTTACAACAATAGCAATACGCTGCTTTTTGACGGAAAAACTATAATTGCAGATAATACAACCATCGTTGCAAAGGGTGATGTTCTTTTCAATAAGAGCGGGGTAAAAGTCGGTGAAAATGTGACCATAGTCACTGGGTCTGATATTGACTTCAAAGTACAGGCAACTATTGAAGCAGGAACGGAAATCTATGCCTATGATACTATACACTTTCAATCCGGCAGTGGATTAGAGACATCTGATGAGTCTGTTCTGCTTATGGCCAAAACCGGCGATATTATCATGGATTCTAACTTCGACTTCAGAGGCATCATGATCGCTGAGCTCGGTCAGGTTGAGCTCAATTCTAATGGTGAAATCGCGGGTACAATCATCGGTGGTGTGGGCGTTGATGCCAACGCCAATATAACGATCACATATGATGAATCCGTGTTCACTGAGGGAACGCCTATTATTCCAAAATCATTGGGCGATGTGATTCTGGTTGCCAGTTCCTGGCAGGAATTGCCGTTTCCTTAATTTACTCAACATGGACAAAAGGGGTTGCGTCCATTTTTCTTGAAACTCTCCAGGGGGGACTAATAATGACCAAGAGATACGTACGCATATCCATCGGCATACTTGCAATTTTCACCAGTTGCATAACATCAGGTTTGGCCGACGCATGGGATCCGGGTGATGATGATTATGCCGGAGCAACAGTGTTGTCTGCACCAAGCACAACCCTTCAAACAAACGGGATACATTCTCTGACTAACGGTGTTGATGATGCGGATTGGTTTAAAGTCAGCCTGACTGCGGGAACGACCTACTTATTTGATGGATTCAGCGAAGGTAGTGATGACACATACGCAGAATTATTCGCTGATCCGCTCGGGTCTCCGCTCGCTGAAAATGATGATTATAATGAAGTCGGTAATTTCCACTTTCTAATTGTTTATACCCCTGTATCCAGCGGTGATTATTATTTAAAGGTAACACGGTCAATTTTCGCTGATGATGGGCTGATATATACTCTTCGGTATAATATTCCTGTCGACGCATGGGATCCGGCTGACGATACCGGAGCAGGAGCGATACTCCGGCCATTTGACGAGTTCGTACATAATGAAGGACTTCATTCGTTAGTGGAAACAGATGCCAACGATTGGTATAAATTCAGTTTGAATGCGGGCAATACTTACCGTCTTAAATCTGTTGGAAAATGGAACATATTTTCATTCATGTACTCGGATATTGCAGGTACCACGTTGGTTGATTCGGACGATAATAGTGGGGAAAACAATAACTTCAAACTAGATTTCACACCGGGGTCGTCGGGTGACTATTACCTAAAAGTAGTTCAAACCAATAACCCGCTGCAATACGCAAATTATGATTTAGCCTATATGCTGATTGAGGATGAATGGGACCCAGCAGATGATTTTGGGGCAGGGGGAACTGTACTATCTGATATTGACGATACCGTTCGGATTCATGGACCCCACGCGCTTAGCAGTACAGATACAAATGACTGGTTTGAGTTTCCTTTGGTCGAAGGAAATACGTATCGATTTGAGTCAACTGGAGGGGTGTCGGGAGGGTCAGATCCTGCAGCAATTTTATTTAGTGATGCCGCCGGCACAATGGGAATAACTACAAATTTTGGCGTAGAGGGTAATAACTTTGAGATTATTTTTACCGCAACAACAACCGCGAATTATTATTTAAACGTGAGTAGTTTTTTTATTGGAAACGATTCTATTTATAATCTGCAATACAGTAAAATTGAGGGCGATTTAGATAATGATGGAATGCCGGATACGTGGGAGATTGAATATTTCGGAAGTACGAATGCGTTACCTGAAGCTCATGGAGATGCTGACCTGTTCAGCAACATGGATGAATTTATTGCAGGAACCGATCCGACCAATTCTGCTTCCTATTTCAGCGTCAACAGCACTGTGGCCGGAAACTTTATCGTTGAATGGTCTTCTGTTGCAGGTCGAGAATACGAAGTCATCTGGGTGGAGCATCTAACGAACAGTTTCCAATCCTTGGAAAGCGGAATTGAACATCCGCAAAGTAGCTATACCGATACGGTGCACACCACCGAGACCGAAGGCTTCTACAAGGTTAAGGTTAAGCTCCAATAGCCCGGCACCCCGGGGGTGTCGTTCTTCAGAACGACACAATTCCGATTGCTACGGCATAGGATTGGGATTTAGCCGCAAGAGATCGCAGGGTACACAAAGATATTTTCCCGTTGGCTTTCGCGGCCATTAAACCCATTTACCGTTTAATGGCGCAGGAATTGCTCTAAACTTCCTGTGAAAACACTGGAACAAGAGCTGAAGGATTATGACATGGCTGAGCAAATCGCCATTGCACTGGCCTGTGCCGTTTCCGTCCTAAGTGCCATCTTCCTGCTCTACGCTGTATGGATGGGTTCGTAGTTCCGCCTTTCGTTCCCCCCACCAGCTGCGTTGGATTTTTCATGCATCAGACTTTGGCAACGAATGGTTCGGTGGCGTGGATTCGGCGCTTTCCATTCATTCGTTGCCAAAAAAATCTCACCCGCAATGAAGTCTCAAACAAGGCGGCATCCATGAACAGTTCTGCTCGCCAGGCCGTCTAAAGACGGAACTACGAACTTTATATCTCAGAGGAATTTATGATTCGGTGGGGATTGAATTTTTAATCTGGAGGTCGTCCCTCCAATTCTGAATTCTAGAACCCTCCACGCCTCTGCGAGGAATAACTCGTCGGAAAGGGCTATAGCATCACACCTTCAGGCATGGCACCTTCATCATTATGATCCCACCATCGGCCGGGTTCGGCATCAATATATTTAATGCTCTTGGTCGTCATCCGGTTGCCGCGTGATTTCACACCTTTGACGGCGATATCGTTCGGGTTGAAGCGTTGTTGGTGAATGCGCTGTCCCTTGGCAGGACGGTATTTCAAATAGATGCCTTCCGGAGTTCCGTCAATAAGCAATTGCAGTTTCGATTTTTCACCCAGCGTAAGGAAATATTCACGGTTCATGATCGCTCCGCCAAACTTGAAGCGTTTCATGTAGGTAATTCGCGCATCGGTATAGACGGCGGTAAATTCTTTATCTCGAGCGAAGACTTCGCAGCGCTCCAGGCTGTCATCCACAAACAGCTTGTCCGGCGGCGGCATGACTTTGTATTTGCCGTCCGTCCAGATCACGAGCAACTTATCCAGTGAGGAGCATTCAAGGAGGATCTCGCCTTTGACGTTTGTGCCGATGTAGCCGTTTTCATCGCGTTTAATCTGCAGTTCAGTGGCCGTTAGTTCACGGACTGCCACTTCCTTGAAGCTGGCATTTTCGGTGCAACGGGGATACTGATCCTTGTAATCTTTGATCAGGCGTTTGATATAGCGGATGGCATAGCCGTTTAACGCAGCGAGATTCTTTTCCACTTCCGCCAGTTCGGAGAGAATATCTTCGATGTCCTGTCGGTTCTTGCTGATGTCGAACAGCGAGATGCGTTTGATACGAACGCCGAGCAGCATTTCAATATCTTCGTCGACAATCGGGCGGCGCAGTTTCTTTTTGAACGGATCCAGCCCTTTGTAAATCGCCGCAACAACGGCTTCGTAGGTTTTGCACTCTTCGATTAGTTTATAGATCCGGTTTTCGACAAAGATTTGAACCAAGGTTTTGTTGTGGAAATCGTCGAGCAGCTTTGCCTTGCGCAGATCAAGCTCAGCTTCAAGAATGACGAGCAACTGTTTGGTGTTTTCGCGTAATACTTCGTCGACGGTCATTTCGACCGGACGGTTTTCGCGCAAGCAGATCAGGCGGCTGGTAACGGCGGATTCGCATTTGGTGAAGGCATATAAGGCCTGGATCACTTTTTCCTGCGAAGCTCCGGGGGAAAGTGTAAGTTCGATTTCCACCTTCTCGGCCGTAAAGTCGTCTATGGCCCGAACCGCCACTTTTTTCTTCTTCACCGCATCTTCAATGGATGCTGTTAGCGATTCGGTATTGGTTCCGTGGGGAACTTCGGTAATGACCAGCCGGTTATTTTGGCGTATCTCGATTTTCGCGCGCAACTTAACTTTGCCGTTGCCCTTGTTGTAGTCGGAAACATCCATTAATCCGCCGGTCTGGAAATCTGGAAGCAGATTGAGTTCAACGGGGGTACGTTTCTTTTCGCGCAGGATTTCAATCTGAGCGTTGAGCAACTCGATAAAGTTATGCGGCAGAATGCAGGTGGAAAGACCAACCGCAATGCCGTCGGCGCCCAGCATCAGCATGAGGGGCAGTTTGCAGGGGAGGCTGACCGGTTCTTTGTTGCGGCCGTCGTAGCTGGCGATCCATTCCGTCAGCTCCTTATTGAAAAGCTCTTTACGCGCCAGTTCCGTCAGTCGACATTCGATATAACGGGAAGCGGCCGCGCGGTCGCCGGTAAAAATATTACCGTAGTTACCCTGACCTTCGATGAGGTAGCGCTTGTTCGTCAACGTAACTAAGGCGTCAGCAATCGATGCGTCGCCGTGAGGGTGGTACTGCATCGTGTGGCCGACAATATTTGCGACCTTGATGAAGCGTCCGTCGTCTTTTTCCTTCAGCGCATGCATGATACGGCGTTGCACCGGCTTGAGCCCGTCTTCGAGGGCGGGGATGGCGCGGTCGCAGATTACATACGTGGCATACTCCAGAAAGTTGGAGCGGATCATCTTATTCAGTGGCCCATGCTCGGAATGCAGCGGGTCAAATTTTTGGGGACCTTCTTCGATCGGAGGCAGGGTGGTTTCATCCCGTTCCGCTTCTTCTTCGGCAACCGCACCGTCTTCAAACAGTTCGGGTTCTATATCTTGTTTCTTATTAGCCATCGTATTCGCGTTAAATCGCGTCCATTAGCGGTTGAAAATTGGTTAAAGCATCTCTGCTTCGACGACTAAATTATCCATAATAAAGTCGCGGCGGTCCGGGGTGTTTTTCCCCATGTAGAAGGAGAGGATTTCCGAAATGGAATGATCCCCATTCACATCGACTTGCGAAAGCCGCATGCCTTTGTCGCTGATAAAAGCCTTGAACTCGTTCGGAGAGATTTCCCCGAGTCCTTTGAATCGGGTAATCTCTGCGCTGCGACCGAGTTTATTGAGCGCCTTTTCGCGTTCGGCATCGGTGTAGCAGTAAATCGTTTTCTTCTTGTTGCGTACGCGGAACAGCGGCGTTTCGAGAATCTTCAAATGACCTTCGCGAACCAGCGACTCGAAGAATCGTAGGAAGAAGGTAATCATCAGGTTGCGAATATGCAATCCGTCGACATCGGCGTCCGTTGCAAGAATAACGTTGTTATAGCGCAGGTTATCGATGTTTTCCTCAATGTTAAGGCCGCGCATCAGATTATAGATTTCAACGTTTTTGTAGAGCGTATCGCGCTTGAGGTCGCAGACATTCAGCGGCTTGCCCTTGAGGGTATAAATCGCCTGATTGTTGGCATCGCGGCAACTGACGATCGAGCCGGCGGCGGACTGACCTTCTGTAATGAAGATTTGCGTTTCGAGATGCTTTTGCTTTTCGCGGTTAAAGTGGTTTTTGCAGTCTTTCAACTGCGGAATGCGGATAGAGACCGACTTGGAACGTTCACGCGCCAGCTTTTTGACGGAGTTGAGTTCTTTCCGAAGTTTTTGGGTTTCCTCGATTTTCGTGATCAGTTTTTTGGCTTCGACCGGATCGCGATGCAACAGATCGGCAATGATCTGCGAAACCTTCGCCACGAGATCGGAGCGGAGTTCGGAATTGCCCAGCTTGTTTTTGGTCTGGCTCTCGAAGATCGGTTCCTTCAGGCGAATGGCCACCGCGCCGAGCACGCCTTCGCGGACATCGTCGCCGGAATATTTTTTATTGGCGTAATCGTTGATTCCGCGCAACAGACCTTCGCGGAATGCGGAAAGGTGTGTGCCACCGTCGGAGGTGTACTGCCCGTTCACAAACGAGTAGTATTCCTCGGAAAACCGGTTGGTGTGGGTGAGGGCAATCTCCAGCATTTTGTCGGCATAGTGAAGCGGGGTGTAAATTTTTTCGTAGAGGCTTTCGTCGCGAATCAGATCGAGCAATCCGCCCTTGCTGTGAAAGAGCTCTCCGTTGAACCAGATCTTCAAACGGGCATTCAGGTAGGCATAAAATCGCAGACGCCGCGCTAGGTGATCAGGGTTAAATTTGAATTTCTTGAAAATATCTGGATCCGGAGAGAAGGCAACAAAAGTGCCGTTCGTTTCATTGGTTTTTCCCTTTTCTTCGCGAACCAGCGTCCCGCGCTCGAACTCGGCTTCGACATATTCTCCATCGCGATGACTGCGAACAAGGAAGTAGGTGGAGAGGGCATTCACCGCCTTGGTGCCGACGCCGTTCAAGCCGACCGAAAACTGAAACACGTCGTCGTTATATTTTGCACCCGTGTTCATTTTCGATACGCAGTCGACCACTTTACCCAGCGGGATCCCGCGGCCAAAGTCGCGGATTGTGACCAGGTCGTCCTCGATGGAAACATCGATCCGGTTTCCGTGACCCATGATGAATTCGTCGATGCCGTTATCGATCACCTCTTTAACGAGGATATAGATGCCGTCGTCATAGTGTGCACCGGTGCCTGTCCGGCCAATGTACATTCCTGTACGAAGGCGGATATGCTCCAGCGACGAGAGCGTCTTGATCTTGTCTTCTGTGTATTCATTATTCTTTTTCGCGGCCATATGCCTAAAACCCTCTAAAACCACAAGATATGGGAAAATTGTTCCCTGGAAACCACAAAATCTAGCAATTCAGCTCACCGCCATCAAGCGGTTCACCCCGATTTTTGCAAAGCAGATGTGTTGGACTTCCAGAGACTTGAAACAGCCATAAGCCCTTTACTTTCAAATCCGTCAACCTATGATTGACTCCCTATAACGAAAGGGTGATTTATGAACAGGAATATAGTGCAAGGTGCAGGAGCGCTGTTATTGATGTCGGTATTGGTTCTCTCGGGATGTAAGTCGAAGTCCGCGGCCGGCGAAGAAGCGAAAAAAGGCGCGGCCTACGGAGCACTTGGGGGAGCGGTTTCCGGATTTTTCTGGGGCCTCTTTAGCGGGAACCCGATTGAGCGTGCTGCGCAAGGTGCCGTTGTAGGTGGAGCGACCGGGGCAACATTGGGCGCTGTGCATGGTTCCGGTAAGGACCGCGAACTCAACCGAGTATGGCGAAATCAACTACAAAGGGCTTATGGCGCTCGTTTCCCGCGATTACCCAACGGCCAAAGAATATGCCGCTCAGACGGCCAACGATCCGAATCCTAAATACAAACACGCCGCGGTTTGGCTCTCCGCACTCATTGCAGCAGAAACCGTGAGCAAAGAAGAGATGACTCCGTACTATGAAAAACTCATGGCATCCGATCCGGATCTCACATCCATCGAAGATGCTAAAGTTGAAGTACGGCTTGCCGAGCGCGACCTGAAGTCGCTCCGCAAACAGCTTAACGCCCGATAGGGTACGCGGGTTCCAGAGATTGGAACAGGACAGAAGCGACCCAATACTGGAAACCGATGATTCGAAAACAGCATAGCAGCAGATTTAGATTTTGGAGGACCATTGCACTCATACTTTTTTTGGGATGGGTTGTTTTTGAAGGGCGATTTTATGGTCCTAAATGGATCCGCCCGCCAAAGGGCATGACGCCAATTACAGTGGAGCTGAAAACCACATCCTATTGTCATTGCCGCAAATGCTGCAGCTACAAATGGTTCCTGTTTATTCCCTACCAGAAGACCGGATTTTTAAACTACAGGATCAAGCACGTAGGTATAACCTCATCCGGTGCCACAGTCCGGCCGGGAAGCATCGCGGCAGATACATCCATCTATCCTTACGGAACGATCATGCATATTCCCGGTTATGGATACGGACGGGTCGAAGACACCGGCGGAGCCATCAAAGGGCAGCACATCGACCTCTACCGTCCCAACCACTGGCTTTCAAGATCATGGGGCGTTCAGAAGCGTAAAGTTAAAATCTGGTTACCGCCGGATAATAAAGAATTACCCTTGGAAACAGGACCTGATCCGGAAATACTATTGCTTAACAATAACTAATGTTTTATATGTATTTACAACTTCAATGGAGGCATCAAATGAAAAGTTTAATGACACGTGTTTTAGTAGCCGCAATCGTTGGCTCAACCTTTATGGCTAGCGCCCAGACTAAATTCCCGCTTCGTGTAGATGTGGATGTCTCCACTAAGCGTAGCAGAAGAACCATCGGTGCTGGCCGCGATGGCGAAGCCAAGGTTGAAAGTGTTCAGGTGATCGTGAAAATCCGTAAGTCCAGCGGTCAGCCATGGACGGATCCTATTACTGCCGAGCTCTATGTGATCGGAAAAGAAATTCACACCGGAAATTATGTCATCATCGATGTTAAAAAAGGCTCGGGCACCTTCGATAAGGAAAATGATAATTCCTTTAAATATGAAAGCCCAACGTATCCGATTGGCAAAACGAGCGGTAATATTAACGTGGGCGGAGTCTATGAAACCTATCTGGTCGTGGTTACCGACCATGAAGGAAAAATCGTGGAAACCCGCAGTGGGCGTTCTATCAAGGAAAAAGGCATAGCCTTCATCCGTGAACTGGGACCGCTAACGAAGTTCGACAAAGATGGCAATGTATTGGGTAAAGGCGATGGCAGCCAGGACGCCTTCAAAAAAGCCATCCCATCAGCCACAAATCCGGGCGACGATTACTAAAACGTCGAATACTACGATCGGAACAAGCGGCTCTTGCGGGCCGTTTTTTTTTATTGTCAGAAAATCTCAATGCACAAAAATCAGAAACACACCTTGCCATGCTTTACTCGATTCCTGTATTTCTACCGTCCGCATTTAAAAAACGGGCTCATAGCTCAGTCGGTCAGAGCAGGAGACTCATAATCTCTTGGTCGGGGGTTCAAGTCCCTCTGAGCCCACCATTTTAAAACCCTGCTATTATTGACTAATAGCGGGGTTTTGTTTTGTCTGCACCTTTCCTTGTCTACTCCTGACTATGAAGTAACCCAGTTTGACGGACACTCGAAAAGGAACTAAAATGGGAGAGGGGTCAGCCCGTGCATTGTAGCATTTTCTGTTTGGTGATTGGAGCTCAGTCGTTTAACTTTTGTGCATGCCCCGATCAATAAGACAAGAATATGCGGGGCGGTGTATCATGCCATGTGCC
>JAZGFK010000147.1:0-6987 GCA_036479375.1 Pontiella sp. | reverse complement strand
CATCGGGATCGCCATTTGAATGCGCGGAACACCCTGCTGAACCTGATCGCCCACCGCATTGTACCGATTATTAATGAAAACGATGCTGTTTCGACGGAAGAGATTAAGTTTGGCGACAACGATGTCCTGGCCGCACTGGTTGCTATTCTTGTCGATGCCGATGCGCTGATTCTACTCAGCACAACGGACGGCCTTCGCGATGGCGAAACGCGGGTTTCGTATATCGAAGAAGTGGACGACAACGTTCTCGGACTGGTTTCCGATAAAGAAGACAAACTTTCGACCGGCGGAATGGCTTCCAAACTGGAATCGGCACAAATTGCTGCACATAATGGAATTCCTGTCGTCATTGCCGATGGCCGTAAAACCGGCGCACTGACTCGAATCTTTCAGGGCGAAGATGAAGGCACCCTGCTGTTTCCCAAGGAAGGTACTATTTCAAAACGGAAAGGCTGGATTGCATTTTTCAACCGGGCTGAAGGCCATCTGGTCGTTGATGACGGAGCTGTTGCGGCCATTAAATCAGGGAATAGCCTATTGCCCGTCGGTATCAAATCGGTCAGCGGATCATTTAAAATCGGTGCCATGGTGAATATCCAATCTTCGGGTGGAAAGCAGGTTGCCCGAGGCCTGGTCGAGCTTTCCAGCGTTGAAATCGATGCTGGCAAAGGACAGAAAACAGCCGGGAAGTCCGGCGAGGTGATTCACCGCGACAACATGGTTATGCTTTAGGGGGAAACTACAATGGATGTTAAAGAACAAGTTTTAAAAATTGGAGCGGACGCACTGGCTGCGAGCCGCGAACTGGCGAAGCTTTCATCGCGAAAGAAAAATGCGATTCTCGAGGCCATGGCCGCAGAGCTGGATGCGCAGCGAGTCTTTATTCAGGCTGAAAATGATAAAGATCTGAAAGCAGGCGAAGAGGCTGGCCTGACGGCTGCCATGCTCGATCGGCTTGCACTAACCGACGACCGCATCGATTCCATGATTAAAGGACTTCGCGATGTTGCTGTCCTGAATGATCCGGTAGGCGAAGAGATCAGCACGTGGAACCGCCCCAACGGATTGGAGATTCGGAAGGTACGTGTTCCAATCGGTGTGATCGGTATTATTTTTGAGTCGCGCCCCAATGTGACGTGCGATGCCGCTGCGCTTTGTTTTAAAACATCCAACGCAGTCATCCTCCGTGGCGGCAAAGAAGCGATCCACACCAATCTGGCCATTGCCAGCGCCATGCAACAAGGCGGCGGAACCAAGGGCATGCCAGATCATTGCATCCAGCTGATTCCCACCACGGATCGCGAGGCGGTAAAGGTGATGTGTCAAATGACGGATTATTTGGATCTAATCATTCCTCGGGGTGGCGAAAGCCTGATCCGCGCGGTCATGGAAATGTCACATGTGCCCGTTATCAAGCACTATACCGGAGTTTGCCATACCTATGTGGATACCGCTGCAGACCAAGCAATGGCACTGCGGATTTCAGAAAACGCAAAATGCCAGCGCCCCGGCGTATGCAACGCGATGGAAACGCTGCTGGTTCATAAAGATGTCGCGGCCGAGTTTCTACCTAAAATGGGTGAGGTGTTTGATAAACGCGGTGTTGAAATGCGCGGCGATCCCCAAACCTGTAAATTTATCGGAACAGCCAAACCGGCCAGAGACGAAGACTGGACCACGGAATATATCGATCTGATTATTTCGATCCGGGTCGTAGATGATGTGAATTCCGCGATTGATCACATCAATTCCTATGGATCAGGTCATTCCGATGCCATTATCTCGCAGGACGAAGCGGCGGCGATCACCTTCCTGAACGAAGTGGACTCCGCTGCGGTTTATGTGAATGCGTCTACCCGGTTCACCGATGGGGCGGAGTTTGGAATGGGTGCGGAAATCGGCGTTAGCACCGATAAATTACACGCCCGCGGCCCCATGGGACTGGAAGAGCTGACGACCTATAAGTACAAAATCGAAGGCATGGGGCAAATCCGCGTTTAGCGGTTCTGCCATTATTCCTGTGCAACCGGAGGCTGATTCGTATCGGCCTCTTTTTTTAGGTCCAGCGAACAGGCGTCTTCATGGCGAATGCAAAGACCTCGGTAATCCAGCTCGCTTACGGAGTAAGGTTTCACAATCCCCCGACAGAAGCCTTGCTCGTTGAGATCCCGCAAATTAAATACGAAATCGCGAATCAGCAGGTTATATTTTGACTGCAGCGCAAGTATGCCTACCCTCAGCTCATCGCTGTATTGATGAGTGAAAATAAGCTCATTGATGCCATTCGACTCAATGATGTGCTCAATTTCGCTAAAATTTCCAAGGACCTTGTATCCATAGACCACTTTGTGACGCAGTGCCAGATTGTCATCGATCAATCCAATAATTTTCCGGGGCGCCTTCTGTTGATCTTCGAATGAGGCCTGCCTGAGATATAAAATTGCATTTTCGCCCGCGCCGAGAATCAGGCATTTCAGATCACGATCCGATCCGATGGAACACCGAAGCCAGGCACTGAGATCGCGCGCGATCCGCAAAGCGGCTCGTGCACCGACAATTCCTATACCGGCCGCAACGGTATGAAGAACGAGCGCAATACCCAATTCGATACTGGTCAGATCCGATGCCCACAACAGCGCTACATAGGCTAATGCTTCCCCGGCAATCAGCTGAAGCAAAAGAACCAGCAACTGGGATATACGAGACCGGGTCCATACGGTTTTGTAGATGTTGTAGAAATAGATCGTGGCAAAAGGAATCAGGACACAAACGGCTAAATGAAGCATGGAAAATGATTTTCCTAGAATAAGGCCAAACACCATATAGGTTGCCAAAAGAAGGGAGAAAATATCCCAGCCCATGGCGACCAGCAAGCCAACCAAGTTCCGCGGGCGGTGAACACCCTGCAGTACCACCTGAGTGGTCGTCCATAATTCGATCTGCGCAATCTGGCGTACAACAACATGCAGGACAACAATCATCCCGATCATCAGTACGGCCGTCCTATTAGAGGTCATTGCTGTTGCTGCAAGGGCCACAACACAGATAAAAATTGCGATGGCGTAGAGTGCAATTGCCGCTTTGCGCTGCGTCATTCCGTTGCGAAGCAGTTTATGGTGAATATGATCGAGATCCGGGCCGAAAACTTTGGTTGCAATGCCATCATTCTTAATCATTGAAATCAGCTTACGCCCCATTCTACGCCATACCGCCATCATGACATCGAAAACCGGGACGCCGACCGCGAGCAAAGGTACCAGCAAGGCCACAAGCATGGATTGCTTAACATTGGCCTTTAGTGAAATTGCCGCCAGCATAAAACCAATGAACATGCTGCCGCAGTCCCCTAGAAAAATGGACGCCGGGTTAAAGTTATAGCGCAAGAATCCAAGGCAGGCGCCGGCCAGTGCAACCAGAACCAGGGCATCGGACGGTTGATGAAGCGACAGCAGCATACCGGCCAGTCCAGCACTCGCAATGGTTCCGAGACCGGCACAGGCACCATCCATTCCGTCAATCAGGTTAAACGCGTTGATCAGCAGAACAAACCAGAACAGCGTGGCGCTGAGATTAACTAAAAACGGCAGTTGTATGTGCAGGAACGCTTCAAAGGTGAACCCCCCGAAAAACATCAGAAGAGCAACCGCCAATTGGCCGAACAGCTTAAACCAGGCCCGCATATCAAACCGGTCATCGAAGATCCCGACCAGAAGAAGAACCGAGGAACCCGCCAGGAGAAAGAGCCAGTCAAGATATTGCGTTGATCCCGATAGATTCTGCCACGGTCCAAAAAATACCGCGAGTAATGCAAGATGGGTTGCAACGAAAACTGCGAGCCCCCCGCAACGAGGAATCGGTGTTTTGTGGATCCGCCTTTCGTCCGGCTCATCCACCATACCCAAAGCTGGAGCAAGTTTCTTCACAACCGGCACCAGTAACCACGAGGCCACCAGACTGATCAAAAAGACAACGACATACTTCACTAAAAATTCCATGCTAAAAAACCTGATTATTCTTTGCTGGCCCCATCGACCTAAAACACAGAAATGCCTACAAGATTGAGTCAGAGATTCCAAGCCTTCTTCATAAGCAATCAAATACGACGGGAACAGTCGCACGGCTTTTCACAAATTGGAATCCCCTTTACATGCTTATTCTTAGTCGCCAATCAGGACGTTCACTCCTGATTAATCGACTAGATACAGCGCCAGAATCCGCCGTCACAAAAGTTCGCAAAGCATTGCTAGGAAACAAGAAAAAAGAACGCAGGAGACAACGCTGAAAAAAAGTGAAAATTTCCACTTGCTCGAAACGCCCAAATGACTACTATGTCGCTTCCTTTTACGGGGGTGTAGCTCAATTGGTTAGAGCGCCAGCCTGTCACGCTGGAGGTTGCGAGTTCGAGTCTCGTCACTCTCGCCATTTATTTGGCACAATTTTTTCAAGGGTCTGCTTAACGCAGGCCCTTTTTGTTTTTCCGCCTTGCACGCCGGACTTCGGGGGTAACTTCGGGTTTGGCCATTTGATACGCCCTCTTTGTATGAGGGCGGTGCATATCGTAATGCAAGGCGGAGAAAGCAAATGGGGCTGTAAATTACATGCAAGAAAGATCGATCGCTGAGTGAACTGGAAAAAATCGGGGATGAGCTGCCCTGTAAAAAGCCGCGCTCCGAGAAATGGCCCCGCACACAGCGTGGTTCATTAAAAGCCTTCCGAACCTTCATCACCGATAATCACTCAAAAATTGAGCCATGTCTCAGATTACGCCCGGTATGGCGCTGGCCTGGATGCGGACGTTTGATGCAGACGGCTCTCGCCACTCTTAAGACGGTTCATTTGAGTCGCCTTTTTTATGCCTTATTCGCAGGCGTTCCAGAAATACAGTTCCGAACCTATACCTATACAGACGGCTCAGGAGCAGGCTCAATCGCGGGTGCAGACTCTGTTGCCTGAACCGGTTCAATTGGCTCAGCCGGTTGATTTCCAGCTAGCACACTGGAAAGTGTGGGTAGCGTTTCGGCTTCGGATGCCGCGTCCTCTTTCTGACGCTTAATGAATTCCTTCGCCAAATTGCGATAGGCGACTGAACCTACGCAATGCGCATCGTAGTCGATGATCGTCTTGCCGTAGCTGGGGGCTTCGCTCAAACGGACATTACGTGGAATGAGCGTTTCGAAAACGCGATCGCCAAAATGCTTAACCACTTCCTGAACGACCTGCTGCGACAGATTGGTGCTGACGTTATACATCGTCATCAGGATTCCACTGATGTGCAGGTTAGGATTTCCGGCTTCGCTAATCTGGTTGACGATATCGACCATCACGCTCAACCCTTCGAGAGCCAGATATTCGCACTGGAGCGGAATAATCACCTCATGCGCAATATTGAGTGCGTTCATGAACAGAATGCCGAGCGATGGCGGGCAGTCCATAATAATATAGTCATAGACATTGCTTTCGATAATCGGATCCATCGCTTCTTTGAGGCGATGGAGATAGTCGTCGCGCCGGGCAATGGCGATTTCGGCACCGGCCAGGTCCAGCTCCGACGGAATGATGTCGAGATTCTTGATGCCCGTTTCCTTAATCAGGCTCGCGCCTTCCACCTCGCCGAGCAAAGCCGGGAAAATACTGGCACCAAAACCCTTTTCCAAACCAATACCACTGGTCGCATTCGCCTGCGGGTCAAGGTCGACCAGCAGCACTTTCTTGCGCTTCTCCGCCAGGCAGGCTGAAAAATTGATTGCGGTGGTGGTTTTGCCGACCCCGCCCTTCTGGTTTGCCAATGCAACAACGGTAGTTTTCATAATCAATACTCTTCCTTAGCCACGGATCAATACGAATGAACACAGAGTGTAAGCGTCGCAGACCCGAAAATCGGCACTCAAAATTCTAAAATCGGAACGGGCTAAAGTAGCTCATAGGCCAGAACGCTTAAACCATAAATTGCGGCGGTTTCGGTTCGAAGGATACGATCGCCAAAGGAAACGGGAATTGCACTCGCCTCGATAGCGACATTCACCTCCTGTTTCGAAAAATCGCCTTCGGGACCAATCAGCAGGGCCACTCTGGATTTTCCCGTCATCGGAATGTCGCGAAATGGCCGCGTTCCCTCATATAAAGAGCCGATTAGAACGAGATCATAGTTTCCAAGGGTTTGTAGCACGGCATCGAACTTTGCCAAAGGGCGGAGCGTTGGAAGCCAGCGGACTTCACACTGCTGGGCGGCATTCTGGACAATTTTACCCCACCGCTCCTGCTTCTTCGGGTTCGGCTTAAACTCTGTATGCTGTGTAATGACCGGCCGAATCGTGGTTGCACCCAGTTCGACCGCCTTTTGAAGCACCAGTTCCCAGCGTTCGGGTTTCGGAACAGCTTGAATCAGGTCGATTTCAATTTTGGGCCTTGGAATGTTCCAGTGTTTTGAAATGCGCACTTCGACTGTTGCTTTGGACGCGGTTTCGATTACGCCCTCGGCAACACCGCCCTGCCCATCGAACAACGTAATCTCCTGCCCGACCTGAACTCGTAGCACTCTCGCCAGATGATGCGACTCCTCGGGAGAAAGAACAGCAACGTCCTTTTCCAGCTCAGCCGCCACAATTAGTGAATTAATTCTCATAGAGAAGAGTTAACCACAAGATACGCAAAAAACAGCAAATGCAGGTTCTACTATTTTGTGCCCTCTGCGTATTTTGTGGTTACGACCTATTCCGACTCGAGCTTGCGTTTACGCTCGTAGAACTTTTCCGCCATTTTATTCAGCTTAGCCGTTTCCTCGAAATGGTTGTCGTGCAGTTTGTCGCACAGCTCCTGCATCGCCTTCTTTTCCTTACCGGAAAGGCGGGCAGGCACTTCGATTTTAACCATTACATTCTGATCGCCTTTGCCGTGGCCGTGGGCCGTATCGACCACACCCTGTCCGCGCAAACGGAAAATCTTACCGCTTTCGGTGCCTGCCGGAATCTTGATCTTGGCGCCGCCATG
>JAZGFK010000146.1:0-57309 GCA_036479375.1 Pontiella sp. | reverse complement strand
CGCAGATGCTATGACGGATCTTGATGACGACGGATTCTCCAATGTGGAAGAATTTAATGCAGGTTCTGATCCGCAGAACCCGACTATGCACCCCCCATATGCTACAAAATTAAGATTTGTCAAAAGGCAGGAGGTTCCTTTTCCTTTGGTCTTTCAGGGCGTAACCAGGCTTTCCGACGGCAGTACAGTCTTTCAGTTAAACTCACCTGCAGATGGATTTACCCATTTCTTATCAATGGGAGAAGAGCTGGAAGGCGTTGTATTGCAACATTATAACGCTGAACCTGACGGCGGCCCTCCGCGTTTATTTGTTAAGCGCGGAAGTTCAGAAATTGAATTGATTAGGGGCAAAGTCGCGGCGGATCCAGAAAGTAAGGCTGAATTGATTAATATACTTGATCGGTCCTCGATAATAGCTACTATGGGTACGTTATTATCTTTGCATGATGACGAGTACGTGGTCTTAGGTGTGTATCATGACAAGGTTGTGATTCGCCATTTAGAGACTGGAGATGTGTTCGACATTATCGGTTTGGCCGAAAGGGAGCGTTAATTTGTTTCCTGGAGGATTTGTGAATAGGGTGATTATTGTTGGTGAATGCTTGCCGTGGACCCTGGTGAACGCGCGGTATATGTAGCATTTAATATTGAAGTTGAGGGGAAGGAAAAATGATTAAAACCTATATCTCATCTCTTTTGGTTGTGTTTCTTGTTGGAGCACAAGCAATTCGAGCCCAGGAAAGTCTAGATGATGTTTTTGCGCAGCTGGATGCTGCACAAGGTGGAACCGAACCAGCAGCCGCAACTGCTTCTGCGCCGACGCAGGCCGAACCTGCTCCCGCGGCAGTGCAGACCGCGCAGCCGGCAGTCGTCCAAAGTACAGCCGCAACCGCAGTAGCTGCTCAACCTGAAGAAGATTTGTTCACTAGAGGGGTTCGCCTCTACAAAGCTGGGGAGCTTGCTAAAGCCGAAGCGGTTTTCGATGCCGTGCTGGCGGAAAACCCGTATGATCGTCGCGCAATGGAGCATCTAAAACGCACGGCACAAAAAATATCCTCCAACGAAGTTCGTCAACAGCAAGCCAGTCGCGCAAAAGCGATGGCTAATGTTGATGAGTCATGGAACCCAGAACCGAAGTATCTTGGCGTTGATATCGGTAAATCCAATGGGAATGAGAAATCGGCGGATCAAATTGCAATCGACAACATGACCGCTCGTTTACAGGCGATCACGATTCCGAGTCTTGATTTCCGCGATGCCAATATAAAAGATGTTGTGCTTTTCCTGACAGAAACCTGCCGTCGTCTTGATAAAAGTGGTCAAGGTGTAAATATTCTCCTGTTAGGCATGGATGGATCGATGGTCGCAGACCAGAACAACATTACCATTTCCATACGTGACATGAGCCTTTATGAAGCACTCCAGTACATTGTGGAAATGGCTTCCCTTAAGTTTGACGTTCAGGCCAGAGCTGTTGGAATCATGCCGGTTGGATACGTTCCCGCAACGGAGCTTAAACTGGTTTCCTTTGATGTTATTCCAGAAGTAGGTGCCGAACTTGAATCCATGGCAGGTGGCGATGGTGGTGGAGCAGACGATCTGTTCGGCGACGCCTCTTCCGGTTCTTCTGCTGGCGGACCTGCGGATGTCCAAAGCTTCTTCTCGATTGTTGACTGGCCGGAAGGTTCTTCTGCGATCTATCAGCCAAACTTCCACAAGCTGTTTGTTAAGAACACATCTAAGAACATCAAGGCGGTAGAGGATATTCTCGCCGACCTTGAAGACGAAGCGATCAAGAAGCGTTCCCAGCAGGTTGAAATCGAAGCCAAGTTCGTTGAATACAACGAAGGAGCTTTGGAAGAACTCGGGTTTGACTGGACGCTTTATGACGACGGGGAATTCGCCGGATTCGGGCTCGATAAAGAGGGAACCTACTATCGTCCAGGACAGGGTTACACGTCAGCAAGTTCGGTTAACGGTGGCACTTCAGTTCTATATAACAATCCAGAAACCGGCCATACCCAGATTAACACCAGGCCTGGACAAAACCTGTTCGGTAACGCACAGCGCAATAACTCCACGGCTTTTGAGGCGCTACAGTCCGGGTTGCTTGCAACGATGGGCGGGGCACCTGGCGCAATGGTGTTCCACAACAACGGTAAATTCCCACTTGATCTTGCTATTACGGCAATGGAGCAGGAAGGCACAGCAGACGTTCTGTCCGCGCCAAAAGTTACCACGAAGAGCGGTAATGAAGCTATTATTCGTGTGGTAGAAGTTCACCGCTATCCTCAGGACTACGACGTTGAAACCGGTCAGCGTACCGCTCCGGTTGTTAAGCCTCAGGATTGGGAAGACTATGACTTGGGCGTTGTTCTGAAGGTTACTCCGGTTGTGGATGCTGAAAGCAACACCATCGATCTTGACCTACAGCCTGAAATCAACAAGTTCAAGGGCTATGATTCATATGTCGCGGGTTATAACGCATACGAGTCCGGCGGTAATAACAGCTCCGAGGTTTTCGGTAACAGTGCTCCACTGCTCATCCTAATGCCATATTTTGAAACCCGTTCCGTTCAGACCCAGGTTACTATCGCTGATGGTAGTACCGTTGTGATGGGCGGACTGGTTGATGAGCGTACTGAAACCTTCCGTGATCAGGTTCCATTCCTAGGGGATATCCCTTACCTTGGACGTCTTTTCCGCTCAGAAGGCTCACGTACTCAGAAGAAAAACCTCGTGATCTCCGTAAAAGCCACGCAAGTGGATGATCGTGGTTTGACACGTGCTGAGCGCGAACTGCGTCGTCAGGCTGCTAATTAAGACTCATCTTAGATGATTCGCGAACCCGCTCTCGTTTGGGCGGGTTTTTTATTTTCCGTTATACTTGGCATGCGCTAAATCTATCGGATAAAGGAGACTTCGTTATGAAATTTATCGCGTTTGATTTAGAAACTACGGGTATAAAACCTTCGGAAGATATGATTGTTGAGGTTGGCGCTGTGCTTTTTGATGGTGACCGTGCGGTTAAAGGATATGGGGTCTTGGTTGATCCTGGCATACCGATTCCTCCCGCTGCATCTGCTGTTAATGGAATAACAGATGATATGGTTCGCGGTAAACCCAAGATTGCTGATGTTCTTTCTGAGTTTGCTGAGTTCTGTGGGGATCTTCCTCTCGTTGCCCATAACGCGCCATTTGATTACAAGTTTCTGCTGGAGGATGTAAAGTTGCATAAATCAGCATCACCCAAAGGCGTTGTACTCGACACACTAGCGCTTGCCCGCAAGGTCTTTCCCCGATTGCCGAATTACAAACTTTGGACGCTGGTACGTCATTTTAATTTCCCAAGCGGCACCTTCCATCGTGCCGAAGAAGACAGTTCCTACTGTGGGCTGCTATTCGCCAAGATTCTCGAAACCTTGGAAAAACGCAGGGAGCCTTGCGCGGAAGAAGATTTGTTGAAGATTATGGGGAATAAGGAGCCGATGCGATTTCCTCAACTCACGGCACAACCTGATCAACTTGACCTTTTTTAACGTCGGGAAGTTTTGATCGACGTTTATGTTTCGGGTTCTTCGGTTTGATTTTTCTCCAACTCCCGCATGATCAATTCCGCTGGTGTTAGATACTTTTTCTCATTGTTGCATTCTTTACAGCTGGGGACGCAATTGCTCCTTCCGCTTTTCCCCCCACGTACAACCGGAAGAATATGATCCATCGTAAGTTCAGCAGGATCGAAACGCTCTCCACAATAATGACAAGTGCCCCGGGCAAGTTCTTGCTTCCACCATACGCTTTTTCGTAGTGCTTTGGCTTTAGTGCGCTCGCGCGACACATGCTTGGGGTCTTTTTTAATATCAATCCAATCGTCCGACAACGTTCCGCTCCATTTTTACTATCAGAAAACTAGCTGTCATATTCCAGTGAATCAATGAAAAGTGTGTGCTCATTAGAAAGATGCATTGCTCGATGATTGAACATTAACTAGACTAAATCGGTCTTCATTTTTGAGGGTATGCCATGATTATCAGACTACTATGTTTATTAATGTCCATTTCCGCACTAACGGCCTGTGCAGATGACGAGGAGAAAACGATGAATACCAATAAGATAGTCAAAAGCGAAGGCGAGTGGAAAAAGGACCTAACCGATATTCAATACCACGTTACCCGGGAGAAAGGTACGGAGCGTCCATATACTGGAAAGTATTGGGATAGTAAGGAGCTGGGCATCTATTCCTGTGTCTGTTGCGGTACCGATCTTTTTTTATCGGATACTAAATTTGATTCCGGGTGCGGATGGCCCAGCTATTTCAAGCCGGTTAGTGAAGATGTGATTACGGAGCACCGGGATCGATCGTTAGGCATGGCTCGCACAGAGGTGATTTGTAGCAAGTGCGATGCCCATCTGGGGCACGTTTTTCCTGATGGACCGCCACCTACCGGTTTGCGGTATTGCATTAATTCGGCATCGATCGATTTCCGAAAAGTCGATGCCGTGGCTGAGGATGCGCAAACAAAATGAGTTCGGGTTAAATTTGCGAAATAATTTATTGTTCAACTCTTTTTGTAAGGATCGAGCCATTTGTACGACAACTCTTTGAAGAGGAAATAGTAGGAGTGGAATGATCATCGAGACCAGAGATAACAACACGATTGTGCAAAGCAAATTGGATAGAAATGAATCATGGCGATTCGATCCCGAGGGAAATGCCCGAGGATACATCCAGCCTAGATTATTGAAAGAAGTTTGGTTTCATACAGGAACGGTCTGCAATCTACGGTGCTCTTTTTGCCTGGAAGGATCTAAACCGGGCGATAATCGGCTTAATGCGATAACGTTGGAAGATGCGAAACCCTTTATTGATGAAGCACTGGTTTTAGGTGCTGAACAGTTTTCATTCACTGGAGGCGAACCGTTTATAATACCGGATATGGTTTCGATATTAGACTATGCCCTGGATCGTAACCCCTGTTTGGTGTTGACGAATGCCACAGAGCCCCTGCTCAATCGGATGCATCAAGTCGCAACGCTCGCTCAGAAACCGTTCCCCCTTAGCTTTAGAGTCAGCCTCGACTACCCGGACCCGGAAAAGCACGATGCCGAGCGGGGGAAGGGAAACTTTCATCTTTCATTAAAAACTATGCGGCATTTATACGCGCTGGGTTTTAGCGTCTCCATTGCCCGTCAAGGTGCGGAAGAGGAGGATATCGAAGCGGTAAATCAGGCCTACGGCTCATTTTTTTCTGATGCAGGAATTCCGCTTGATACGCCGATTGTTGTTTTTCCCGAATTTCATGAGCCGGGTTCTGATCCCAATGTGCCCTATATCACCGAGTCCTGCATGACGACCTATAAAACGGCGGAAGAACGCGATTTATTTATGTGTAGTTTTAGTAAAATGGTGGTGAAACGAGCGGGGAAAATGCGGGTCTATGCCTGTACTTTGGTTGATGACGACGCGGACTATGATCTGGGCGGAAGCCTGGCCGAGGCCATGAAGATTCGCGTGATGCTCAAACACCACCGTTGCTACACCTGTTTCGCCAATGGCGCTTCCTGCAGTGAAATCTAACGAAAGGAAAGAATAGATGACCGAGATCGCAAAAACCAAAAAACACGAAGAAGTGAGCAATTACTACGGCTCGACCCTGCAACATTCCGCCGACTTGAAAACCAATGCCTGTTGCACCATCCAGGCCTACCCCGACTATATTCAGGCGCCGCTTTCGATGATCCACGATGAGGTGAACAGCAAATACTATGGCTGCGGCCTCACGCTTCCGCTCGAACTGAAGGGGCGACGCATTCTCGACCTTGGTTCTGGTTCGGGACGCGATTGCTACATCGCTTCCCATCTCGTGGGGCAGGAGGGCTATGTGGTCGGCGTCGATATGACCGACGAGCAGCTCGATGTCGCCAACCGCCACATCGACTACCACATGGAAAAGTTTGGCTACGACCGCCCCAATATTGAATTCAAGAAGGGGCTGATTGAAAAGCTCGATGAGTTGGAGCTGGAAGACAACTCGTTCGACATCGTCATCTCCAATTGCGTCATCAACCTCTGTCCCGACAAGGAAGCTGCGCTGCGCGAAATCTATCGCGTGCTCAAGCCCGGCGGCGAATTCTATTTTTCGGATGTCTATTCCGACCGTCGCATTCCCACCCATCTGCTCGACGACCCGGTGCTCTACGGCGAATGCCTCAGCGGCGCGCTCTACGAAGGCGACTTTATCCGCCTCGCCCGCCAGCAGGGCTTCAACGATCCGCGCGAAGTGGCGCGCGATCCGATCACCATCGAAAATAGCTATGTGCAGGAACTTGTCGGCACCATCCGGTTTGATTCCATCACCTACCGGCTCTTCAAGCTTCCGCAGCTCGACAATGCCTGCGAGGACTATGGCCAGGCCGTTCGCTACAAAGGCACCATGCACCACTTGCCCGAGGCCTTTGCGCTCGATGCCGACCACCACTTCGAAGCCGGCCGCGCCCATTTGGTGTGCCGGAACAGCTTCAATATGCTGGCGAAAACCCGCTTTGCCGAACACTTCGATTATTTTGGCGACGAGTCCGTCCACTTCGGAAAAATGATCGATTGCGCCCCGACCAACGAAGCCCTGCGCGAGGCAGGCGTTGATTGCGGTTGCTGACCACAGGAGGAATCAAATGATAAAACGAATCGTTATCGCTTTGGCTACATCTGTATTGGTGGCCTCAGCCATGGAAATACGGCCGCTGATGGTGGGTCAGTCCATCCCGGACACGCCGCTTAAAACCGCCGAAGGCAAGGTCTTCGACTTGCAAGCCGCAGCGCAGGAACAACCGCTGGTGGTCATCTTCTATCGAGGAGGTTGGTGCCCGTTCTGCAATCAACATCTTGGACAGTTACAGGAAGCCGCGTCAAAGCTACACGACCTTGGCTACCGGATTGTGGCCATCAGCCCTGATCGGCCGGAGGAACTTGGAAAAAGCGCGGAGCAGCACCAGCTCTCCTACACGTTGTTGTCGGACTCTTCCATGGCGGCGGCTAAGGCATTCGGCCTTGCGTTCGAAGTGGACGAACCCATGCTAGAAAAGCTGGCCTCGTATAATATTGATATCGAGGCCGCCTCCGGCGAAATGCACCACCTATTGCCGGTGCCTGCGGTCTTCATTATTGGAACCGGTGGCCTTATCGATTTTTCCTATGCAAACCCCGACTATAAAACCCGGCTTGCTCCAGAAGTACTTCTTGCTGCGGCTAAAGCGGCACTTTAATCGTATGCGTGTGGGCTCCATTCTTATGCTTGCTGGATGGGTAGCCTGTGTCTCCGCAGAAGGTCGCTATAATGAGTTCGATGTATCAAATGCGACCATCCCATTGAGTGAAATCCATTCGGGGGGACCGCCCCGTGACGGCATCCCCTCGATCGACCATCCAAAATTTATTTCGTCTGGTGCGGCGGACTATATGCGGGATGCCGATGAAGTGGTCAGCGTAACGATGGGGAAGGAAACCCGAGCCTATCCGTTTCGGATTTTGGCTTCACATGAAATCGTTAACGATGATATGGGTGGCCAGCCTATTGCCATTACCTATTGTCCGCTTTGCGGAACGGCCATGGTGTTCAGTCGGCGAATAGATGGGCGGACGTTGGACTTCGGCGTATCAGGGATGCTCTATCAAAGCGATGTGCTGATGTATGACCGCCAAACCGATTCACTCTGGTCACAATTAGGTATGTCGGCGGTGTCTGGCCCGCTGGTGAATACCCCGCTCCAATGGTTGCCGAGTGAACAGCTGACATGGGCGGCATGGAAAATAAAATATCCGAGGGGCAAGGTGCTCTCCACGAAAACGGGAGTTGCGCGCAACTATTCGGCCAACGCATATGCTCGCTACAAGCAAAGCTCGGACACCATGTTTCCCGTTCCTTCGTACCGGACGGAACTGCCGAAAAAGGAATGGGTGATCGGTGTGCGGATTGCTGGCGTGGCGAGTGCCTATCCTATGCGTGCCCTGCCGCCGAAACAAACGATTCATGATACGGTGAATGACATTGCCGTGGAGATCTCCTATGATGCCGCCAAACGACAGGTGCAAGTCATCGAGCGTACGAGTGGGAAAGCGTTGCCTTCGGTAAAGGTGTATTGGTTTGCCTGGCAGGCGTTCTATCCCGAAACGAAACTGTGGCAGGCCCGACCAGAGGAGATGGGAAAGGATGAGCGAGCAAAGCATGGCCAATCCGGAAGCGTGGGTAGATGAGCATGGAGACGCGCTGTTCAGCTATGCTCTGAGCCGCCTGAAAAACCCCGCCTCGGCTGAGGACGTGGTACAGGAAACCTTTCTGGCCGCAATCCGGGCGCAGGATCGCTTCTCGGGCAGTTCCTCTGCGCGCACGTGGCTCATTGGTATTCTCAAGCACAAGATTGTCGACCTCATCCGCAAGGAAAGCCGCGAACAGCCCATCGACGAAATCGAAACCATGGAAGCACCAGAAGAGGAATTTTTTGATCGCAAGGGCCATTGGCGCATCAAGCCGGTCGAATGGCAGGTTAAACCGGATCAAATCCTGGAACAGAAGGAATTCATGACGATACTCTTCCAATGTCTGGAACATTTGCCCGACCGCCTGCACCGTCTATTTATCCTTCGCGAGTTGGAAGATCAGGATTCTGATTTTGTCTGTAAGAAACTGAGCATTACCCCGACTAATTTATGGGTCATGCTCCACCGGGCGCGGATGCGCCTGCGCGGATGCCTGACTGAAAACTGGTTCGGAGCAGGTGAATAAGATGCGTACATGCAAAGAAATTTCAAAATTGGTATCGGAATCGTTCGACCGAAAACTCCCGTTTCGCCAGCGCATGGGTGTCCAGTTCCATCTCATGATGTGTTCGCTCTGCCGAACCTACAGCCACCAGGTCGGACAGCTGCGTTCGATCCTTAAAGGGGTCGCGAAATCCGCCCCCCCGCCGGAGCCGCTTCCTGATGAGGCCCGGCAGCGCATCAAGCAGGCGCTGGAGTCAGACAAACACTAGAATCGTTTCCGGTTTAAATGCCCTCCACTAGAAATGTATGGCATTTCTTCGTGATATGTTCCTGCGTATTTATGGCTGCGCTCTCCTGTAGAAAAGCATTCGCTTCTTTCTCGTGTAAGGATTTTGCACCTCCCTCGACTACGTGTTGCCGAGCAAAATGGTTTTGCCCACAGGCTGATTGAAAAACGAAGGAGCTACACATGAGAACGATCAAAATCTTATTCATTCTATTTTTACTGGGCGCATCAAGCGTGTGGGCCGGATCGGAAAATTGGCTGACGGATTTTGAAAAAGCGAAGGCCGAGGCGGCATCCCGTAAGGTTCCGATTCTGGTCGATTTTGCCGGTTCGGATTGGTGCGGCTGGTGCATCCGCCTCGACAATGAGGTTTTTTCCAAACCCGAATTTCAGACCTATGCAAAAGATAATCTGGTTCTATTTTTGGCCGACTTCCCGAGTGGCAAAGAGCAGACGGACGCGGTGAAGAAGCAGAATAAGGCGCTTGCGGAAAAGTACGGTATAGAAGGCTTTCCTGCTGTGCGTCTGCTCGATTCCACCGGTAAGGTGCTTGGAAAAACAGGGTATAAAAAAGGCGGTGCTGCCAGCTACGTTGAACATATAAAGACGTTGTTGAACTAGGATATAGCCGTGATCCGAAAACTTATCCCCCTTCTCATACTGGTGGCATCCGCCGCATCCGCGCAGATTAAACAGCCCTATGTCTGGAGCCACTCCATGGAAGGGAAGAGGTTGTCGGTCGAGGTCGCCATCCCGGAGGGGGCCTATCTCTACGCGGATCGAACAAACATTGAGATTTTGGAAGGCGGCGTTCCGCTATCAACACCGACCGGGAAGGAACACACTGATGAATTCGGGACCGCAACCATCTACGAAGGCGGACAAACACACCGGTGGGCATTTGCCGCTGCCCTGGGAACAGTTTACCGAATCACGATCCACTATCAGGGCTGTGGAGCTCCCGAAGGCGGTGGTGGAGCTGTGTGTTATCCTCCTTCAACGAAAAATTTCACAACGGGAACTGTACTATCTGAGAACGAAATTCCCGTCATTGGTGCTTCGGTTGTTGATCACTCTATGGATGCGTTGCTTGACCAGTTTGAGGTCGTGCGAACCGATGGCGGCATAAAAAACGTCGATGAAATAATGGCCTTCCTGGACGTCGATCATTCAGTTTCGTCGTCCGCCGGTTTTCTGGACGGGAAAAATGGTCTCCTGCTGGTTGTTCTGGTGTTGATCGGTGGGATGGCGCTGAACATCGACCTATCGCGCTTTGGGGCGAGGTTCGGGGTGTCCGATGAAAAGCGGGGCCGTCTGTTTCCCGCGTTTCTCATGGGCATCGTTGCCGCGTTATTAGCGGGGGCCTGCGTGGCTCCCATCGTCATTGCCGTGTTGCTCCAGTCGACCACGCTTTATGCCAATGGAACGGTGGCCGGCCTCTTTCTTCCCTTGCTTCTTGGCATCGGCATGGCGTTGCCTTGGCCCATCGCCGGAGCAGGTCTGGCTGTGCTACCAAAACCCGGCGCGTGGATGGTCAAGGTCAAGCATGGTTTCGGCGTACTGATTGTTCTGATGGCGCTTTATTATGGCTATCTCGGTGTTGAGTTGCTGCCCGCTCATGGCGAATCTGCCGCGCAGGAAAACGCCTTAGCCGAACTCGAGAGCGGCCTGTTCCAGGCATTGGAAGAGGCCCGGCCCGTCTTCATCGATTTCTGGGCGAGCTGGTGCAAAAACTGCCTGAAAATGGATCTCACTACCTTCAAAAATGAAACGGTCATCAACCGTCTGCACGACTTTAAGGAGATCAAATTTCAGGCGGAAGATCCGGGAGAACTGGAAATCAAACAGATTATGGATCGGTATGGACTGCCCGGGTTACCGGGATACGTGATTTTGAAACCTAAAAAATAAACCCATAGGAGATAGCCCCATGAAGAAAAAAGTAATGCTAGTAGGATTCGTTGCAATGACCGGCGCTTTGTTAACCCTGACCGGTTGCAAGAGCATGTGCAAAATGATGCACGGATCGGATGATGATGCCAAGAGCAGCATGACGGAGAAGCAGTGCCCGTCCGATTGCGCATGCGCCAAGTGCACCGCCGCCAAGGCGAAATAGAATATTGGCGAGCCAACGAGAGCCGGGGAAGTAACGCCCCGGCTCTCGCATCCCCAAGCGTAACGAACGGGGTTATACATCGTGTGTAAGGATTCAGCACCTCTCTCGACTACCTATTGTCCGGGCGATAGGTGACCGGCCATTTGACGGAGATATTCCATGAAGAAACTGACTTTATTCATCGTCGCCCTAGGGGCGGTTCTCTCGGTATCTGCGCAGGGCTTCGATGCGCTGTTGAAGCAGCATGTCGAAAACGGCCGCGTGGACTACCCCGCACTGAAAGCTAATCCCGCGCCGCTTCAAACCTATCTGAAACAGACGGGTGCGGTGAGCGAGGCCGAATTCAACGACTGGGATGAGCCGCGGCAGCTTGCGTTTCTGATCAATCTGTACAACGCATCGACCCTCCAGCTGATCGTCGACCACTATCCAGTCAAAAGCATTAAGAAGGTGAAGAAGAGATTCAGAGGCCCGTGGGATCAGCCCGTGGTTCCAATGTTTGGAAAAATGATCACGCTCAACAAACTGGAGCATGAAATCATTCGCCCGCAGTACAAAAATCCCCGTGTCCATATGGCACTGGTTTGCGCCGCAAAGGGGTGCCCGATCCTGCGTAGCGAGGCCTACACTGCCGAACGGTTGGACGAACAGCTCGACAACCAATCGCGCCGCTATCTCGCAACGCCCGCCGGATTGGTGGTCGATCGCAAAAAGGGAACAGCCTCCATCTCCTCGATCTTCAAGTGGTACGGCGGCGACTTTTCATCCGTCCCTGCCTTTGTTGAAAAATACAGCGATGAAAGTATCAACGGGTTAAAACTCCGCTACCTCAGCTATGATTGGTCGCTGAATGAAAAATAGTTAAACCACGGGGCAGGAGGGAGCGGTATTAGATTTTTTTGGACTATTGATATAAGGATTGAACACTTCGTCCGACCACCTGTTGCTGTTAATTTCGGCAGAAATAAACTGGAGGGAAGTGCTCTTCGAATTGGTAGAAGTAGAACCCAAGGAGAATACAATAATGAGAACTGGAGAACTAAAAGGATCGGATGCGGAACACCCCGCAAGTGGAAAGATCGTGGTTGATGGAAGCGTTATTAAGCTCGAAGAGGTTAATATCACGGAAGCGCCGGATGGACGTGTTATTCTGGCGAAGAACTACGACGAAGGGGAGAGTGTGCAGTGCGGCAATCTGAAAGGGTTCACCGGCAGCCATGAATACGCCATTCCCGAGGGTACTAACGTGGGCGAATTCGACACCGTGGTGCTCTGGTGCGACCAGTTTTCGGTGCCGATCGGTCAAGCCGGACTTTCCTAAAGGAGAGTTTTTTCTTCATCGCAGGATTTCAAACTTACGTATAGGATGCCCGAATGGATGCACTGGTTATTTCAGTAGTCGCACTTTTTGTGATTGGCTATGCATTGATTTCGCGCCACGCGCAGCAAACGATTGTTTCGGCACCGATGGTTTTCGTGGCGTTCGGCTTCCTGATTGGCGATGGCGGGCTGGGCCTGCTTTCGCTGAATCGGGGAGCGCCAGTCATTCACCTTCTAGCTGAACTCACACTGATCATTATTCTGTTCACGGATGCCTCGCGGATCGACCTGAAGCTGCTCCGTAAGGAGTACGCCATTCCCCAGCGCCTGCTGCTGCTTGGATTGCCGCTGTGCATCATGGCCGGTACGATTGTTGCGCTGGTGGTTTTTAAAACATTCAATATTTGGGAGGGGTTGGTACTCGCAGCCATCTTGGCTCCGACTGATGCTGCGCTGGGTCAGGCCGTGGTCAGCAGCCCGCGCATTCCCGTGCGGATACGGCAGGCGCTGAATGTGGAAAGCGGCCTGAACGACGGCATTGCCTTGCCCATCGTTTTGCTTGGAATCTGCCTCGTAGCCTGTACGCATAACGAGGGCAATGGCTACTGGATCAGATTTTCCATCCTGCAGGTTACACTCGGCCCGCTCGTCGGTATTGCAGTTGGGTATTTTGGCGGCAAGCTGATTGACGCGGGCCAACGAAATAACAGCATGACCCATGCCTTCAAGGATCTCGCGATCCTGAGCCTAGGCCTCGGCGCGTTTGCTTTGGCGGAGCTGGTACACGGAAATGGATTTATTTCTGTCTTCTGCGCGGGACTGGTTCTCGGCAATACGGTACGCAGCCAATGTGATTGCCTCTATGATTTTTCCGAGACGGAAGGGCAGCTCATGAGCCTGCTCATTTTCATGGCCTTTGGCGCGGCGATGGTGCCAGCCGCCCTCGAACACCTTACCGGAACCACCATCCTCTATGCCGTATTGAGCCTCACGCTCGTTCGGCTGATCCCGGCGGCGATCTCGCTGGCGGGTATGAAACTACGCCCCGATACGCAGCTCTTTCTGGGCTGGTTCGGCCCCAGAGGAATTGCCTCGATTCTTTTTGTCCTGCTGGTGCTGGAAGAGGCCGAACTTGCTGCGGGGGAGCAAATTTTTAGCATTGTCGTCTTTACCGTTCTATTGAGCATTGTCGCGCACGGAATGACTGCCATGCCGGCAACCAGGTGGTACGCCGCACGACTGGGTAAAAAAGCACATTTAGGCATGAAAGAACATGAACACGTAACCGAAATGCCAACCCGTATCAGATGGAACGGAAACTAGCTTTATTAAAGGAGAAACCGCCATGTCGAATAAAGGAACCGGAAAGGAAAAAGTTGCAACGTGGAACGATCTCGAAGCAGGCAAACCCGCCTATGCAATTGTCGGAAACGTTGATCTGGTAGTGGTTCGTTGGGAGAACGAAGAGCAGGTCTCGGTTCTGTACGGGCGATGCCAGCATCGCGGCGCGTTGATGTCGGACGGTTTTGTTAAGGGACAGGATATTATCTGCGGCGTACACAACTGGGACTATAACTACAAGACCGGCATCAGCGGCTACAACAACGAAGAAAAACTCCATCGTTTCAATTCATGGATCGAGGAGGGTACGGTCTGGGGCGACCCGGCGGAAATTGCCGCATGGGAAAAGGAAAATCCGCAGGCCTATAACCGCGACGACTACCAAGGGCTCTATGCCGATCTGCACGGCGGACCCGAGGAACCCCACTACCAGTTTATCCAGCAGCTCGCAAAAGACGGTCTCACGAAGTTTGGCCATCACGGACCCGCCGCCGCCATGGGCGTACCTCGGCAGGAACTTCCCCAGTGGGATGATATCCAATTCATTACCGCGCAGCTCGCAACGCTTCCCCAACTTGATGATGTGGAGGTCAGCTCAGAAGTCGTGATCGGCCCGAATGCCAAGAAGTCGCTTAAACTGAAGATTCCGCTTTTTGTTTCTGACATGAGTTATGGCGCACTCTCGGAAGAGGCGAAGACCGCCTTATCAAAAGGTGCGGAACTGGCTGGCACGGGTATTTGCAGTGGCGAGGGCGGTATGCTGCCCGAAGAGCAGGCCAACAACTTGCGCTACTTCTATGAACTCGCCTCCGCTCGCTTTGGTTATTCCATGGATAAGGTCAAGAAGTGCCAGGCCTTCCACTTCAAAGGGGGACAGGGGGCCAAGACCGGAACCGGCGGCCATCTGCCGGGAGAAAAGGTAAAAGGTAAAATTGCTGAAGTCCGCGGATTGATCGAAGGCGAACCCGCGATCTCGCCGCCCCGCTTTCCAGACTGGGACGACATCAGCTATATCAAAGAATTCGCGGCGATGGTTAGAGAAGAAACCGGCGGAATTCCAGTCGGCTATAAACTCTCGGCGCAGCATATTGAAAAAGATATCGATGCCGCGCTCGAAGTTGGTTGCGACTATATTATTCTCGACGGGCGCGGCGGCGGAACTGGTGCTGCGCCACTGATTTTCCGCGACAACATTTCCGTCCCGACCATTCCTGCGCTCGCCCGCGCCCGCAGACATTTGGACGCCACTGACAAAACGATCACGCTCGTGGTTACCGGCGGGCTTCGTCTGCCAGCGGACTTCGCCAAGGCCATGGCGCTCGGCGCCGATGCGGTTGCTGTTTCTAATGCGGCGCTGCAGGCCATCGGGTGCCTCGGGATGCGTGCTTGCCATAGCAATAACTGTCCCGTTGGAATCGCCACCCAGAAAAAAGACCTACGCGCCCGGTTAATCATTGATGAATCCGCTCAGCGGCTTGCCAACTTTTTTGGTGCATCGGTGGATCTAATGAAGGTGCTTGCCCGCGCCTGCGGCCATGTGCACCTGAGTGAATTCAATGCCGATGATCTAACGACCTTCAAGCGGGATATGGCCTATCTCACCGGCGTCGCCTATGGCGGTGTGACTCCGTTAAACTAAAGTACTGCGTTGTGTAAGAAATTTACGAGTCACCCGACTACCGGGTAGAGGCAACACATGAAAAATATAAAATGGATTAAACCACTCGTGATCGTAGCACTGATCGTTGCCGCGCTGGTACTCGGCGGAAAATATTTAAACCTTCAACAACGGTTGTCGGATGTGCTGGACTGGGTCGAAGGCTTGGGCGTTGCGGGCATGGGCGTGTTTGCCGGGCTGTATGTATTTGCCTGCATTTTCTTCATTCCGGGTTCGCTGCTCACGCTCGGAGCCGGAGCCATCTATGGCGTGGTCGTTGGATCGCTACTGGTTTCCGTTTCATCGGTTCTGGGCGCGTCTGCCGCCTTTCTGGTGGGGCGCTATGTTGCCCGTAGCTGGATTTCCAAAAAGATCGATGGCAATGCTCGATTCAGTGCCATCGATAACGCCGTTGCCGACGAAGGCTGGAAGATTGTCGGGCTAACCCGGCTGTCGCCGATCTTCTCCTTCAACCTGCTGAACTATGCCTACGGCTTAACACGCGTACCCTTCCGCGAATATGTATTGGCCTCGTGGGTTGGCATGTTGCCCGGCACCGTAATGTATGTCTATCTCGGCTCGCTCGCCGGCGACCTCGCAAGTATTGGCGCGGAAATCGAACGCGCCACCACGCCCGGAGAATGGGCGCTCTACGCTCTCGGCCTGCTCGCCACCATCGGGGTAACCGTCTACGTCACAAAAATTGCTAAGAAAGCTCTAGCGGAGAAAATTCATGAGTAAAGAATGGAATGTACAGCCTGCACCAATGGATGAGCACAATCAAAAACTGATCAACAACGTCCATCCTTCCGATTGGCAGAATCCAACACCTGACGGGATCTATAATCTGGTTGCGATTGGTGCCGGAAGCGCCGGACTGATTTCCGCCATCGGTACTGCCGGACTCGGCGGCAAGGTAGCACTGATCGAACGACACCTTATGGGGGGCGACTGCCTTAACGTGGGTTGTGTTCCATCCAAGGCGTTGATTCGCTCCTCTCGACTGGCTGCGGAAATGCGCAACGCAGCGGAATTCGGTCTCACAGCTTCTGAAGCTCGGAAAGAAGATTTTCCGAAAGTGTTGGAACGGCTCCGAAAGATTCGCGCCGGTATCAGCGACAACGATTCGGCAAAACGCTACACCGAAAAAGGCGTGGATGTCTTTATCGGCGAGGCAAAATTTACAGGCTGTAACGCGGTCGAAATCGATGGGCAGGAAATCCGATTCAAGAAAGCCGTAATCACAACAGGAGCGCGCGCGTTGCACCCCGATATCCAAGGATTGGAAGAAGCCGGTTTCTTAACTAACGATACCATTTTTAACCTAACCGAACTTCCGGCGCATCTTATTGTAATCGGGGGAGGACCGATTGGGTGCGAACTCGCGCAGGCCTTCCGTCGATTGGGATCCAGCGTAACGATTATTCAGCGCTCCCGTTTTCTTTCCCGGGAAGACCCCGAAGCATCAGCACTGCTGGCACAGGTATTCGAGCGTGAAGGCATTGAAGTGATACTGGATGCAGAAGTTCAATCAGTAACAACGGCCGGAAATACCAAACAGCTGCACATCGCTCAGAACGGGAAAGCCAGTACGGTTGATTGTGATCAGATTCTGGTTGGAATGGGGCGGGTTCCAAACGTTGTAAATCTGGGGCTCAAAGCTGCCGGAGTGGAATATGATTTGCGTTCAGGCATTAAGGTGAATGACAATCTGCGAACCAGCAACCCGAATATATATGCGGCGGGCGACTGCTGCATGATGTATAAATTTACCCATGCCGCCGATGTGGCCGCCCAGATCGTGATTCAGAATGCTCTGTTTGGCGGGAAGAAAAAATTATCCGCCGCGAACATGCCGTGGTGTACCTACACCGATCCGGAAATTGCGCACGTCGGAATCTATGAACATGCCGCGAAAGATAAGGGCATCCAAACCGACAGCTATAAATTTGAGATGGCCGAAAACGACCGCGCCCAGGCCGAAGGCGATACGGAAGGTTTCGTGAAGGTCGTTGTGAAAAAAGGAACCGACAAAATTCTCGGCGCCACAATCGTTGCCGCGCATGCCGGAGAAATGATCAATGAAATATCCGTAGCGATGGCCGCCGGAATGGGACTCGGTAAAATCGGTGGCGTGATCCATCCATACCCGACGCAGTCTGAAGCGATCAAACGCGTCGCCGGCCTCTATAACCAGACCCGTCTGACGCCCACCGTTGCGAGGCTTATGAAAAAATGGCTCGCCTGGCAGCGGCGATAGATGTGGCAGATTAATACTGGGAGGCTGGTCTCGAGTGTTTCGTAGTAGGTTTCCTTTGACTCCTCAGTCGCATGACCAAGCAGGCGATGAGCAGCAGGACGGTGGGGACGGGCGGATAGGGAAGGAAACAGGAGAGTGCAATCAGGATGGCGAAGCCGAGGAGTACCCAGCTGCAGGCATCGTGCAGCATGAACCGGTCTCTTACAAACCAGAGTCCGAATAGATAAAGGGCAACGGGAATGGAAAAGGCTGCGGCGGGTCCGATCGTTATAATGGCTCCGCCATGATGCGCTGACTCGGCGACATACTCGCCCAGTACGGCAAGGCCCGCACCGACGGCGGCACCCGAGGCGTAAACCAATACATGGCCGTAGCTCCAGATAAAGACGCGGTTGAAATCGGCTCCCCCAAGCTGGTCGGATTCGGCGAAGTAGAGCCACCAGAGCAGGAAGGCGGTCATGATACCGCAGACGCCTGTGATGAATAAATCCGGATGCAGTTGACCGGAAAATGCCGTGGTGAGCGCTTTGCCCGAACTGAGCATGACTTCGCCGAGCACGATAATGTTGAGAAGGCCGAAGCGTTCGGTGATGTGGTGTTTATGCCAGTGGGTGCCTTCTACTTTTTCGGCAAACCAAGGGATGAAAAATTCAATGGCTATGCCGATGACAAACATGATTCGTTGCATTGGGGACCCGGCGTCTGGAATAAAGACAACGGCAGCCCAGTAGAGCTGCGCAAGCAACTGGCCGATGGCGTAACGGCTGGCGGTGATCCGGTGTTTGGGATTGTCTTTCCACGCTCGAAACCAGAGTGCCATGAAGGCGGTTCGGAGGATGACATAACCCACAAAGGTGAAGATCAATCCCTCGTTTTTGAAAAATCCGGGCATGCTGGCTGCGATGAACATGGCGCCGATCATCATGAACATGACCTTAATGCGGTAGGCGACATCGCAGTTGTCGAAGCTGGAGGCAAACCAGGTGAAGAGGTTCCACGGCCACCAGATGGCGAAGAACGCCAAGAGGTATTTAATGATGCCTTCCTTGGCGTGGCCGTGGGCGATTTGATCTTCAAGTCCGTGCGCGGCTGAGGCGATGGCAATGACGAAGACCAGGTCGAAGAAGAGCTCAAGGCTTGTGGCCGTACGGTGTTCTTCATCGCGGTCGCGCGCGATCATCGGGCGGATAAAACGGTTTATTGGATCATCCATGGAACTGCTCCTTCGTCATCGTATATAGGATTGCCGAAATAGAAATGGAACCCTGATTTTCGAGCTAACGATCATATGCCTGACAAGTAGTATGCGCCTTGGGAGTACGTCAGCTCATAGCTATGCGAATAGATTTCGAATATTAAACCGAACGGACCTTCCATATACACCATTCGGTAGGGTTTTTCGCCCGGGTAATATCCCCGAATCGGCATTCGCTGCTTTCCGCCATGAGACAGAATTTTTTCGACCAGCCCTTCTACGTCGGGATCTTGAACGCAGAAATGAAAGGTGCTGGTTTTCCAATATTCAAAATCTGCGGGCTTTTCGGTGGTTGCAAATTCAAAGATTTCAACGCCAATCGTATCGCCGGTAGACATGTGCGCAATTTTGAATGAACCCCAGCCCTTTCCAAATACATCCGTGCACATGAGCCCGATCGGTGTCTCCGACTCTTCATTGATCTGGGTCGGTTCCATGATCTGATACCAGCCCATGACCGCGCTGTAAAACGCTACTGCGTTCTCCACATCGGGAACGGAAATTCCTATGTGCGAGAAGGTATCGTGGATACGTACTCATGGTTGTTCCTTGGATTAGGGGTTTTATGGGTGTCGTGGATAAAGGCCGCTCCGTTTCGCTACAGCGAGACCGGATTATTATTTTTCCAGCACGATTCTGTATTTGGCTTTGCCGCTACGCAGATGATCGAGTGCTTCGTTTACCTGATCGAATTTGAATTTTTGAATCACAGGTTTCACATCGTGCTGGTTTGCGAAGTCGAGCATGGTGGCGATGGTGGAGGGACTGCCGACCGCGGTGCCGGAAATGGTCTTCTGTCCCATAATCAAACCAAATACGCCGATGTCGAGCGGTTCGAGGGTTGCTCCCAAAAAGTGTAGTCGGCCTTTAGGCTTCAACGTTTGGAGATAGAGGTTCCAATCGAGTTTCACGTTCACCGTGGAGAGGATCATGTCGAAGCTCCCAGCCACAGCGGCGATTTCTTCTTCATCGCGCGAATTGATGGTGTGATGCGCACCCATTTCGAGGGCTTCGGATTTTTTCCCTTCACTGGACGTGAATGCGGTAACTTCGCAACCCCACGCATTCAGAAACTGTAATGCGATATGTCCCAGTCCGCCAATACCAATTACGGCAACTTTGTCGGTGGGTTTGGTTTCGAATTGAACCAGGGGATTGAATACGGTGATGCCTCCGCAGAAGAGAGGGCCGGCGCTTTCGACATCGAGACCTTCGGGAAGTTTCACAACGCTGTCTTCATGGGCGCGGACTTTATCTGCAAATCCGCCATGCCGTCCGACGATGGTTCCTTCTGCTGTGGCGCATAGGTTTTTGTCGCCAGTTTTACAGGACTCGCAGGTATTGCAATAGCTTGAATGCCAGCCTAGTCCAACGAGATCGCCAACGGCCAAGGTTTTAACATCCGCACCAACCTGGATGATGCGGCCAGCCACTTCGTGCCCGGGAACAAACGGGTAGGTGGTCATTTCCCATTCGTTGTCGAGCATGCTGAGATCGCTGTGGCAGATGCCACAAAAGTCGACGCCGATTTCAACATGGGAGGAATTCAGTTCCCCGGGGTCAAATTCAAAGGGCTCCAGTTTGCCGCCTGCTTCCTGTGCTGCATATGCTCTAATCATGTCCGCATCCTATGGTTGGGGGATATTGTAAATACTGCAGTTTCATTATTTAATTTTTTTAAGATCAGATAGAGCCGTTTTTTCATCCACGATAGTGATTTTTGGCCGGGAACGTAGTACGTTTTTTCCGCCTCCACGGTGATCGTCACAGAATCCCTTCCGGCTATGGATGGAGAAATCGCATAAAACGAATGTTCGCCGGGAGCGCGTTCGGTTTCGATTTTGGATCCATTCGTGAGCAACCCGACCATCTTTTGATCTGAATCGCTGATATTGAGGCGTACGGCACCACCCTTCATACTTTTGGTTCGGTAAAAAATTACTTTGCCCGTTTCGGATGATTCCTTTGTGGCTTCCTCGGCTGGCAAGGTGAGAGGAAGTGCAAGCATTGCGCTGGCGCATAAGGTAAGCAGGATATGCGATCTTCTATTTTTCATAACGGGCTCCTAAGTAGTGAAGTCGGTAGCGTATCGAAATCAAACCGAGTTGGCAAATGATGCTTTCCTCTGACAGATCAGATCTGCCACAGTTTGGCTTGTGAATAAGCAACTCATCATTTTTACCCGCTTCCCTGTACCCGGAAAAACAAAAACACGTTTGATTCCGCAACTGGGGGCGGACGCCGCCGCGCAGCTGCAGCGAGAAATGACGGAGCACACTGTAGCTCAAGCGCGAAGGACCGGAGCGCAAATTGAAATCCGCTATACGGGCGGTTCGTCAGAGCAGATGCGTGCATGGCTCGGATCTGATCTGCATTATGCTGATCAGGGCGAAGGCGATCTTGGGGAGCGGATGCAGCGCGCATGCGAGAACCATTTTAATGACGGAGCAAGAAGGGTGGTGATTATTGGATCCGATTGTCCTTCGAATGATTCAATCAATATCGGAACTGCATTTCAGATGTTGGAAACCAATGATTGTGTGATCGGTCCTGCCAGTGATGGGGGCTATTATCTTATTGGATTCTGTAGGGCGGGGGCCGTGACCCCGCCTCCGAGGTCGAGGCCCTCTGCTACATTATTCCAATCCATTGATTGGGGAGGGGAACGGGTTTTTGAGCAAACGATGACGGCGGCTTCAGCTCTTACCGTTTATCAGCTTCCGACATTGCACGATGTTGATTTAGCCGAAGATATACCTCCGCGTATCTCTGTTGTGATTCCAACATTGAACGAAGAGCAACATCTTGCCCGGACGTTGGAAAAAGTGAAGGAAGGGTTTAACGTCGAAATCATTGTGGTGGACGGCGGCAGCACCGATGGTACCAAAAGGATTTACCCAGATGCGCTGGAATGTGGAAATGGGCGAGCTGCTCAGCAGAATCTGGGTGCCGCGACGGCGACAGGAGAGCGCCTGCTCTTTCTACATGCAGATACGATCCTGCCGGATGGTTGGGATTGGATTGTGCGCGATACGGTAGCTGAAGATTCTATCGCACTGGGCGCATTTACCTTCAAAGTTCGCGAATCATTTCCCGGACAAAAGTTGATTGAAGACACCGCGAACTGGCGGTCTAAATCCGGCGGTCTGCCATACGGTGATCAAGGTCTCTTCATGCGCCGGGAAATTTTTGAGCAGGCGGGCGGATTTCCGGATATGCCGATTATGGAAGACTATGCTTTTGTGCGCACGCTTCAGAAGTTGGGAAAAGTCGTAACATGCCCAGAAGCTGCGATCACATCCGGCCGCCGCTGGCAGCAGCACGGGGTGTTCAAGGTAACCCTCATCAATAAACTAATGATTGTCGGCTATCATCTGGGCATTGCGCCGGAGAAGTTGGCCGCGTTCTATAGAAAGCGTTGAATGCAGACGAGGCAGGATGCCTCGTCTATTTTTTCTTGAACTCGCCGTTCTTCAATCGCGTGCAATACTTTTTAGTTTCGCGGGCAACAACTCCGGAAAGAAGTACGAGGCCGATGAGATTGGGGATGGCCATGAGGGCGTTTAAAATATCGGCAATGGTCCAGATCACCCGCAGGCCGCCGACCGCGCCAACCGTGATGGCGCTTACGTAAACCCATCGGTAAATCGGAATAGCTTTTTCGCCAAAGAGATATTCCGCGCAGCGGTCGCCGTAATAAGACCACGCAATCATCGTGGAATAGGCAAAGAACATGAGGCCAATTCCAACGAGGTATTGCCCGCATCCATACAGGCCTTTTTCGAAAGCGTGGGCCGTCAGTGCACCTCCATCATGATCACTTCGATAAGCACCGGTCACGAGAATGACCAGGGCGGTAATCGTGCAGATGAGCAGGGTGTCGATCAGTGGCCCAAGCATGGCAACGGTACCTTCGCGCACCGGTTCGTTGGTCTTAACCGCAGCATGGGCAATGGGCGCCGAACCGAGTCCCGACTCATTCGAGAAAACCCCGCGAGCCACGCCGAACCGAATGGTCTGCGAAATCGCAACACCCGCAACACCGCCCCCCGCAGCATAAGGCGTGAAGGCATGCTTAAAGATAAGTTGAAACGCCGCGGGAATGGCATCGACATGCAAGATGAGGATGCTGACGGCCCCGATGACGTAGAAAGAACACATGAACGGCACAATCACACCCGCTACATTTGCAATGCGCTTGATGCCACCGAGAATGACAATTCCAGTAAGGAACGAAAGAATTAGTCCGGTAACTAGACTGAGCCATGATATATGAAATCCTTCCCAAAGGGTAAAGCCGCCGAGTTCCACGGCGTCGGGCAAAAGATACCCGAGACCTCCGACGACTGAGTTGGCCTGAACCATGTTGCCCGCCCCGAAGGACGCGCCGATGCCAAAGAGCGCAAATGCGCTTCCAAGAAATGCGCCTAGTTTTTTATTTTTTAGGCCAAGCGAAAGAAAGTACATCGGCCCGCCGCTGGCGGAGCCATCGGCGTGAATTTTTCGATACATTACCGCCAGCGTGCAGGAGGTATATTTGGTGGCCATCCCGACGAGCGCGGTGATCCACATCCAGAAAACGGCGCCGGGTCCACCCAGTACAATCGCGGTGGCCACACCGGCAATATTGCCGGTGCCGATGGTGGCTGACAGGGCCGTAGCCAACGCTTTGAAATGGGAAATATCGCCGCTCTCTTCCGGTTGGTCATACTTCCCGAAAACGCATGCGATGGCATGCGCCAGATGCCGAATCTGAACGAAGAGCAGCCGGAAGGTTAGAAAGAGACCGGTGCCAACCAAAATGGCGATCGTCGGCCATCCCCACGCAAACCCTGCAATATAATTTAATGCACTACTCAACCGTTCCATGAAATCCTCCAAATAGAAATAAGGTACGAAGCCCCATGGGTTTTGGCAACTTGTGTTTCGGATCAATAAGAATAGGCCATTGATCAATAAAGAAAGTCTGATATAATGGAGCAATGTTTTTGCGTATCCTAGTTATACTGACACTAGTATTAAATACTAGCGCGGCGTTCGCGCAAAGTTATGATGAACTTTCCAACCAACTCAATGCGGCCAAGGACAAAGCTGAGATCCACCGACTCAAATCTCAATTGGCCAGTGCCGGCATGCAACGTCTGGAAAGCGAAGATCTTTCGAAAGCAGAGCAGAAGAAACTCAAAGCCGAGTCGCGATCCCTTTGTTCCGATGTTCAGCTAGGCGCAATGGATATCTGGTTTGGCGATTCAGTAGTTATCTGGGCTCGATTGCACCTGCTGGATGGAAACTGGCATGAAGCGCGCTCCCTATTACTTGGTCAGGCCGAGGTGCTGGAGAACATAGAAAAGAATCTCGCGGCCAATCAGATTCCCGTTTCGTCGATTAGTCCGTTGGCTGGGTGCCGCTATTTCCTCGGCGAAACCTATCGCATCGAATACGAAGAAAACGACCAGCTTGAACCTGCTGCCGAGGCACTGAAGCACTACTACAATGTTTATATTAAATATGGCAACAGCCCATGGGGAGAACGGGCTAAGCAAAAGGCTGATGGTGCAAAAGTATTTATTGAAAGTCTCGGCAAGCAGGTTCGGATTGAACTGGGGAGCCACCGTACTGCCTTTGTGGTAAACAAACTGAAACTGGGCAGGCGACTGATTGCAGAAGGAAACCATGCGGAGGCTTTCGATCCCATACTCGATGCGATTAACTTTTTTCCGGAGACGGGGAAATCTGCCGCGGCACTCCGGAATCTGGGTATTTGCTTCCTTAATCTAGATCGTTACAGCGAAATGATGATGACGGTAGAATATCTCTGTGAACGATTCAATGCCGACACAAATGCTCCTTCAGCGGTTCTTGGGATTGGTAGAAAATGCATTGATGCAGGCGATGAAATAACGGGGGAGCAAATCTTCGATTTTTATCTGACCTCATTTCCTTCTGATTCGCATCGTGCAGACATTCTTTCCTACTTTGCATGGAAATCCTACAAAGCCGAGCAATGGGTAGCGGCTGATCGATACTTCGAACAAGTCGTCGAACTAAATGGTTCTGTGAAGGCACAGCACGCCCGAGCAGATTGCGCCATGAAATCAGCGGATTGGAAAACCGCGGCGGCGCATTTCAAAAGCTTGGAAACGCTGCTGCGCGATTCGGGAGAATTCGGCGCGCCACTTGAAAAGGCGGTCTACTTCCAAGGGTACTGCTCCAAAGATCCGGTAGCCTATGATCGCTTTCTTTCTGAGTTTCCCGATTCCGGGCTGGCTCCACGCGCCCTCGGCGAAAAAGCGCAGTCGTTGCTCGTGGCGGGGGAGTTCGATGCTGCTTTTCAAACCATGGAATTATTATCTGAACGATATCCCGAAGCACTATCAGCACGGGCCGCACTGGCCGGACTGATCGTTGCTGCAGTCGAGGCACAGCGTTTTGATATTGCGAGTCAAGTTCTTGACCGGATGCTGACTGACAAACAGACCTACGGATACAATGTATATATCCGTACGGGTAAAACCCTTCTATCTGCAGAACAGTTCAAGCTCGCGGAAAAAGCTTTTGAAGCCGTACCGCTTAATGCGCAGCGAAAGTTTATAGAGACCGCTCTGCAAGGCAAAGCGGCCGCCCAATTTGGGCAGGCACGGTTTGAAGAAAGTTACCAAACCTTGGACGCATTGATCGCCAAATATCCAACCACGGGATGGTTCTATGACGCACGTATAATGCAGGGACGGGCGCTGGCTAAGCTGGGCCGGACTGCCGAAGCCATTGACGCTTATGGAGAGGTGGTTGCCGCAAAAGAGGACTACACAATCGTATTCGAAATGGCGCAGCTCATGACGGATCCCGAAGATCAGTTGGCGGCATATCAACGAATCGCGCTGCTGGCCAATCCCGATAAACTGGAAGACCGGCCTCTCATCGCAGAGAGTATCGTCGTCAGTTTACCGCTATGTTTTAACATGCAGAAATATCAGGTCGCGATCGACAGTTGTGACCAGTTCGAGAATTTATTTCCTGAACACGACCAGCTTCCAACCATATTCAACTATCGCAAGGAGGCCGAACATGCGCTGGCGCAATAGTCTTCTATTCATTTTGTTGGTTTCATCCACGCATGGCGCTTATGTCGTCACGCAGTCGGGGCGACAGATTAATGGATCTAAAATTTCGGCTGACGAAGCGGGCTCGGTGACACTGGAAACATCGACCGGTCAGACGATGACCTTCCGGAAAGGGTACTATCGGGAGGCGGTGGCCGATAAGCCGAAGGCACTTGTGCAGGCTCAACAATTGTTGGAAGCAGGCGAGGGTGAACAGGCTGTGCCGCTGCTGAAAAAAATTCAGACCGAATACCGGTTTCTTGCCTGGGATGAAAAGGCAACCCGATTACTTGCAGACTACTTTTATGACAACGGCCATTACGCGGATGCGGCAATTGAATTCCAGTCATTAGAACACCTGGATGACCCGGAAGTGCAGGCTCGTCATCGTGAATCCTTGTTAAAGTCCGGGAACCTAGAGCAGGTGCTGCCAGCACTCGAAAAGGATATTGCCTCCGGCTCGCGCGAAGCCGCCGCCCGCGCCTATCTCATACGAGGTGATTTGAAAGCCGCCAATAACAATGCCGAAGGTGCGCGCCGAGACTGGCTGAAAGTTGCCACGTTTTTCAAATCACAAAAAGAACTGGCTACCGAAGCCGAACAGAAACTCGGAGAAACAGAATGATTGGCTGCGGAGGATCGCAGAGAAATCAAAGAAGATTCCTCCTCAGTCCCTTTTGTGATCCGTGCGTTTTTTTGAGGCTAAATATTTTTTAGAAGGAGAAATATATATGAAATGGTTGATTAGAATTATGATAGTCGTGGTTTTGTCGGTTCCTGTGTTTGGGCAGGAGGCTGAGATTGTAAAAAACGAAGCTGTGCAGGCGGCGGAAGCTGTGCCGGAGGAGGTGTCGGGATTTCTCGATGTTGTGAAGGGCGGTGGTGGTTTCGGAATAAGCCTTTGGTTGGGGCTGGCCGGATTATCAATGGCGGCCGGAACGTTGATCGTCGACTCCATCATCAACATACGTGCCTCAAAGATAATCCCGAAGACCTTGATCTCTCTCGTACGCGAAGCCATCGATGACGGGAGCCTGAAAAAAGCAGCACAACGGTGCCGGGATCTTCCCGGCCCTTATTCCAATATCCTGTTGGCGGGCTTTGAAAATGTTGAGGACGGCTTTGAGACGGCTCAGGATGCCATTGGGATTGCCGCAGATATGGAGAGCGAAAAAATGCTCCAGCGCGTCAACTATCTCAACGTAGTCGGCAACCTCGCTCCAATGCTCGGCCTGCTCGGAACGGTGCAGGGGATGATCCTTGCGTTCGCCACATTGGGTACGACTTCCGGTGCGGCAAAAAATGCGTTGCTGGCCGTTAATATTTCTCAGGCGCTCTACACGACTGCTGCCGGACTTGTGATCGCGGTCCCTGCGATCGGCTTCTACTTCTTTTTCCGTAATCGCGCCGCCAAGGTCATCCTCACGATGGAGAGTCTGACCATGGAAGTGATGAAGGGGCTTAAGAACCATAAGGCTGAATAATGGGTCGAAAGAACATCCAGCAAAGCAATAGCGGAGGGATCAACATGACGCCGATGATCGACGTCGTTTTCCAAATGATCATCTTTTTTGTCTGTACGGCGCAGCTGGAGCAGGAACAATTTTCGGAGTTTATTAAGTTGCCCGATTCGCCGAATGCGTCGGCAGTCGCCGAGGCCAAGGATCCGCGTACCATTACCATCGAAGTGGATGGTAAAGGGAAGGTCTCTATCGCCCGTACGCCACTCACCCTTTCCAAGCTTCGGAAGATTCTGAATAAGACCGTTGCCGACTATGGCGTACACGGACCCTCTATTCCGATCTTGATTCGGGCTGATACAGAAACGCGGCATGCCAGCGTTAAGCAAGTGATGGATGCCTGCACAACAGCCGGCCTATACAAAATCGCCTTTGTAGCAGTTAAGGACAGCATCGATTAATATGAGACGAAATAAACAGAGACGTTTTTCAGAGGCTGAATCCGATATCGAACTATCGATGACGCCGATGATTGATGTGGTTTTTCAGCTGTTGATCTATTTCTTAGTAACTTTCAGTACAGCAGATGTTTTGGCGCATTTAGATATTTCGCGCCCAAAGCCGGATGCAGCGCCTCAACAAGAAAAACCACCGGCCGATATGATTCGCGTAGCGGTACTACCGAATGGGTATGCAATCAATGGCCGCGAGATGACCGGGATAGAACTGGAGACGATGCTGAGGCGGTTGGCGAATATCAGCACAAAGCAAACCGTACTCGTCACATGCGATGACAAATCTTTGCATGGGCGACTTATTCAAGTGTTGGATATGTGCGCTGAAAACGGACTCTCAAAAATATCGGTCATGAGTGGAAAATGAGCAGAAATAATTTCATAAGAAAAATCAGTGGTCCCGCCGTTTCGTTGGTGGTGCATGTGGTGTTTGTTTTTGTGCTGTTAAAGGTGCTGGTATTTCGTGCGCCGGAGAGGGAGAACGCGATTGATGTGCACGTGGTGGAAGATCAGGTGCGGGAATTGGACGAAGTCGAAAAGGAGCTGGATCAAATGGAGGCCATTGAGTCTGAAATGGATTCGCTGGAAGCGCCGATTGATCTGGCCAATGAATTGCCGCCCGATGATTTAATGCAGGACTCCATGCTGGAATCGGAACTGGATTTGAGCGGTTTGGATTCGATCGCTGATACGGAAAGCCCATTGGTCTTGACGGGGTTGATGGTTGGACGATCCGCTGCGGGGCGGAAAAAACTATTACGGGAATTTGGCGGTCGTTATGGGGGCCAAGCGGAGAAGGCCGTGTTGAAGGGATTGGATTGGTTACAGTCCGTGCAGGTTAAAAATGGTTCATGGGGTGTGAGCAAAAGTACCAGCATGACGGCGAAACAGGAACGGGCGCGCTTAACCGGTTTGGCACTGCTCTCTTATCTCGCACACGGGGAAACGCCGCAATCGGAGAAATACGGCGAAACAGTGCAACGGGCCATTCAATTTCTCCTCAGCGAACAGGATGCAAAGACCGGATGTTTTTGTCCGTTCTCGAAGACAACAGGATCGCATGATGATATCGGCGTTTATGGTCATGCGATAGCGACCTATGCGTTGACAGAAGCGTTTGCACTTACGCATGCTCCATTCTTGAAACAGCCAGTTGAATCGGCGATTCAGGTGATCGTGAAGGGACAACAATCCGGCGGCGGTTGGGATCATCGGTATCAGCACGAGAAGTGGAGCGACCTTTCTGTGAGTGGCTGGCAGGTGCAGGCGTTGAAGGCGGCACAGATAGCGGAGATGCAGGTAGAAGGGGTTAATCAGGCATTGGGAAAATCGGTTTCTTTTTCGCAAGGGATGCACGCCGGAGAAGGAAAGTTTTACTACCGCAAGGGCAACAAGACTCCGAACGGTGATTTGGATTATATGACGGGCGTTGCCGTGTTATGCATGCAACTCGCCGGTAGCAACCGCGTGGATGAAGTTAAATCGGGATTGAATTACCTGCAGCAGGTTGAGTGCTCAAACTGGGAAGAAGGATGGGCAAAAACAGGCAAAAACAAAAGCTTCAATATTGCCTACGAGTGGTACTATAACACTCAGGCAATTTTCCAGAAAGGCGGTTCAAAATGGTCGAGCTGGAATAAGAAGTTTGCACCGATGCTGATCGAAGCACAGGACGCATCCGGAGCCTGGAAACCCTTGTCCGAAGCCGATGAAGAAATCTCCAAAGACATTATTTACACTACGAGTTTCTGCACCCTCTCGCTACAGGTCTACTACCGCATTCTTCCTTCGTTTAAGAAGGCGGGCGGAGCGGAGGAAAAGTTTGTGTTCGAGAATGATGTGAAGATTGTGGTTTATTAGGCAATTTTGAGAAGGGTCGGCGCAACGGCATACAGCCACCGAAAACGGTGGCCTCGTAAAGGAGAAATGCTTGTTGATTATTATGATTTTTGTTAAATCTTATGAACTGCCTTACGCGAGGATCTATTCTAATTACGGAGGGGAAGAATTAAAAATCTATTATGTTTGCTCACGTTGATGGCCGGCACGGTTCTGGGGGGTGGAGAGGAAGTCTATGAGTTGGGAATGGATGCTTATCCAACGAATACCACGGTGGCTTATGAGCTATTTATTAAGGCGGCCGGAGAGGGGGCGGTTGAGGCCATGATGGCTGCGGGGTATTGCTGCGAACATGGGGCGGGCGTTGTGGAAAGTCGGGGAACTGCGCACGCATGGCATCGCATAGCAATTGAGAAGGATTCAATTGCGGCGTGCCGCGGCATGGCCGCGATGGATTCGCTTTATCACGGCATTCGCGAGAAGGATCTCACAGAGCGGCGCGCCCGGTTCGAGAAACACGCCCAAGACGTCGATTCGGCCTATACCTACGTGCTTCAACTACTGGTTGGCGGCCGACAGGCCGAGGCCGAGGATATGTTGGAACGCGCGATCGTTAAGTTCGATCCCTCCGCACGCATGTTGTTTGCTCGCGGCGTCATGGCCCGTAGCCGGTGGGATAAGGCGTCGGCGAGGATATACTTTATCGGTGTTCAGGCCGTAGAAGCATCCGGGCCTTTGACCGAGATCGCCGACGCTGTAATTCGAATGGACGAAGAAAAAGAGGTTACGGAAGGATTCCGCGTGTTGATTCGGCTGATGAACGATTACCGAGATAATCAGTTTATTAAATGGTTATTCGCAATTCAGTGCCGCGAACAGAAAAAAAATTCACAGGGCGGTGCAGCGGCGTTCGAGGAGGTTCTTGCCGCGTGGAAGCCCGGGCCTGTGATGATTCACCATACATACGCCAATCTACTAACGGAAAAACTTGGGCGGACCGAGGATGCGTTGCCCCACCGCCTGATCGCGGTGGAGCAGGCCGAGCGTCCTTGGACTTGCCAAGGACTTGCAAATACGCTGAATAGTTTGGAGCGATACGAAGAGGCGGAGCCCTGGTACGCCAAGGCCGTGGAACTGAATTCCGAGTATTATAAATACTGGTACCAGTGGGGGGTGTGCCTCTTGAAGCTCGGATGCTACGCCGATGCGGAAAAGGTTTTTAGAAAAGCGGAGCAGCTTAATCCGGAGAACACGAGCGTCCGGTCCAAACTATTGACCTGCTTGATCGAATGCGGGAACTACGCGGAGGTCGTGTCGCGTTGTGAGAAGCTGTTGGTGATCAACCCTAACAACCGGCTCGCGCTGAAAAATCTTGCGCGGTTGTATGCCGAAGGGCTTGGTGTTGAAAAAGATCTCGAGAAGGCCGAACGATTCCGGACAAAGAGCGGGCATCCCACACCGGCGCGACCGTATGCGCCACGACCCGAAGGTGGCACGCTCTTTCTCGAGGCGCAAAAGTATTCGCTGGGTCAGGCCGGTCAACGGCGCGATAAAGTAAAGGCGCTGGAGCTCTATATGAAATCCTACGCAGCTAATGACACATACAAAGATAAAGCAGCCTACGCGATTGGAAGTATTTACGCGCGGGGAGGAGGCGGGGTTTCGCGAAGCCGGCAGTTGGCTCTGGAATGGTATCGAAAAGCGCTCGATGCAGGAAGCGAACGGGCTTGTGGCGGGATGATCGAGATCTACCTGTCTCCCCGAAATCCGGCAGAGCGCGATTTAGAAAAGGCGCTGGAGTTTGCGCTTCAAGCGCGGGGAGGCGACACGGTCTACACTTTAAGCCTTGCCGCTCGCGCGTACGCGCAAGCCGAGCGATAATCGTTACCCTTTGTACTGTGCTTCAGCTGCCTTGCCGCTCGCGCGTACGCGCAAGCCGAGCGTTATTTATAAATCGGTGTCTATCTGCGTTCATCCTTGCCGCTCGCGCGTACGCGCAAGCCGAGCGCTTCCAGGATGCCCTCGAGGTGCAGGAAAAGGCGATCGAGTTGTATAGATTGGATGACCACCAAAATGAGAGATTTATGAACTCGTTAGTGGGGGATCTAGAGAAATACAACCGCGGTGAAAAATTGTTTAGTAACTGAGAAGGTGAGGGAAGTATGAGAGGTAGGGTTAACTTATTGTTGGTGGCATTGGCCATTTCAGCTAATGCAGTATCTAAAGATGATTTCCGGGTGTTCACAGCGGCGGATGGTCGGGTGATTGAGGCGCGTATTCTTGAATATAATCCTTCCCGGAAAAAAATTCAAATAGACCGAGCGAACGGAAAAAAGGTTTGGGTGGAGCCTCATATTTTCAGTGAGACCGACCGTGAATATATTCGTGACTGGATTCAGGCTTCTGGTTTTTTAGTGCCCTCCAAGGTGCGGATAACGATTGATAGGCATAAAAAATCGAAGGGGAAACAAGGCGATGATGTTCACTTTTCGATTACCATCAAGAACCGCACAGACATGAGTCTGGAGAATCTCATATTTGATTACCGGGTTTTTATTGAGGGGGAAGGTAGGAAAAGGCATCAGGACAAAGATCGTTGTGAAGCGGGTCAGCTTAAATTGGAACTGTTGGCGGCCGGAGAACAAAGGACCATTAATACAAAACCGTATAGGATGATTGAAAGATATGAGGTCTCTACAAGTTACGGTACCGATGAATTCGGCAATTCGACCAGTTATACGATTGAAGAGAAGGTTTGGGATGATGATGATCGGGGTATCTGGTTTAAAATCAGCGGCCCCGAACTGGAAGGCGTTCCGCTGGTGCGTGAAGAGTGGTATCCCAAAGAGCTGAAAAAACGAGTCGCATGGATCGAGGCGCCGAGAGATCAGGCCGCTTCTTCAGGAGATCAGGGGAAGAGTGATTTGGTAAAGGAAGGGGAGAAGTACCGGACTGCGAAAAACTTTCCAAAGGCGCTGGAGGTATTTAAACAAGCGTATAAAGAAACAGGGCGGTCTTGGACCGCGTTCAAGATCGGGGGGATCTATTTGAAGAATACGCCGCTCCAAAATTTGGACTTGGCCGAGGAGTGGATGAGTAAGACGGAAGGATCCGCGCGTCGTCAAGGATTCAACATGCTCGCGATGACTTATGTGACCACGAACAAAAAGTTGAGGGATGGTAAAAAGGCCATTAAATACGCGTTGATCGCGATTGAAGTTAGTGGAGAAGCCGATTGGCTTCTCGATACGCTCGCCTGTGCCTATGCCCGGAACGGACAATTTGATCTGGCTGTGAAAACCCAGGAGAAGGCATATAAGATGGCCAAAAAATCAAAATCTAGGGACCGGGCGGCCGGCTTTAAAAAACGGCTGGAGCAATTTAAGCAAGGTAAGGCGTGGCCGAACTAAACCTTCTCAATCACGGCGGCGCCGAAGGTGAAGCCACCGCCGAAGGCGGTTAGGCCAATGAGGGCACCGGCTTCCGTTTCGGGCATGAGTTCGGCCAGGGCAATCGGGATGGTGTTCGATGAGGTATTGCCATATTTCCGGATGTGGTTAAACATTTTTTCCGGCGGGCATTTGATGATTTTCCGAATCGCTTCGATAATGCGTTCGTTGGCCTGATGCGGAACTATCTTTTCCAGATTTCCGACGGTAATCCCGCGTTCTTTACAGGCGCTGTCCAGTACGTCGATCATTTTTCGAACCGCGAGTTTGAAGACGGTGAGGCCTTCCATTTCAATAAACTCACCACTGCCCATATTTGGAACATAGAGCACTTTTTCGTCAACGCCGGTAGCGGAAAGGAACGGGCGGTTTAGCTTCACACCGGCATTGCCCGGGCGTTGTTCGCAACTCACCAGCGAGGCGGTGGCAGCGTCACCAAATAGGGCCATCGTTTTCTGATCGTCGTGGTTGACCATCGGGGAGAGCGTTTCCGCGGTAATCACGATTACTTTTTTCTCCGGCGCATTGGTCAGGAAGTCATAGGCCGATTGCAAGGCGTACATATAGCCGGAGCAGGCCGCATTCACATCGTGCGCCTGCATCAGTACTTCGCCCTTTTCCGGGCTGAGTTCATGCAGCACTTTACACGCGAGTGATGGCGTCATAGACCGCGGTGTTCCTGTGGAGCAGATGATGGCGCCAATATCGGAGATATGCAGGTTTTCTTTTTCCAGCAGTTGTTTTGTGGCGTCAACCGCCAGCGTCAGCACGTTTTCGTCGCCAGAAATCCAGTAACGTTCTTCGATGCCGGTACGTTTGCGGATGGCTTCGGAATCCCACTCACCATGGCCCTGCAGTAGCTCTTCGTTGGTGAGGTGGCGGGAGCCGAGTACGGTGGTGATGTTGGAAATATAAACCGGCTTATGTTCAATTACATGAACGGAGGTGCTTTCAGCAACGTTGCTAACGCGTCGGCGCTCCATGATTGGGGTGCCGGAATTTTCTTTTGTGAGTGGTTTGAGCTGAGCCGCTTCGTCGGATGCCAGTTTAACCATCGGGGCTCCAACCGTCAGGATATCGCCTTCCTCAACGAGGATTTCGGCAACGGTTCCGCTCACCGGCGAAGTGATGTCCATCGAAGCTTTATCGGCTTCGACCGAGGCAATGAGATCGCCTTCGGCAATGGTTTCGCCAACTTGGATGAGCAGGTTGGCGACGGTGATGGTTTCGTCGGACGGGCTGGAGCCGATGGCTTTGATTGTTACGGTTCCTGCTTCCTCTTCGACAGGTTTATCCCAGTGAATATCGATATCGAGCATTTCGCAGCATTTTTCGAGCGTGCGTTTTAAGGAGGGCAGCACTTCGATCTGGCAGGCAAAGTCGTATGGGATATAGGTATCCGGTCGGGTGACACGTGCAACCTGAACAGAAGAACCTGCTTTCTCGGCGATGGTGGCGGCAATTTCGCCGCCCATGCCGGCGGTCTGGTTGTCTTCGTGAACGACGATGAGTTTTCCGGTTTTTTTGGCGGAGGCCAGAACGGTTTCTTCGTCCCACGGGAATACGGTTCGCAGGTCAATTACTTCGGCGCTGATTCCAATTTCAGCCAAGGCTTCTGCGGTGCGTTCGCAAACGGGAATGGAACCGCCGTAGCTGACGAGCGTGATGTCCTGCCCTGCCCGTGTAATACGTGCCTTTCCAATCGGGACGTATTGTTTCTCCACGTCAGCGGAGGTCATTTTGGAGCGATCATTGATCAGGCTTTTCGGGAATAGGAAGACGGACGGGCGACCGGATTCAAAAATAGAATTGAGCAGACCGGCGGCATCGGCTGCGGTTGACGGCATAAAGACATCGACGCCCGGGACGTGCGCGCAGATTGATTCCATTGTCTGTGCATGGTATGGACCGAGACCGGGGCGGTACCCTCCGGAAATCGACATAATCAGCATCGCGGAATCCCATTGACCGTTGGTCCGCCAGTGCATGGCGCCAATTTCGGAAAGTATGTGGTTATAGGCCACGGGTAGGAAGTCGGAGAACTGCATGAAAGCAACGGGATATCCGCCAGCCAGTGCCTGACCGGTTGATGCGCCAAGAATGGTGTTTTCCGCAAGCGCGGCATTGTTAACCTGCTTGGGGAACAGTTGGCTGAGACCACGGGTCAGGCCAAACACATCGCCTTTCGGATCTTCGATGTCTTGTCCGAGCAGGGTGACTTTCTGACTTTTAGAAAGCTGTGCCTTGAGCGTATCGCGCATGGCTTCAAGCATGCTGAGTTCGCGCTTTTCTGGGGTGCCGAGATATTCTTCCCGCTGTTCGGGCAATGGTTTCTTGGCGGTGAGCATCGCTTTCGGCGTGGTGCCTTTACGGGAAAGGTGGAAGGCGGCATCGATCTGTTCTTTCACTTCATCTTCGATTGCCTTGACCTGATCCGGTGGAACGCCGTTGGCGAGCATGTAGTCGCGTAGCTTGGCGCATGGGTCGGCATTATCCATTGCATTTTTAAGATCGGCCTCGGTGCGGTAAACGGTTTGGTCGTCGGCGTTGGTATGGCTTTCGAGCCGCTCGACGTTCAATACAACGATCTGGGGGCCGCGGGTTTTCCGTAGTTCTGAAACGAGCTCCCCGAACAGTTCGTGTGTTTGCGCGGCATCAGAGCCGTCGACGCGATGGATGGGCAGGCCATAGAAGGAGTCGGCTTCGCCGTCGGGCAAGGAATAGAAGGTATTGCCTTTGGTAACGGTCGAAAGGGCAAACCGATTGTCTTCGATCAGAAAGAGTACGGGCAGGTTGGCACGGACGGCTTCGGCTACTGCTTCGTAGAATTCACCCTGTTGTGTGGCACCATCGCCCACGGAAACGAGCACGAAAGGGTTGCCTACGTCTTCTTTGATCGTGGTTGCAACGCCGACGGCCTGCACGACATTGCTGCCGACCAGAGTCGGGGTGCTCATGATATTGAGCGAGCGGTCACACGGGAACGCGGGCATGCGCCGACCTGCGGAGTTGGATTCGGCTTTGCTGAAGAGGCCGTAAAAGACGGTTTCGTAGGAAACGCCGCGCGCATAGGCCAAGGCCCGGTCGCGGTAATGGAGGTGCAACCAATCGGCCTCGATGAGATGCGGAGCCAGCGCTGCGCTGGCTTCATGTCCTGATGAAGGGATATAGAAGAAAACTTCGCCACGCTGCGCGGCTGCGGATTGCAGCTGGTCGGTGTAGCGCGAGGCGATCATGGGACGATAGATTTCGAGCAGCTTTTGTGCGGAAGGTATGGTCATGTATAATCCAGCTATTTAATTAGGCGAAATAGTAGGGGAAGGGCACTGGCAAGGTCTATGCGTAAATTGGATATTCTCTATCTTTTGACATGGGCCTCTCAGCCCGTTACCCTATTGAATAACTGAATGAACTGAGTTGTTATGAAAAAGAGAAACGTAGATCTAGTTTGCGATATTGCCGAGTTGATATCGGTTTTCGATGCGGATAAAAAAAAGGGCAAGGATATCCTGCAGGCCGTGGTATCCACCGTAGCTTGGCACATGCGGGCGGCCGTTTGCTCAATCTATATCTATGATGAGGAAAATCAGGAACTAACGCTACGTTCTACGCAGGGGCTTAATCCGATGGCCGTAGGCCGGGTTAAGATGAAATTGGGTGAGGGAATTACTGGCCGCGCGGTTCGTGAGCTCCGCCCTATTTGTGTTGGGCAAGCTTCCCAAAACTCTTCGTATCGCCATTTTGCTGATATTGAAGAGGAAAAATACGAAGCCTTTCTTGCTGTACCGATCCTGCGTGGTCTGCGGCGGATTGGAGCGCTGGTGGTTCAGGATAGTGTCGCAAATTATTTTGGGGCCAACGATACCAAGGCTTTGCGAGCCATTGCGGCGCAGCTGGCTTCAGTGATTGAGAATGTACAGTTGCTGAACGAAGCAAAGGAAGAAGCTGAAAGCACGGATGAGGTTCCTGTTCCTAAAAAGGTCATCAAGGAGACCATTATCCGCGGTCGTTCAGCGAGTACCGGAACGGCGATCGGAACCGCTTTAATGCTGAATTCAAGCGCGCAGGAGACGGCCCTCCAGTCCGACCCGAAAGGGCTCCTGTATACGGTTGAAGATTTTCAGGCGGCCGTCGAAAGTACGGCGCTACAGGTCAACAAGTTGCAAAAACAGATGAGTGAAGATTTGGCCGATATGGCCGTGCTTATTTTTAGTGCACATCTGCTGATTCTGGAAGATGAACAATTTTCAGGTCGTATCTCATCGTTGATTGGCGAGGGAATGCCTGCGCTTAAAGCAATTTCCATCGTCGTGGGCGAATATGTTGATATTTTTTTCAACAGCAAAATGCCGCTGATTCGCGAAAAAGTACTTGATGTCAAAGATTTGGGGAATCGGCTGGCGCGAAACCTTCTGAACGAAGAAGCGGATGAATGCGACTACCGGGGCCAGATCATTATCGCCCACGAGCTGTTGCCATCCGATATTCTTAAGTTGTCTGCTGAAAATGTAGAGGGCTTCATTGTTAGCAGTGGTGTGACATCGCATAACGCGATTATCTGCCGTTCACTGGGCATTCCGATGGTCGCAATCAGCCGAGATCTAGCCGATGGCATTGTGGACGGGGAACAAATGCTGATGGATGCCGAGCAAGGTATCATCTATTTAGAACCGGGCGATGAGGTCTATGCAAAGTACAAGAAGTTGGATGCTACCTGGAAGGCACTTCACAGTGCATCTGATGTAAAACGTAAAACGATGACAAAATGCGGTGAGCAGATGCATATCTATGCAAATATCAATCTGCTCAGCGATCTGAAGCCGGCGCAAAAATTCAAGGCCGAAGGCGTAGGGCTTTACCGATCTGAATTTCCATTCATTGTGAGGAACGATTTCCCGAGTGAGGAAGAGCAGTATGTGATCTATAAAAAGATCGTGGAGCAGATGAAGGGAAAAAGCGTTACGTTCAGAACGCTGGATATTGGCGGCGATAAAATGCTTACTTACTACCCCAACATTAACGAAGCCAACCCGTTCCTTGGGATGCGCGCCATTCGTTTTTCGCTTCAGAATCAGGAGATTTTTCGTCAGCAGTTGCGTGCATTCCTGCGCGCTGGGGCGGGACAAAAAACGCGGATCATGTTTCCAATGATCTCCTCCTTAGATGATTTTGAGGCGGCCCGTTCCATTGTTTACGCATGTATGGACGAGTTGGAGGAAAACGGGCTGCCCTTTAATCGTAACACACAGCTTGGCGTCATGATGGAGCTTCCATCTGCAGTGGAAGTCGCTAATGAACTGGCACAAGAAGCAGACTTTCTATCGATCGGATCAAACGATCTGATTCAGTATATGCTGGCGGTAGACCGAACCAACGAGCAGGTATCCAAACTTTACCTTGCGCACCATCCGGCTGTTTTGCGCGCAATCAACCGTATTGCCACGTCCGCACGGACTCACGAAAAAGATATTTCCATTTGTGGCGATCTTGCGGCGGATCCGCGGATGCTGCCGTTCCTGATGGGTATAGGACTGAAATTTTTTAGTATCGATATCATCAATTCCCCGGCTGTTCAGCGAATGATTAGTGAAATTTCGCTTGATGAAGCTCAGGATATTGCCAAGCGCATGCTTGGTTTCGGTCGTATTAGTGAGGTCGAAAGCTTCCTTTCAGAGCAAGATCAGGGCTTTGCATCAATCGCATAGCACGGTCATCGACGGCATTTATTGGTCTTTTTTCATGCCTGTAACAACCCCTCGGTCAACATGGAAGATTTCCTGATGGTATGTGCTACAAATATGAATAATATTGATTGGTATCGACAAAACTGTTTCAAAATTCAGGATCATCTGTTCTTTATAATATTATGTTATGCATTTATAATAAGGTAGTTATATATAATAGAATCCGGTGGCATACCTCGTGCATTAGAGCTACACTCGACCAACTACTGGTTGAGGTATTCAATTGAATCACTAACGAGAGGATGCAAATGAAGAAATTAATGAAAACCGCGATGCTAGCGCTCGCAATGTGTGCCTTCGCTTTGCCGATGGCCACAATGGCAGAAGAAGCTGCTCCGGAGATCACGGCAGCGGATGTCATGTTCACCGTAAACAACACCTGGATGATGGTTGCCACCTTCCTCGTGTTTATCATGCACCTGGGCTTTGCCTGTGTAGAAACCGGGCTGACCCGTGCAAAAAACACGGTCAATATTCTGTTTAAGAATACGGCCATCGTGGCGATTGGTTTACTGACCTACGCGCTGTGTGGTTTTAACCTGATGTATCCGGGCTTCGCCGAGGGATCTTCTGGAATTTTCGCATTTGCCGGATTTGGCGTAATCTGTCCTGAGGGAGCCGCCGGTTTGATTGACTATGCGGGCGGATCCTACACCTACTGGACCGACTTCCTGTTCCAGGGCATGTTCGCTGCTACAGCAGCCACCATCGTTTCCGGCGCGGTTGCCGAACGTGTGAAACTCGGGCCGTTCCTGATTTTCTGCGCGATCTACGTTGCGGTCATTTACCCATGGGTTGGTTCCTGGAAATGGGGCGGCGGTTGGCTTGATACTGCTGGATTCTACGATTTCGCCGGTTCTACCCTCGTTCACTCGGTTGGCGGCTGGGGCGCATTGGCCGGTATCATTGTCATCGGGCCACGTATCGGAAAGTATGTTAATGGTAAGCCTAAAGCTATTATGGGCCATAACCTGCCCTTGCTGACGATCGGTGTATTCCTGCTGTGGCTGGGTTGGTTTGGATTTAACGGCGGTTCCGTACTTTCTGCCGATCCGGGAGCTGTATCTTACGTTCTCGTTACTACCTGTCTGGCCGCTGCGGCCGGTATCATCGGTTCAATGGTTGCTTCCTGGACGATCCAGAAAGAGCCCGACCTAACGATGGTACTCAACGGCTGTCTTGCCGGTCTTGTTGGTATCACTGCTGGCGCAGACGTTGTTTCCGTGCCGTGGGCGATCGTTATTGGTTTAGTTTGCGGTGCGGTTGCGGTGGTTTCAGTAATGACTCTGGATCGCCTGAAACTGGACGATCCAGTTGGTGCAACCACGGTTCACTTGGTTTGCGGTATCATTGGAACATTGGCCGTTGCATTAAGTCCGGATCACACCCTGAAGCCTCAGCTGAAAGGCGTTATCGCCTATGCCGTTGTCTGTTTCCCTGCAGCCTTGCTCATCTTCTACGTTCTCAAGAAAACAGTTGGCATCCGCGTCAGCAAGGAAGAAGAACTCAAGGGACTCGACCTTGGCGAACATGGTCAGGAAGCCTATCATGGATTCCAGTTCTTCACGAACGTCTAACTTTTAAAGGAGTTTTATCATGAAACTAATCATTGCGTATATTCAGCCCGAAGCGCTCAACGAAGTGAAGCAGTCGCTTTACGATGCAGAGGTCTACAAAATGTCCGTCACCAACGCGATGGGCTGTGGACAGCAGAAAGGTTATCACGAAACCTACCGCGGCGCAGACATCGAAGTGAACCTGCTCAAAAAGGTTCGTATCGAGATTGCCGTGAACGACGAATTCGTCGAATCCGTTACCGATGCGATCATCAAGGGCGCACGTTCAGGCAACATTGGGGATGGAAAAATCTTCATTCTCGATTTGCCGGAATGCATCCGCATCCGTACCGGCGAGAAAGGTACTGACGCTGTAGGCTAAGCTCCAACGTTCTCTTCTCATCACAGCGCCCGACCGTCGCGAGACGGGCGGGCGCTTTTTTTGCCTGTTCCAAATTTCATGGTATAGATTTCTACAATTACACCATGAGGAGATCCCTGAATGAAGCCCGCAATGCATTATAGAACGTTTCAGATTTTATCCTTGCCGTCTCATTATGCGGACTGGCCGGAGCAACAATAGAGAATGTAGCAGCATCCGATACGCGAGGCATGAGCATGGGCGGGGCATCCGTTTCCAGCGCGCAAACAGAAACGAATCTGCAGGGGAAATCTGAAACTGATACGGCTTCGTTGAAGACCGTATATGCAGTTTACGGTCAGGGTAGTGCAGACGATTATCTTCCCGACGAAAAGGAATTTGTTGCTGCGGATTATGTAAGACCCGGAATGAGTAGAACCCGACGATCATCACTTGAAATGAATATCCCTGAAGGGTTTAGCATTATTGGTATGATGGTGCTGTTGTCCGTATTTATCGGTGTTGTCGGCTTGATGATTAACGATGTGGCTAAGGAAGATAAAATTATCGTTAAAGAAATTTCGGGCAACTTAAACTGTTGATTGTACTGAAAATGCCAGTTCCCACATCGCCTTAACGGCTGGGCGTTTTAGATTCCGTTTGGTCGAACAAAGCCCAACCACATAAGGATCCAGTTTTGGCGCGTGTTTAATAACCGACACTTCTTCTCGAAGCGGACTCCGCTCCAGCGCCAGTTGAGGAACAATACCCACGCCAGTCCCAAGCCGGACCATGGCAATCAACGCTTCATTACCCGAAACTTCGGTTGAAATATTAGGCACAATCCCGTTATGGCGCATCCAGACATCGAGCCGATGTCTGGCCACTCCTGATTGCGGAACTACTAACGGAAGCTTTGAAAGCTCCATGCCCTGAAGTTTGCGAGGGATTGAAAAATCCGGCGATTTTGGCGCAATGAAGACCAGTGGGGTTTCGGCCAAGGGCATAAATTCCATCCGGACCAGCTTCTGATCAGGAAGGGCGGCGACGGCAAGGTCAATCTCGCCACTAAGAACCTGCTCCACGGCCCGTTCGGCAGCGCCGGTGCGAAGCTCCAAGTGTACATCAGGGTAAGTAGAGCGGTAGGACTCCAGCAAATCGGGCAAGAGGCTATAGACGGCGGTGATGGAAGCATAAAGGGATAACGTCCCGGAAACCGTTTCTTCCGTCGAGAGGCCAGTCCGGAAATGATGCCAGTCATGCAAGGTCGTCCGGGCATAGGTGAGCAGCTGGGCTCCGGCACCCGTCAGCGCAACGCTGCGGTTATCCCGAAGGAACAGGGGCTGCCCGACCTCCTCTTCCAGCCGTTGAATCGTACGGGTCAATGCGGATGGGCTCAGGTTACAGGCGCGGCTGGCCTTTCCAAAATGCAGCAGTTCCGCCGTTTTAATATAGGTTTCAAGTGCTTTTGTATCCATGGTAACTGATGAGTGAGGCGTAATCTATAATGCTTAGTAAGCACGTTTCAACCTGCACGGCTCACACTCCTATGTTTCATATAATGAAACATAGTATTCATAATAAATCAATATACGCAATGTTCAGATTGAGCTACATTCCTCGCCCTCTAAACAAACCAGGAGAAGATAAATGGCTGAAAATTATTTCAATACACTATCAATGAAACTCAAGCTCGAAGAACTCGGCACGTGTCGTTTCATGGATGCAACTGAATTTGCCAATGGCGTTGAAGCTGCCAAAGGCAAGAAAATCGTAATCGTCGGTTGCGGAGCGCAGGGCCTCAACCAGGGTTTGAACATGCGCGATAGCGGACTCGACGTTTCCTACACATTACGCGCGGCAGCAATCGAAGAAAAACGCCAGTCGTTCCTCAATGCTTCTGAAAACGGGTTCAACGTGGGTACCTACGAAGAAATGCTGCCGACGGCCGATGTCGTAATGAACCTCGCGCCGGATAAACAGCACACTAATGTTTGCGAAACCGTTATTCCGCTAATGAAGGAAGGCGCTGTATTCTCTTATGCCCACGGCTTCAACATTGTTGAAGAAGGCATGATTATCCGCAAAGACCTGACCGTTATTATGGTCGCTCCAAAATCTCCGGGCTCTGAAGTGCGCGAAGAATACAAGCGTGGCTTCGGCGTTCCGACCCTCATCGCCTGCCACCGCGAAAATGACCCGAATGGAAACGGCATCGAATTAGCTAAGGCCCTCGCGGTTGCACAAGGCGGACATCACGCCGGGGTTCTGGAATCTTCTTTTGTTGCTGAAGTGAAGTCCGACCTCATGGGCGAGCAGACCATTCTTTGCGGTCTTCTTCAGGCAGGCGCTATTCTCTCTTTCGAAAAGATGGTTGAAAAGGGAATCGATGCCGGCTATGCCAGCAAGTTGATCCAGTACGGATGGGAAGCCATTACCGAAGGCTTGAAGCAGGGCGGTATCACCAACATGATGGATCGTCTCTCTAATCCGGCGAAGCTGAAAGCCTTCGACCTGGCCGACGATCTGAAACTGATCATGCGTCCGCTGTTCGAGAAGCACATGAATGATATCATCACCGGCGAATTCTCCCGCACCATGATGGAAGACTGGGCCAACGACGATATCAACCTGCTGACCTGGCGTAAGGAAACCGGTGAAACTTCGTTTGAAAAGACACCCGCCGGTGACGTTGAAATTTCGGATCAGGAATACTACGACAATGCCATTTTGATGGTTGCGATGGTTAAGGCTGGCGTTGAGCTTGCCTACGAAGCGATGGTTGAAGTTGGCATCAAGCCGGAATCTGCTTATTACGAATCACTTCACGAAACGCCGCTTATCGCCAACACGATTGCGCGTAAGAAGCTGTTCGAAATGAACCGCGTTATTTCTGACACGGCTGAATACGGTTGCTACCTGTTCTCACACGCGGCGGTTCCACTGCTGAAGGACTTCATGTCCGCCATCGAAACCGACGTAATCGGAAAGGGGTTGGATCTGAAAGACAACACAGTCGACAACAAGACCCTCGTTGCCGTTAACGCCGAGATCCGCTACCACGATGTGGAAGTGATTGGTGAAGAACTCCGTTCCGCAATGGGCAATATGAAAACGCTCTAAGTTTCCAATTCTTGGAAATGCCAAACGCCTCTCCGGAAACGGAGGGGTGTTTTTTTATGTCTGGAATAATGCCATTGACATTAATCGTGTAAGTCCGCTCCATACGGGCTATGAAAATTTATACCTACAGCAAGTGCAGCACCTGTCGTAAAGCAACCAAATGGCTGAAAGAACAAAATTTGGCCTTTGAAGAGATTCCCATCCGAGAAACACCTCCCGCTGTGGATGAACTCCGGAAAATGGTCGATCATGTTGGAGACCTAAAGAAGTTATTTAATACGTCCGGTCAGGATTACCGAGCTCTCGGCATGAAAGATAAACTGCCTTCGATGAGTCCGGAAGAAGCCTTCGAATTGTTGGCTTCGAACGGGAACCTAGTCAAACGACCGTTCCTGATTGATCAAGACAAGGGAACCACGGGTTTTAAAGAAGATGTCTGGGAAACCCTTCTGAAGTAGACTTCGGCCATCATCAGGAATTCCCCTTGGACGGAAAAACAAAAATGCGTTCCCATTTTCGCAGGAGGGCATTTTTATTTCATAGCCTGAAGCTTATACAGATAAGAATTATTCTGTAGTTGGATATTGCATTTCAGTCTGCCTGTTCTCATTGACCAGAGAATGATCAAACCCCTGGGAAAGTTCCAGAACCTTAAAGTTAATTCGATTGTCATTCCTCAAGTATTCGCAGTACGTCGACATCGTATTTCGGTCTTCTGTCAATAGGAACAGTGCGTACTGTTCTTCAGCTTGGGCGATAATCTTGAAGTCATCTTTCACAGCATCACGTTGCCCTTGACCGATTTTTTCACGGTAATAGCTCACATTCAAATCTGCGCATCGAATGGACTCCGCTAAATTAAACGGAAGTACCTTGAAATTGTGTAGCGGCAAATCTGTAACCGGTTGCTTAATTCCGAACTCCGAAGCCACCACTGTGGGTAAATACAATGGCATGCCCTCTTCAAGAAAATAGCGATAGTAATCCTATACCGCATCATGAGATGGGCGGCTTGCATCAACCTGATCTTCCATTCTAAATGTTATGGTTTCAATAGAGCTCATCTCTTCACCTTGCTATGACAGTTTCTAGCACAGTTAGTCCATAATTCCTCCGGCGATTTTTCTATGTCGATGCTGCAGAGGTAACAAGGAAGTGAGGCTACAGTTCCATCTTACAGGCCTTGCAGTTCTTCCAACACTTTGGCCGGGTGCGTTTCGGCTTTGGGTACCTTGCGCCAGTGCTTAATGATTTTCCCGGCTTCATCGATCATAACGGTGGAGCGGATACAGCCAATGCTGGTTTTTCCGTAGAGGACTTTTTCGCCCCACGCATGGTATTTAGCCATCATCTTGGTTTCTGGGTCGGAGAGTAGGGTGAACGGCAGGTTAAAATCGGCGATGAATTTGTCGTGGGACTTAAGGCTATCTTTACTAACGCCTAATACCACGGTATTGAGATCGGCAAGATTTTTGTTCAAATCGCGGAAGCCACAGGATTCCTTGGTGCAGCCCGGTGTGTTATCGCGCGGGTAAAAATAGATCACGACCTTTTTACCGGCGTAGTCCTTTATCGAATGCTTTTTTCCGTCGCTTCCTTCCAGTGTAAACGCGGGCGCTTTCTTTCCTTCGAGTGAATCCATATGAAACTCCTGTTTGATTCCGGGTAATACGGAGAACATAGCCAGAACGCAGAGACCTTGGAAACCGGAACTTGATTTTTTATCGCAAGGGGTCGAACAGGTGTTCGAGGCCGTTGGCCTTGATGACGTAGATCGTTTCAAGCTGCTTGCCCAGTTTGCCATTGGGAAAGCCCTTTTGCTTGAACCAGACGACATACGGTTCGGGCAAGTCGATGAGCAGGCGTCCGCTGTATTTTCCAAAGGGCATGCGTGCTTCGGCGAGTTCAAGTAAAAGTTTGGGATCGGGGGTCAGTTCTTCCATGGGGCGTAATGAGTAACGTGTAATACGTAATTATTCCAGCCCAAGTTCGGTTAACATGAGTTTATGAATATGCTGAATTTTCGTGATGGATTCGGGGATGGGTTTGTTGGAGGAGAGTGAGGCGGAGGAGTCCGGGTCGGATGGATCGTAGCCGTGCATGCCTGCGCAGGGTTTAACGCCCATAAAGCTGGGTGCAATCTGGGTGCCGGATTCCATTAAAAAAATCAGTTCGCCATATTGGCCACCTTTAAAATAAACACCCTGGTTCCTCAACTCAGACTCAGAAAGGATGCGGCCTCTTGAATGCTTGTCCAGACAGCTGGAAATGGATGCGCGCGCCTTATCATTCTTGAACCAGAAGCGAGCCATGGTGGAATCATAGAAGGCGATATAATCCTTATCCCATTCGAGGCTCAGCGCTTCAATATCGGCGATAAGGTCGTAGGATTGGTTGACGTTATGCATGCCGTGGTCGGTGAAGATATACCAGGAAACCTCCTCGTAGTTTTCTTCCGCGGTGGCAATCAGGTTTTGCAGTTCTTCATCATACCAGCGCATCAGTTTTTCAATGTCTGGATGATCGTTTCCGACGGCATGCATGAGTCCATCGAGTTTTCCGAGAGAGCAGTAGGCGAAATCGACGATCTGCTGCTGAATCTGTGCGGTCAGGCTTTCGAGACGGGCCTCATCTCCAACATCACTGTTGTGCACATAGTAGGGGATACCTGTTTTAGTCATCCGATCAAAAACTGTTTCGCCTTCCGGCAATCCGCCGGGCTCCCAGATGCGCTTTTGTTCCGCATAGTTGAACAGATGGAGGTGTTTGAAGGGGACGGCATAGAGTTGGAAATAGCCGGTAAAGCCGCAGCGTTTTTTGATCCATTTGCTCAGCTGATTGCGCACGCGACCTCGTCGGAAAATAAAGTCGGGGAGGACTTTCAGTGGGCGGGTCCATTTGAAGGGAGAGCCTTTTGGATCGTAGTAATACGACGACCACAGTTTATGCTCACCGGGTGTGAGTCCGGATATGATGGACGGGTCGCAGGCGGAAGAATAGCCCAGAATGGTTTCGAGTGGTTTACTGTCCTGAATCAGGTCTTTCAAAAATTCGGGATGGCGCTGTTTAACTTCCCATCCAAAGGCATCGATGAACAGGAAGAGGCTGAGCTTTTCCTTTTTTAGCTTCATCAGGAAAATCTCCGTTGGAGAAGATAGAACCGTTCAACGAGATTATCGGCGGAAAAGAGCGTTTGCTTTAGCTGGAATTCGCTGGGGCCTTCTTTGAGCAACTCCATTAATGCATCGTATAAATAGAGGCGGGGGTGCCGGGGCAAGGGACGTCCATTCCAGCGTAGATTAAGAGCGAGAGCTTTTGGTAGTGAGCATTCTACGGCTTTATGTTGCGCTCGGTACCATGGAAAAAATTGAAGAAATAGATCTGCAGTCTTCCTGTACTCAGCAGCGATATCGAAATCTGCTAATGCCTGGAAATTACCCCACTCCTTGAGGTCGATCGCCTTTAAGAAACCCTCAACAACCGCATCACGGCTGGGGCATTCGTCGATGTCGGTAATGCGCTGTCTTTTGATTGCATAGGAAATGTTATACTGGCCGAAGGCAAGCAGGGCACAGTCGCCAAAGGCAAGCCGTGCTTTATGAATGAATTTGATGAAGCGGATACGCTCTTCGGCAGTCAGGGGGTCAGATTTTTTAAGGCGCTGTTTTATATCGAGCAGGAGTTTTCCGCGATTAAGAAGCAGGCGGGATCCTTCAAAGCGAGGAATGGCATCGTGCGGGTAGGCGGGCATGGCGTTGAGCACATCATCGGATCCCCATAGAACGATGTGGCCGTATTTCATTTCATAGTTGAGCAGCGAAAATTCCCGTGACGGTAACTCGGAAAGGGCATAAGGACAAAGGTCGACGGGAAGGCCGATTTCCTGAGTTAGCTGCCGTTCCAAATCATTAAAATGAAGACGAACGGCGGTGTTCACGGTTCCGACGATAACGACAAGATCATAGTCGTTGAACGGGGTCTGTGTTCCATCAGAAAGAATGAACGGGGTGCCTTCGCCGCGGCCATAGCCTCCGAGCAGAATGCCGGCATTGCAATGGGGTGCGACCGTTCTGGTTATATGCTCCAGATCGGCATCAATTTTATCGTCAAGCTCGCTGGAACCTCTGACGGTGTATTTACTCATTTGGCGGCGTTTCTGATGCCGGCATGGAAGCCGGTATGAATGATGATCCGATAGGCGATATTGTTGGGAATGATGCGAAACTGCTTCTTCTTACAGGCATAAATAAAGTCGCGTAAAAGTTCCCTCCCGCAGAGATAGAGTCGATGACTCAGTGGACTTGTTTTTCCCTGCGTCGTTCCGAGAGCATAGCCGTGACGATATTTTTTATCGAATAACTGCTGCCTTGTATAGTTATGGGAATGCTCGACTTCTGATTCCGGAACAAACTGAAACCGTGCGCCATAGATTAGACAGGCGCTTGCCCAAATCGTATCTTCAGCATAGTCATGGTTAGGGAAATTATGCGCCTCCCAAATGGCCCGCTTAAAGGCGCAGGAGACGGCGGAGAAGAATTCGGGGGCAATTTCCCCGGGGTTATAGGCGCGCTCATAATCGTAGGAAACGATGAAGTGGGCATCGGAGCGGGGGATCTGTTTACTGAACGTGGCATCCGTTTCATCATTAATGATGGGCTGGATAAGCTTTTCCAGCCAGTCCGTTGATTGCGGAATGGCATCGGCATTGAGCAGTACGATAATCTCGTGGTGGGTGCGGGCAATGGCTTCGTTGAGCACTTTACCCGGGACGTAATCCTCGGGGCGGATTTGCTGAAGAGACACGCTGTGCGCCTGAAGAGTTTCCAGTGTGCCGTCGGTGGATCCGGAGTCGACGGCAAAAATATCGAAGTTGGAAACGGTCTGTTGCTTGAGCATGTCGAGTGCGCTGCGCGTATACGGCATTTCGTTCATAGCGCGCATAATAATGGCAACGGATGATGTCATTGGTTTACTCGATCAGGCCCGGGTCTTCATCGATTATATCGGGAGATTTATATTGTTGTTCGCGTCCTAACTCGCGCAAAAGGGAATTAATCTGCCGTTTCAGTTCGATAATGCGCCGTTCGCGACCCAGAGCCATCCTGTTGAACCGGGACATTTCTTCAACTTTTTCTGAGAGTGCTTTTGTGCGACTTTCCACCTTGTCTTCCAGATGCAACTGGTAGTCGCGGTTTTCGCGGATCAGCTGGGCGCGTTCGAGTACCTTCTTAATTGAATGCTCCAGCATTGAAAGGTCGGATACCGGCTTTAGAAGATAGTCCCACGCTCCAAGATGCAGTGCTTCCACCGTGTCGCCAATATTGCCGGTTCCGGATACGACGATGAGAGGGGTATCGGATGACTGTTCTGAAAGTTCTTCAAGCACCTGGTGCCCATTCACCTCGGGCATGCGGAGGTCGAGAATCACGACATCAGGATTATATTGCTTAAAAAGATCCAACCCTTCACGGCCATTAGATGCCTCATAGACCGTATAAAAAAGATCTTCCAGATAATTTCGGAAGCTCTCACGAATAGGCTCCTCGTCTTCAATCACCAATACGCTGACTGGTACTGGATGACTCATATTTTCTGAACGTCGGGCGCAAGTTGCTTGATGCATTTAACCAGCAAAGAGAGTACGCGAACCGGCTTCAGAAAAACGTGCTCAGGACGCATGCCCAGTTCTTTGAGTTTGTCGGAAAGGTTGTAGGAAATAGAGCCGGTATAAATGATATGTCGCTGATCGGGATAGCGTTCGCGGGCCTGAATAATAAGGTCTTCTCCGCTCATGCCCGGTAGACGCATATCCACGATGCAAACGTCGTAAACGTTGCTTTTCATCAGGTCCAGCGCTTCTTCGGCACTTTCTGCCGTAGATGCACGAAAGCCGTAATCTTCCAGAAAAGCCGACAGGCTGGAGCAAATCGCCGGTTCATCATCTATGACCAATACACGAATGGTTGAGTAAATTGACATCAGGGTTCCTTTATTAAAAACGAATCTTATAGGTTTAGGTTATGCGAACCCAAGATCATAGTCACATTATTAGATAGAGGCGACTAAGCGGGTGCTTCCTGAGCGCTTTGGTTGTCCGCTAATTCTTTAATACATTTAACCAGAAGCGTTAGTACGCGAATCGGTTTATGGAAAACATGCTCCGGGCGCATGCCGATCGACCGAAGCTCCTCGGGTAAATTATACGAAATGGAGCCGGTATGGATGATGTAGCGTTGCTTAGGAAATCGTGCGTTGGCCAGCAGGATTAAATCTTCACCGCTAAGGCCGGGAAGGCGCAGATCAACAATGCACACATCAAAGGTACTTTCTCGCATGAGGTCACGTGCATCTTCCGTACTGCCGCATGCTTCTGTAATGAACCCGTAGTCCTCTAAGAATGCCGCCATACTGTCTCGAATGGCCGGTTCATCGTCTGCCACCAGCACTCTAATCTTTGAGTAGTCGTTCATGTGTAGTATTCCCAATACGCCAAGATGGTTAGCCAAATTGAGACGGATATCCAAGACAAAACTCGGTCGTGGACTAGAGTCGTAAACCCCAGCGGGCCATGCGGTGTTCAAATGGAATACGGATGCTGAAGCAGGCACCCTTTCCGGGGGCGGAAGTGAGATTCATCGTGCCCCCGTGGTTTTCGGTGATGATAAAGTAGGAGACCGAAAGTCCAAGCCCGGTTCCATGGCCAACATCTTTTGTTGTGAAAAAGGGCTCAAAAGCGCGTTTGCGGGTTTCGGCATCCATACCGGGCCCATTATCCTCGATTTCCAGCAGGGCCATATCGTGGTCCACTTTCAATCTTACCGTGATCTGTGGATCGGGTGCACCTTCCGGGCACTCCGCCATGGCCTGCGCGCTGTTTGACAATAGGTTAAGCACAACCTGCTGGATCTGGCTTCCCTCACAAGGAATCGCATCGAGTGACTCAATCTCCCGGATGATACGGATATGACGGAAGTCGAAGCGCTTCTTCAGGTTATAGTCGTTGGAGGCCAGCTCAATGCTGCGCTCAATGATTTCTTCGAGGTTGTTCGGGGCAAAATGTGCTTCATCCTTACGACTAAAACTGAGCATATTATCGACAATCTTAGCCGCACGGCGCCCTGCCTCCGCGATGGAATCCATCATATTGATCAAGCCGCGCTCTTCCATATAGGCCTGGATGGCTTCCAATGAGGTGCCGGCAGTCGTTGCCGCGCCCATATTCCGTTCGGTGTTATGCGTGATGCGGTTCCGCATGACCTGCAGATTCTGAAGAATCCCGGCTAGGGGGTTGTTGATTTCATGTGCCATCCCAGCGGCAAGGCCGCCGACCGACATCATTTTTTCAGACTGCACCATCATATCTTCAATCCGCACCCGGTCTGTAACGTCGTCCAATCGGATTACCGCGCCAACAGACCCTTCTGTGGTGATCGGATAGATTGTGACATCTACCATGCGTGTATCGCCATTGATGGTGCAATGGACTCGTTCGTGGCGTTGGCGAAGTTCGGACCCCAGCGATTCGAGCAGAAGCGACATCTCGTTACCAAAGTCCGGGAAAACCTTTTTCAAAAGCTGCCCCTGTGCCTGGGCGGACTCAATTCCGGTAATGATTTCTGCCTCCCGGTTCCATTGCATGACGCGCCCGTCGGCGTCCACACCCACGAGAATGGAAGGCATTGAGTTAATAATATTTTCCAGCATGTTGCGCAGCGCAACGAGTTCTTTTGTTGCCTGGAGTCGTTCGAGCTCGGCCGAGGTTCGGCCAGCAAAAACTTGCATGATTGAGGATGCAAAATCGACTTGTTCAACCGGTTTCCGGTACATTGCCACCATGACGCCCAACGCATTTTGCTCCGAATCAACCAACGGAATCCCAATATAGCCGCTAATATCCAAGGACTGAAGGAGTTCGGTTTCCGGATACCGTTCCTTGGAGTTTTCGATGTACACACACGTTTCGCCGGCCAGCACGAGCTCACAGGGGTTGTTGGCAAAGGTAAAGTCGAAATTGGGGCTGTTCTTTCCTCCGTCTGAGACCGCAATGGTTCGCATTGATTTTTGCGTGTCGTCGGTAAATTCGCTGATAAACGTAAAGTCGGCATCAAGCGTTTTAGCCAGTTGGTCCACCATGGAGTTAAAGAAGCGCCGGCCAACAGAGGCCACGCCTTCGACGATATTGCGGATACTGTCTTCGATCAGTACCCGGTCGGTTACATCGTCAACACGGATTACGGCACCTTCGGTTTCCCCTTCAAGCAAGGGGAAGACGGTAATATCATTATAGCGGGTACGATCATTTTCAACGATGGGAATTCGTTCTTCCGTCTGGGAAACCCGCTCGCGGATGGCACGCTCAACCTTGACCATTTCCTTATTATGCAGTGGGAAGGTGTCGCGCAAGGACTTGCCAATGGCATCCTTCGAAAGCAGTCCGGTGGTTGATTCAGCCTGCCGGTTCCACTGAATTACGGTCCCTTCAGCATCGACGCCAATGAGGATTGAAGGCATTGAATTAATCGTATTACTTAATAGCGCACGTAGCTGGCGCAACTGCACTTCTGCCAGTTTTCGGGTCGTAATATTCCATGATGTCCCGAATGTTCCAATAACCTTGCCGTCCTCATCATAGCGCGGAACCTTGGTCGTGAGATACCAGCGGTCACCATCCGGAGTTGTTGTAAATTCTTCCTTCTGAAGCGGCTGGCGGGTACGCATTACTTCGAGCTCATCATTAAACTTTTGCTGAGCCTGGTCCTGCGGCATAAAGTCGAAATCGGTTCGGCCAATCAAATCTTCCGGACTGAGGCTCAACTCATCGGCTTTAGCGTCGTTAACTTCGATGAAGCGGCCATCCACATCTTTAAAGTAAATCAGATCGGGGGCATGTTCCATAAACGAGCGGAACAGGTTCCGCTCAAACTCCAGCTGTTTTTCGGTTCCGATACGATCGGTAATATCGCGGCCAATTCCTCGATATCCCTGGATGTTCCAGTCTTTATCGTAAAAAGGAACCGCGCTGGTTTCGAGCACCACGGTTCGGCCATCTTTATGACGATTCGTGTTAACCAGCGAGTGAATTGGTGAGCCCCGTTCAACCACCTCTGAAAAGAGCGACCGGATCCCTTTCGCTTCGGCAGGTGGCATAAGTTCGGTAAAGTGTTTGCCCAGCAGTTCGTCGGATGAATACCCTAGCAGTTCGCTGGTCTGCGGGCTGGTATATTGATAGACGCCGTCCGTGTCGACTTCCCATATCCAGTCCGAGGTGGTTTCCACAAGATTACGGAAGCGCTCTTCGCTTTGGCGAAGGGCATTTTCATTCGCGATGCGTTCTGTAATATCTCTGGAAACACCACGAAATCCGCCGAGCTCCCCTGTATTGCTTTCAAAGGCCATGCCGCTGGATTCAAGAATAACCCGATGGCCCTTCTTATGGAAATAGGTGTTAACTTCGCAATCGATTGTGGAATTGACCGTGCAATGACGAAGCGCTTCCATATTCCGAGCTGCATCCTGCGGGATCATCATGGAAAGAGAATTGGTGCCAACCAGTTCGTCCGGATAGTACCCGAGCATATCGTGAACGCGCGGGCTCACATAACTAAAGTTTCCGAATGGATCCATTTCCCAGATCATATCGTTCGAAGATTCTACCAATACCCGGAAGCGCTCTTCGCTTTCGTCGAGTGCACGGGTTGCCTGGGCATGGCTTTGCTGAACCTGACCCAGCTCTCGGGTACGGTGGGTAATCTGCTTACGAAGCGTCTGGTTCCAAAACATGACAGAGCCGATCGCCAGCAGCGTAATGATCAGGAATCCGCCGATAATTTTGAGGTAACGGTCGCGGGAAATATGTACCGTGTCACTCAACGTAATCCATTCCTTCTTAATCAACTTCCGCTGATCTGGAGCAATGTTCGATAGCGCCTTGTTTAGGATTGAGTTCAGCAGAGGCCAGTCTTTACGAGAGGCGATGCAAAGTTCCCATGGATAGTCGATATCGCCGGCAACCCGGAGGTTGTTGATCCCCAGTTCCTCGATGTAATACGAAGCAACTCCGAGGTCAGCCACCATGGCGTCGGCCTCCATAAACGAAACCATTCTGAAGCCCGAAGCGGCATCCTTTACTGGAATCAGCGTATATTCCGGGTGCATATCCTGGATGTAGTCGTAGGTCGCCGATCCATCAACAACGGCAACCGTCATTTCCTGTAATTTATGGAGGGTAAAGGTGCCGCTCCATTCTGTGCGCGTAAGAATTACATTCGGAAGTTGCAAATAGGGCTCAGTAAAACGAAGAAAACTTTGGCGATCGACGGTGTTCTGTACCGAGCCCACCACATCGATTTCGTTATTTCGCAACTTTTCGAGAACTTCTTTCCAGCTATCGCACTTCACTTGTACAAAGCGAATGCCCAGTTGCTGCTCAATCAAACGGAAGTAGTCTGATGTTAGACCAAGGTGCCGACCACTTTTGTTAACAAAATCGACCGGCGGCGAATCGGGCAGCGGGGCAAGCCGAATTTCTTTGCCGTGCTCTTGCAGCCATTGAGATTCCTGAATGGTAAGGTCAAGCTGATGCTCTCCATCCGGCATATCCAGATAGGCCAACCCCAACACCGACAACACGCATGCTGTGATGATCGATAACAGACTTTTTGTACTGCGTTTCATACGACAAAAACCGATCAGGCAAATGATCGGTAAACCTCCATAACCTTTCGTGCGGTTTCCCGCCAGTCAAACATAGTAGCATAATCCATGCCCCGTCCCCGTATTTCAGCATTCCGACCCTTTGAAACCGTAGCTTCCAGGCATTGGAAGATCGCCGCCGAATCCATGGGGTCAAAGGTAGGAATCAGGTCGCCGGCAATCTCCTTCATCGAGGAGGTATTCGAGCAAATTACAGGAGCCCCGCACGCTAGCGCCTCAATCATTGGAAATCCAAATCCTTCGAATAACGACGGAAAAACCATCAGGTCGCAACCTGAATAGAGCAGGGGAAGCGATTTAGTCGGAACAAAGCCAAGGAAGATAATATCATCTTTAACAGGACTTTCTGCTGCCCTCGACTTAATGATTGCCGCCCCGTTCCAGTCGGCGCCTGCAAATACCAGCTGATGATCGCTGTCGTTCTCCAGCTTGAAGCGTTCAAATGCCTCGATCAGCCGGATATGGTTCTTGGCCGGGTGCTCCAGTCGTGAGACATACACAAAAAACGGCTTATCCAGCCCATGGAACATCTGTAGATTTTCTCGCGCCACATCCGCCGGAACAGGTTGGAACACGTCGCGGTTGATTCCCGAATAGATCACAGAAATCTGATTTTCCGGATAGCCGGTGTAACGGACAATATCATTTTTCGTGTAGTGACTCACGGTGATCACATGATCTGCATTCCGGATCATGGCCGGCACAACCTTACGGTTAAAAAACATCCGCGCGGGATCATATTTGGCATCCACTGCAAATGCGGCCAGATCGTGCACCGTTGCAACCACCTTGGTGCCTTTGTTCAGAGGTAAACGCCGCGCGCTGGGAATATGGAGCAAATCATACTTCTTACTCAATCCAGCCAGCGTTGTGTTATGCCACGCCAGATTGATGAGCGGATGGTTGATGGTGGAAGGGACAATCGTTTTCCCGAAATTGGGATTAGTCAGCGGAATCAGGTCGGCTTCGTGTTTCGACATCAGCAGGTCATACGAATTTTCCGAATCCTCCAGTTGGAGGAAGCGCAGCAGTTCGCGAATGTAGGTAGCAACACCCGTCTGCCCCCCATTCAAAACAAATGTCGAAAATCCGATCTTCATCACCATCAGTTTGGATTTTCCCTAAAACTTAAACAAGCAGGAACCTACTTTGTGGCATTAAAATCGGCGCACAACGTTGGTGTAGACTTTCGCGGCATCTTGCCCAAGCGCATTGCACACCCAGAAAAACTCCAGTACATCCAACCTTCGCTCACCCTTTTCGATCCGCCAAACGAAGGGAAAAAGGAAAATCAGCAGGCCGTTGAGAAACGGCTATGGAAGGGTATTTTTTGTTTGACCGGAACCTATAATGGGTGACACCTTTTCCACCTTTTCTACGCGCCGTGATCGAGGCGCGCTATGAAGAGGAGCGCAAGCAAAAGCAGGCTGAGTACGAAGAGAAGAAAGCGGCTCACGAGAAAAAATGTAAAAACAAAAAACCGCGCGGCAAGGAACCCAAGCCCCCGTCCGCAGAGCCGCCGGACAAGAAGCAATACAACTTCACCGATCCTGAAAGTCGAATCATGAAGGCCGGGAACGGCCAGCATTTCGAGCAGGCCTACAATGCGCAAGCCGCCGTCGATACAGAAACCTATCTTATCGTCGGGCAGCTCGTCACCGATGCGCCCAACGACAAGCAACAACTCAACCGGGTGCTCGAAAGCATTCCCTCCGAGGTCGCCGAGCCGGAAAACGTTCTCGCCGACACCGGCTACTACAGCGAAGACGCCATCAAAAAAGCCGAGGCCGACCATGATCCCATCGTCTACTGCGCCATGGCCAAAAGTGGCCATCATATCAGCGTAGCTGATCTTGAGAAGAAATCACCACTCGTCCCGCCGCCACCCGGCGCACCCATGAAAGAACAGATGGCCCATCGCCTTAAAACCCCCGAAGGCAAGGCGCTCTACAAGCAGCGCAAGCAGACCGTCGAACCCGTTTTCGGGATCATCAAGGAAGTACTCGGCTTCCGCCGGTTCTCGATGCGGGGAAAGCAGAAGGCCGAAATCGAATGGTGCCTCGTCTGTCTCAGCTACAATCTAAAGAAAATGTTCAACCTCACGGGGAAGTGTGCCCCGAAACGCTCGACGATAGCCGAAAAACAACACGTCAACGCACTATTAGTGCGTTTTCGGCACTGTTTCGCACCTCTTTCTTGCGCTTCAAATATTATTTACACTATACTTGCAATTACTTTCACGTTTAGACAGCGAGTCGCCAGCTTAACTCCGACAGGCTGCTAGCAGATTTAATGTGCACTTAATTTTTTAGGGGCGGCCTTTTTCCTACTTTCTACGGGGTCGTTATAGTCGATTGGATCGCTGAGCTGAGTGCTTAGTTTTAGTAGTTCTGTGCGCAGCTCTTTGATCTTGGCGGCATACTCTGGATTTAAGGAGAGGTCGTTCAGTTCCATAG
>JAZGFK010000145.1:0-21110 GCA_036479375.1 Pontiella sp. | reverse complement strand
ACCCGCGTATCTGGACTCTTTCCGAACGAGGCCTCACTCCTGAGACTCGTGAGTGCAATTTTAATGGAAGTAAGCGAAGAATGGGAATCGGCCGAAAAGGCCTACTTGAAAATGAAGGCTGACTGATACGCCTATCCGAAATTACAGAAAGAGTGTTGCTCTATCCTCAATAATACCCACGTCATGATTATCGGCGATAATGGAACGCCAGGACAAACCGCCCAGGCTCCGTATGGGAACGGGCATGCCAAAGGCGCGCTATACAACGGCGGCACGCATGTTCCCTTTATTGTGCGCAGCCCGGATATGGAGCCTTCATTAATAGGATCAACGAATGACACGTTGGTACATTGTATCGATCTCTTTTCTACCATCCTGGAACTGGGTGGGATTAATGAAGCCGATGTCCCGAACCTTGCTGCGCAGGAAGTGCTCTCCAGCAGCATTATTCCTATCCTTAAAAATACGGATACAGCAGACCGATGCGTTATCGTTGAAAAACACAGTTCGTCCGGTCGCGGTATAATTCTGGATGATTATCCGGATTTTAAACTGCTTATATTCGGAGAACCGGATGACACCGCCGATGTTCCGGTATTTGAGTTTTATAATATCGGTGCACCAAATTACGACCGGAACGAAACTTCACCGCTATCGATTGGTGCTCTCTCCGGAACTGCTTTGGATGCCTACAATGCCTGCATCGCAAAAGACACGGAACTGGGCGGCGGATACAGTGATCAGCCGGGTGGTGATTTTGACACACTGTACATCCAGCTTCCGAACCCCGGAGGAACCCCTCCAGTTCCCAGTCTGTTCCGCCCGGACATGATAACGCCGATAAATGTATCCAGCCTAACGGTGGATGGGAATTCGGCGACGTATGTGTCGAGAGTCAACACCAATGAAGTTACCGACCAGTATTGGGTGAAAGCCATTATTGCAGAACCGGTGGCACACACCAATGCCCACGTGATCTTCCCCGACACACCGGGAGGAGCAGCCCGAGAATACGACGCTATATCCTTCAGCGTAATACCGTAACGTATTGATGGAGGGACAGTGCCCTCAATGTCTTTCCTGTCGAACGATTCCTGAAAGGACAACGAGGACGTTGCCCCTCCAATCAGGCAAGTCGGTTGTCAGCGATGTGCCATTCGAGATCTTCAATCACGCTGAGCTCAACAATGTTATCGGCCTTATCGAGCAGGTCCCGACATTCCCGACTCAGGTTGAGTAGGTGCAGGAGTTTACCCTGCTCCGCATAGCGTTCTGTAACATTATTTATGATTTCGATGCCAGAGTGGTCGTATACTCGCGCGTTTTCAAAATCGATTACAATATCATTTGGATCATTTACCGGATCAAACAGCTCTTTAAACGATTGCGCGGAACCAAAGAAGAGCGCGCTTTGAAGTTTGTAGACCTTAGCGCCGTTGTCTGCGGTGTAAACGTTGGCATGGATTTTTTTCCCGTGCTCCCAGGCAAAGGCCAGCGCTGAAAGAATGATGCCGATGAATACCGCAATTGCGATATTAACAAGAACCACTACCGCAGATACCAAAATAATGATTAACGCATCTGTTTTAGGAACTGCCGGGAGAATACGGAAGCTGGACCATTCAAAGGTGCCAATCACCAACATAAACATGACACCAACTAAGGCCGATAAAGGAATGATTTCAATCAACGGCGCGGCAAATAACAGGATGATCAGCAAGAACATGGCTGCGGAAATACCCGACAGGCGACCTCGCCCGCCACCCTGAATATTAATCATACTCTGGCCCATGGTTACACAGCCGCCCATACCCCCAAAGAAACCGTTGGTAATGTTGGCCAAGCCCTGAGCAATACTTTCGCGATTACTCCGCCCACGAGTACCCGTCATCTCATCGATCAACGTCAGGGTCATGAGCGACTCAATCAAGCCCACACAAGCCGCAATGAAGGAGAATGGGAGAATGAGTTTCAGATTATCCAGCGTGATTGGCATCGCTGGAATATTGAAGCGAGGCAGCGAGGCAGCAATCGTTGTTTGCTCCGGGCTGATGTTTTTCACAAAATCGATGACGGTGCGTTCTTCATGAATTCCGGCTTTTTTCAAGGCCAGCGAAATTACGGTGACCGTAACAATCGCCACCAGTGTGGCCGGAACGGCTTTGGTCCATTTCGGAAAGAAGAAGCTGATCAGCATCGTCAAAACAATCATACCGATCATGAAGGCCAACTGAACCCCCTCCAACCAATGGGCATGTTCGCCGTGCCCCACTTGGAACATTTCAAACTGGGCCTTGAAAATAATAATCGCCAAGCCGTTCACGAAACCAAGCATCACGGGATGCGGCACCATACGCACAAACTTACCCATCTTGAAGATGCCGAACAGCATCTGGAATATCCCCATCAGCGCCACCGTCGCGAATAGATAGCCTTCCGCCTCTCGGGGCGACAGTCCTTCACCATAGAGACCAATCATTAGCGGAGCGAAGATGACGGCAACTGCGCCGGTCGCTCCCGAAATCATGCCTGGACGCCCGCCAAAGATCGCTGTAATAATTCCCATCATAAAGGCCGCATAGAGCCCTACAATGGGATCAACCTTCGCAACAAATGAAAAGGCAAGAGCCTCTGGAACCAGTACGAGCGCTACGGTTAAACCGGATAAAATATCGTTTTTAATATTCTTAGGTCGCTCGAAATTGAACTTAAACAGTTTGTTGTCTTTCTGCATGGGATTATCCGGTTGTCTGCTAAATCGCTATCACTTTGTTTGGAAGTGTTTGAAAACGCGCGACTATCCCAGACTGGCTTTTGAAGGCGAGGGTTTTTTAAGGATTATTTAAAAACCTTGGCTTTTGCCATTTTCCCCCTTGATTGGAAGCGGGATCCGTTGACATTGCAGAGTCGGTTGGATAACAATCCTCGCTCATTTCAAACTGAAGACATTCGACCCAGGAGATCAGCACATGGCCGCCAAAAAAGTAACCGCTATCGACAAAACATCCGCCCTCAGCACCGTAGTGGCACAGATTCAAAAACAGTATGGTGAAGGGGCCATTGTTAAACTGGGCGACGCCAGTGCCAACCGGCATGTTAAATCGATTTCGACCGGCGCATTAACACTGGATATTGCGCTGGGCATAGGCGGACTGCCCCGCGGACGTATTGTCGAAATTTACGGCCCCGAGTCTTCCGGTAAAACCACGCTGGTATCGCACGTAATTGCCAATGCCCAGAAAGCAGGCGGTTCAGCGGCATTTATCGATACTGAACATGCCCTCGATCCGGGATATGCCAAGAAGATCGGCGTTGATATTGATAACCTGTTGGTCTCCCAGCCTGATTCCGGCGAAGAAGCACTGAACATCTGTGAAGCATTAGTAAAGAGTAACTCACTCGATGTGATCGTGGTCGACTCCGTTGCCGCCCTCGCTCCCCGCGCGGAGCTGGAAGGTGAAATGGGACAATCTCATGTGGGCCTGCAGGCCCGTCTGATGTCGCAGGCCCTTCGTAAGCTGGTATCGGCGATCAGCCATTCCGATTGCGTGGTTATCTTTACGAACCAGATCCGCGAAAAAGTGGGCGTCATGTTCGGCAGCCCTGAAACAACCCCCGGCGGCCGCGCACTCAAATTCTACTCTTCCGTTCGTCTGGACATCCGTCGGATTGGCCAGCTGAAGGATTCGGCGGGTGTTACCTACGGCAACCGCACACGGGTTAAGGTTGTTAAAAACAAGGTAGCCGCCCCCTTTACTCAGGCCGAATTTGATATTCTTTACGCTGAAGGTATTTCCTATACCGGTTCGGTGATCGATGCCGCGATCGAAGCCGGCATTGTAGATAAAAAGGGCTCCTGGCTCTCAATGGATGGAACGCAGCTTGGCCAAGGCCGGGATTCCGCTGTTCGCGCCATGAAGGAAGATAAAGAAATGTGCGACTCAGTCGTGGAACGAATCCTTCAGGCCAAAAAAGACGCCGCTGCCAGCAAATAAGTTTCCGGTGAATGCGTTGACGACGAAGACACGAAGATCACGAAGTTATGCTTCAATAGGTCTTTGTGTCTTTTTTCTTTGCCTTGGATGTAAGCAGGAGAACATTCCCCTGCCCTCCTTTGAGGGTCAGCGTGCTTTTGAGGAAGTGGAAGCGTTGGTTCAATTTTCTCCCCGCGATGCCGGAACGTCCAGTGGCTGGAAAGCGGCTGACCATATATTCCAGCGCTTGGAACGGTTTGGTGTCTCGGCGAAAATCGATACGTTTACGGATATGACGCCCGACGGCGAAAAGACGCTGCGCAATGTTATCGGCCGGATTCCCGGAAAAACAGATCAATGGGTTATCCTGGGTTCCCATTTCGATACGATGCCGGAGATTCCAAACTTTCAGGGCGCAAATGATTCAGGATCCAGCACCGGCGTATTGCTGGAGCTAGCCCGAATCCTGTCGAATTCAAAAAATGTTCCGGATATTGGGATCATCTTTGCTTTCTTTGACGGAGAGGAAGGTATTGCGGGATATATCCCCGGCGATGGCCTGCATGGCAGCCGGCATATGGCCCTTCAGCTACTTCAAACCGGAGCACATAAAAATATCAAAGCGATGATCCTGCTCGATATGGTCGGCGATAAGGATTTGAATTTTACAATTCCATATAACAGCTCAAAGGTGCTGGTACAGGAATTACTCGATGCGGCCCATGCTACGGGTAACCGATCCTATTTTTCACTCTCCCGCTCTATTATCACCGATGACCACGTCCCTTTCCTTGAAATCGGCATTCCGGCCATTGATTTGATCGATTTTCGATATGGCTCTGAATCGGGTCTGAACGACCACTGGCATACTGAATCTGACTCGCTGAAAAATATCAGTGCAGCCAGTCTGGAAATCACGGGAAATACCACACTTCAACTCCTTACTCAGTTGATCCGCGCCGAAAAAGCTGATTAATCCCATGATGATTTAAATCTTTTTGATCAATAGGGCTTGCACGAATCGATCAATGCATTTATATCGATACTTCTTTTACCAAATACGGAGAAAGCAATGGCCGAAGAATTGAAACATTTGATCAAACAGATTCAAAAAGAAGGGGTTGATAAAGCCAATGAAGAGGCTGCCAAAATCATCTCCCAAGCGAAGGAAAAAGCCGCAAAAATCGTTGCGGAATCCGAAGAAACAGCCCACCAGAACCTGAGCAAAGCAAAAACAGGATCCGAAGCATTTTCGGAACGTTCTGTAAAGACTCTCGAACAAGCCGCACGTGATCTATTAATCACCGTTGGACAGGGTTGCGAAAAGGTAGTTACTGAAGTTTTAGGCAAAGAAGTCGACGGCGCACTCTCTGGAGATCTGCTGCAAAAAATGATTTCAAGCGTGGTTGATCAAGGGTCTGGCGGACTTGAGCTGGTTGTCAGCGAAAGCGACAAAGCAGCCCTCACATCGTTCTGTGCTGATCTGGCCAAAAAATCAGGTAAGGAAATTGATCTGTCTGCCGACGCTGAAATTCTTAATGGATTTAAAGTTGGTTTCAAGGGACAGAACGTTTACCTCGATTATACCAGCGAAGCCATCGCCGATGCCCTTGCAGCCTTCCTTCGTCCGGAACTGGCAAAAACGGTCAGCCATGTTGCCCGCGGACAGCTCACCAACGCATAACCGGAATTAGCGATGTCCTATTATTCACTTGTTGCCAGTTTGCCAAGCCTCCAGATCGGAGATGAACCTCCGTTTTCCACGGAGGAGTATATCGACAACTGCGCACAGTGGGTTACCGAACGCGAGAACAGCATTTTAAAAGCTGTTTTGCAGAACGAACCCATTGTTGCTCCCTGCTCGCTTTGTATGGCCTGGAACAATATCGAAACCCAGCTACGCAATGCAGTTGCAAAACACCGCGGGCACAAGCTCGGCGTCGATTACAAAGAGTTCCTTCAACCTCATGACGGGTTTAGCGGCACCATTGAAACCCTCGTAACCGACGCGTTTACCCGCAACGACCCAGTCGAGGTAGAACAAGAGCTCGACCGTTCGCGTTGGAAGCTGGCTGAAGAGTTGATTGGGCAGGATCCTTTCGAATTTGAAAAAATATTAGCGTACGGAATTCAATTAAAAATAGTTGAACGATGGAATCGTATGGATGTAAGCGTCGGCAAAGAAAAGATCGAAGCCATCATCACGGCAAATACAGAAAAAGAAGAAGCCGCAGAAGCCTAGCTTTGTGGTCATTACTTTTATTGGGATATGAGGAAAGAGATTATGAGCGAAAACATCGGTAAAATTATCGGGGTGAACGGCAACCTTCTAAAGGTTGAATTCGATACTCCCGTGATCCAGAATGAAGTGGCCTATGCGTGCGTTGGCGCAGGTGATCTGAAACTAAAAGCGGAAGTAATCCGTATTCGCGGAAAAAACGCAGAGCTACAGGTATTTGAAGATACCGTGGGCCTGAAAATTGGTGACCCGGTTGAATTTTCCGGCGACTTGCTTTCAGTAGAACTCGGCCCCGGACTGCTGACTCAGGTATTCGACGGGCTTCAGAACCCGCTACCCCGCCTGGCGGATGAGTGCGGGTTTTTCCTGCAACGCGGCAAATATCTCCCAGCCCTTCCTCGCGATGTTAAATGGGCCTATACACCCACCGCTAAAGTAGGCGATACCGTAATTTCCGGTGACACGCTCGGCACCATTCCCGAAGGAATGTTTGACCACCGCGTCATGGTTCCATTCAAGCTACAGGGAAAATGGACGATTGATACACTGACACCAGCGGGCAACTACACCGTCGAAAAAGTTATTGCTGTTTTAAAGGACGACAAGGGTAACACGACCAACGTTACCATCATGCAGCTCTGGCCGGTCAAAATGCCGATCAAATGCTATGCAGAACGTCTACGCCCTACTGAATCCATGGCGACCAAGCTTCGCACCATCGACACCTTCTTCCCGATAGCCAAGGGCGGTACGTTCTGTGTGCCGGGTCCATTCGGCGCCGGCAAGACCGTACTCCAGCAGATCATGTCTCGTAACGCCGAAGTAGACGTCGTAATTATTGCGGCTTGCGGTGAGCGCGCCGGTGAGGTTGTGGAAACACTTCGTGAATTTCCTGAACTAATCGATCCTCGTACCGGTAAGAGCCTGATGGAACGAACCATCATTATCTGCAACACCAGCTCCATGCCGGTAGCCGCTCGTGAAGCGTCGGTATATACCGGAGTGACACTGGCAGAATACTACCGACAGATGGGCCTCGATGTACTGTTGCTGGCCGACTCCACATCCCGTTGGGCACAGGCGCTGCGCGAAATGTCCGGTCGTCTGGAAGAAATCCCTGGTGAAGAAGCCTTCCCTGCCTATCTCGAATCCGTGATTGCATCGTTCTACGAACGTGGTGGAGTGGTTCGCCTTAATAACGGAACTAAGGGTTCCGTAACGATCGGCGGAACGGTTTCTCCTGCGGGTGGTAACTTTGAAGAGCCGGTAACGCAGGCCACGCTTAAAGTGGTTGGCGCATTCCACGGTCTTTCCCGTGCCCGCTCCGACGCCCGCCGCTACCCGGCCATCGACCCGCTCGACAGCTGGAGCAAATACCCTTCTGTTGTGGATAACGACAACGTAACGCAGGCCCGTAAGTTTTTACGCGACGGCGGCGAAGTCGGACAGATGATGAAGGTGGTTGGTGAAGAAGGAACATCCACCGACGACTTCGTACTTTATCTAAAGTCAGAATATGTTGATGCAACCTACCTGCAGCAGAACGCCTTCGATGAAATCGATTCTTCGAACTCGGTTGAGCGGCAGGAATATGTTTTTGGCAAGTTGCTGAAACTGCTGAAAACCAAGTTGAATTTTAAAGATAAGGATGAAGCTCGGACCTTCTTCCAACAGTTAACCCAGCAATGCAGAGACTGGAATGGCTGCCTTTACCAGACAGATGAATTTAAACAAATTGAAGAGCAGATGACTAAAAAGCTCGCGGAGGTTTCTGACTATGCAGAATAAAGTTTATCATCGGATTGAACAGATTACCGGTAGTGTCATCGTGGTTAAGGCCAATGATGTAATCGCTGGAGAGCTGGCACAGGTTGAGACCGCATACGGTGTGTCTCTTGCTCGAGTGACTCGACTGGATAATGACGATGTCTACCTACAGGTTTTTGCAGGTGGTCGCGGTATCAGTACCGATGCCAAAGTTCGTTTCCTCGGCCGCACCATGCAGATTCCTTTCTCGGAAAACCTGCTGGGTCGCGTATTCACCGGTTCCGGTGATCCCCGCGACAACGGTCCTCACATCACAGAGAACATGATTGATATCGGCGGCCCTTCCGTTAATCCGGCCAAGCGTATTATTCCACGCAACATGGTTCGTACGGGTATCCCGATGATCGACGTGTTCAACACGCTGGTTGAATCTCAGAAGCTTCCGATCTTCTCGGTTGCGGGTGAGCCCTATAACGAACTGCTCGCACAGATCGCCTTGCAGGCCGAAGTCGACGTGATCATTTTGGGCGGCATGGGACTGAAGCACGATGACTACCTTTACTTCCGCGATAAGCTGGATGAAAGCGGCGCCCTTTCCCGTTCGGTTATGTTTGTCCACACCGCATCCGACCCAACCGTAGAATGTCTGCTGGTGCCGGACGTGTCCCTGGCCGTAGCGGAACAGTATGCACAGCAAGACAAACGTGTACTCGTTCTGTTAACCGACATGACCAACTTTGCCGACGCCATGAAGGAAGTTGCAATTACCATGGAGCAGATTCCGTCTAACCGCGGTTATCCCGGCGACCTTTACTCGCAGCTCGCTGCCCGTTACGAAAAGGCCGTTGACTTCGAAGGCAGCGGATCCATCACCATTCTGGCCGTTACCACCATGCCGGGTGATGACGTGACTCATCCGGTTCCGGATAACACCGGATATATTACCGAAGGCCAGTTCTACCTGAAGAACGGTCGTATCGAACCATTCGGTTCGCTCAGTCGTCTGAAACAGCAGGTTAACGACAAGACCCGCGATGACCACCGCGCCGTTATGGACACCATGATTCAGCTCTACGCTAACTACAAAGAAACCCTTGAAAAACAATCCATGGGATTCCGCATGAGCGACTGGGACATCAAGCTGCTTAAATATGGCATACGTTTCGAAAGCGAAATGATGGATATTACCTCCAACATTCGTTTGGAAGACGCTCTCGATGCAGGATGGAAAATTCTAGGGGACTGTTTTGATCCTGCCGAAACCGGCATCAAATCTACCCTGATCGAAGAGTTCTGGCCAAAAGCATAAAGTTTGACGGAATCGTAAGATGGCGAAAATCAAACTAACTAAAAATGAGCTGAAAACGCAGCGCGATTCGATGGCGCGGTTCAAACGCTATCTGCCTACGCTGCAGCTTAAAAAGCAGCAGCTGCAGATGGAAATGCGCCGCATCGACCAGGAAATTCTGGAAAAGCGTGACGAGGAGCAGGAGGCACGGGCAACCTTAAGCTCGTGGATCCAGCTTTACTCCGAGCCGATTGATCTCGGGCCGTATGCAGAGCTCGAATCTTTTGAAACGTCTACAGGTAACATTGCCGGGGTTAATATTCCGATCCTTGAAAACCTGGTTTTCAAACAGGTGGAAGTGAATCTCTTTGAGACCGATGCCTGGACGGATGAAGGAATCCACGTCCTGAAACAGATGACTCGCCTGCGCGTTGAACGACATATTCTCGAAGAGCAGCATCGCCTGCTTGGGGATGAACTTCGTACAACAACCCAGCGTGTTAATCTCTTTGAAAAAGTGAAAATCCCGGAAGCCAAGGAAAACATCCGTGTCATCCGTATCTTTATGGGCGATCAACAGACGGCCGCCGTTGCCCGCTCCAAAATTGCTAAAGGAAAAAGCGCATGATCGTTAAGATGAAAAAACTGACGCTCCTGTGTACCCCTGCGCAACAGGAAAAGACACTGGATGCTCTACGCACCCTTAAAGTGGTTCATGTGGAACACGTTCAGGCCCCAAGCGGTGGCGAGTTGGATACTGCGCGCAATCACCTGCAGTACGTTCAACGTGCTCAGGAAGTGCTGACTTCGCAGCCCGACGCTGACCCGACCGGTAAAGACCCTGATCAACTGGTGGATACGGTTTGGGAGCTACTTCACAAGGACAAAGAGTTGAAGGAAACCCTTCAGGCACTCGAACACGAACAAGTCCGCATTACACCTTTCGGAGAGTTTGAACCGCGTGATATCCAGAACCTGAATAAAGACGGAATTTTTATTAAGCTCTTCGAACTGCCGGTAAAGGATACCCCGGAAACTCCAGCGGGTGTTTCCATCAGCGAAATCAGTCGCAGCAAAACCACCATTTATGTAATGGCGGTCAGTCGTTCAGCATTCAGCATTCCTGCCCATGAAGTACGCCTGCCCGATCGGGCCCTTTCCAGAATTCAGCACCACATCGACAAAACCAAAACCGCGTTGGCCGAAACCGAAACTGAATTTCAGAAATACGCCGGAGACAAAAATCTGGTTGATGAAATCGCCGGAAACGCCAGTGATGCAGTCAACCTGCTTGAAGTCCAGCAAGGCATGGGTACAGAAAGTACGGTTGTATATTTGAAAGGCTTTTATCCAGTTGACCGCGAAAGCGACATCGTTGCGGCCGCCAAGGAAAATGGATGGGGCTATCTGCTCGATGATATTGCCGCAGATGAAGAGCCACCCACCCTGCTCCGCAATCCGAAATGGGTTTCCCCAATCAAAGCCGTATTCGATGTGATTGGTGTAGTTCCGGGGTACAAAGAACTGGACGTAAGCGCCCTGTTCCTGATCTTCCTGAGCATCTTTTTTGCATTTTTGATCGGTGACGCCGGCTACGGCCTTCTGTTCATTGGCCTCTCGCTATTTGGAAAGTTCAAGACCAAAGGCAATGCTGACGCGCAGCCGGGGCTGAACCTGCTACTTATTATGAGTGGTTGCTGTGTAATCTTCGGCGCGCTGACCGGTAATTATTTCGGGATTCCGATTGATTCACTTCCTGCACTTTTGCAAAGCCTGACCAATGACTTCATGACCGGATTATCTGCCGAGTCAGGCCTGCGGAATGCCGATGCTGCTGCAAACAACGTAATGTTCATCTGTTTCGTTCTCGGAGCCGTTCACATTACCATTGCACATGTCTGGAACTTTATCCGGAAGATTAACAGCACGGCCTGCCTGGCTGATTTGGGGTGGATTTTGACCACGTGGTCACTATTCTTCCTGGTACTTGATCTGGTTATTGGAGCGGATAACATCGTTATCCCGATGATGCCTTCAAATATCCTATGCAGTGTCCTGGGAACCGGAGCCGGATTGATCCTGATCAGCATTCTTACTCAGAAAGATTACTTCGGAATCGTTACGCTGGCCCTCGACCTGATCAATAACTTCGTTGATATCATTTCCTACGTACGCCTCTATGCGGTAGGTGCAGCATCGCTGGCTATCGCAGTAGCCTTCAATGAAATGGCGAATGGCATTGGCTTCAACGGCTTGGCCTCGATCGGTGCGGCGCTTATCTTGTTCCTAGGTCATGGGTTAAACATTATACTTTGTGCGATGGGTATCCTCGTTCATGGCATACGCCTGAACACCTTGGAATTTTCAGGTCATGCAGGGGTTGAATGGGGCGGACGCCACTTCAATCCGTTTAGAAAAAACAACGAAACTTTAAATTAATTAGAATCGACAACAGGAGAAAATAAAATGGACGCAACAACAGTAGAAGCTCTGGCAAAAATGGGTGCCGCAATGGCATTGGGATTTGGCGCAATCGGATCTGCGCTTGGAACAGGTACGGCTGGTATGGCCGGTATCGGTGCATGGAAAAAATGCTACCTGCAAGGTAAGGCTGCTCCTTTCATTCTGCTCGTATTCATTGGTGCTCCGCTGTCGCAGACTATTTACGGCATGCTGCTCATGAACTTCATCCTAAAAGCCGATCCGAGCATTGCCCAGCTCGGCGCCGGCATCATCGGCGGTATCGCGATGGGAATGTCTGCCTGGTATCAGGGCAAAGCCGGTGCTGCCGGTTCCGATGCACTGGCTGAAACCGGACAGGGATTTGGTAACTACCTCACCGTTCTCGGTATCGTAGAAACCGTGGCCCTCTTCGTGATGATCTTCATCCAGAAAGCCCTCTAAGTTATCCTTTCATAGGAAACTGCAAAACGCTCCGGAGCAATCCGGAGCGTTTTTTTGTTGGGTAGGTTGGAAAAAATGAAAAGCGCCCCGTTTTCAGGAACCTCCCCGAGTTCACTACGTGCAATCGCATACAATCCGTTGAAGCTCTTGCGCAAATCCACTGGTTCAACCGCCAGCACCACCTTCAGGTTTTGGTTCATGTGAAACATCATCGACTCCTTGGTTCATTGAAGCCGACGATTTTATCTCACTCGCGAAATCTGGCTAGGGGGTCGATTCTCGGTCGCTTACCCCCTGCCCTACATACAGAAACATGTAGCCGAGGTCCTCGACCTCGTTCATCGGCGAGTGCTGGACGAAACAATGGGCTTTGCGACTGAACGGCGGGCTCTCGGCCCCCGCCCTACATATAGATTCAATCTCCCGTCCGCGCCGATGCATCTCATGAATATAATCGGGTACGATTTTTGTTAGTTCGGCTGCAAGCAGATATGGCATGATTCATCATGTTTGAAAATATCCTGAAAGGATGAACCGCTTCTATGAAGAGATCGCGATTAATACTTACTGCTGTTGCAGGCACACTCGTTTCTGCCTTGCTACTTTTGATGCCGGTGATGTTCCCGTTGACGGGCACATCGGGTCCGGACTCCGTCGCGGCGATCGGCCGCTTTCATATTCTGGCGCTGCACTTTCCAATTGCCTTGATTCTATTGATCCCTCTTTTCGAGGTGATTGGATCCTTCACACCGTTTAAGCATGTAAAACAGGCGGTGCCAGTCCTCCTCGTTCTGGCCATTCTGTTTGCAGTAAAAGTGTGTATTCTGGGCTATATGCTGGCATCGGGCGAAGGCGATTCCGGTGGACTGCTGGTTACGCATATGTGGGGAGGGATCATCAGTACCGTTCTTCTGATTATAGCCTTCATTCTTCATCAACTTCCACCGTCCACGGCGGCAACCGTTGCGTATTTCGGTTTTCTTGGTTTGAGTATTATTTCATTAATCATCGGAAGCCATAACGGGGCCTCGTTGGTTCATGGGGAAGATTACCTTTATGCCAAAATTTCGCCCTCCATTCAGAATCTATTCTCCGGTAATACGGACAAAGAACCCGTCACGATGGACTCCTCAGTCTATGATGCATTGATCAAACCGATTTTTGAGGAAAGGTGCTATCTCTGTCATTACGAAAATAAGCAGAAGGGTGATTTCCGACTGGATGATTTCGAGCTTATGTTGCTCGGCGGTGAATCGGGGATGTCGGGCGTGGTGCCGGGCGATTTAGATGCGAGTGAAGTTCACTATCGCATTACGCTGGATCCGAAAAAAAAAGGGTTTATGCCGCCCGAAGGAAACGATCCGCTCACTGTTGATCAAATTGCTCTAATCCGATGGTGGATTGAAGGCGGGGCACCAACCGATAAATCCATTGCTGAACTTTCTGCCGACAGGATGCCGGATGTGGTTCAGAGGCTGATTCAAGAGGCAGATAAATGCGATTCCGTTAAATAGGCTCTTGCTGGAAATCTTTTCCAATCCTCCGCTGCGGGGTCTCGTCCCCCGCTCTGCACGTGTAGCCGTGATCCATGATCGCGGAAGATGAGCTGATCAGGACTCACCACCCTTCCTGTTGTTTCATTTTCCTTTAGGGATGTGATACATCCATGCATAATGTCTCTCATGAAACTGCAGAATATCATCCAACAACTCGAACAAATCGCCCCGCTACACCTTGCGGAAGATTGGGATAACGTCGGACTGCTGATCAATCCGCTGAAACCGCGGACCGTTAAAAAGGTCCTGCTGACGGTTGATCTGACGGAATCTGTGGCGGATGAAGCCATCGCTAACAAAGCCGATCTAATTTTTGCGTATCACCCCATTCTCTTTTCGGCGGTGAATCGACTGAGTGCTGATAATGCCTATGACCGCGTGGTGATGAAATTGATCCAGAAGAACATTGCGGTCTACTCCCCCCATACCGCGCTGGATTCTGTAATCGGCGGTGTAAATGACTGGCTGGCCGAGGGCGTCGGTGAAGGTGAGATTTCGGTTCTACATCCGATTGAAGGTTCGGATGCCGGTCAGGGTCGTTTGGTGGAACTGAAACGGCCCGTTAAACTGAAAACGCTGGCCGGGCGGATTAAGCAGTATTTGGGTTTAAAGACCGTACGGTTGGCAGAATCTTCTGACGGAAAGCCGATCCGAACGGTAGCCCTGTGTGCAGGAGCCGGAACTGGGGCTTTTTCAGGCATTCAGGCCGATTGCTACCTCACGGGAGAAATGAGCCATCACAACATTCTGGCGACTACGCAGAGCGGCTCACATGTCATTCTTTGCGAGCATACAAACACCGAACGCGGTTATCTTCCGCAATTTAGAAAAATACTGCGAAAAGCACTCGGTAACGGGGTAGATATCATCGTTTCCGCGGAAGATGCTGATCCCATTTTTATGGGGTAATTGTTGTAGGGAGGAAACGGTCAACGATCTTCCCGCCGCCTGGCTGGCAGGTCTTCAACCATTCCAGCCCTACAATTTGGTTTATGGCTTGTCTGAATGCTCGGTTCCTTGTTTAATCCCGCCCATCGTTTTCACAAAAAGGACTCCAAAAATGGCCAAGAAGAAAAAATCAGCCTACGCCGAAGCGGGCGTGGATATCGACGTAATGATGAATTCGCTCAAGCGGATCGGCAAGAAAGTCAAAGCTACCAACACCTCGGGTGTAGTAAGCGAACTGGGTTCCTTCGGTGGCCTCTTCAAATCACCGGGCAAGGAAAGCCTGCTCGTCAGCAGCGTGGATGGCGTGGGTACCAAGCTGAAGGTAGCCAACATGGCCAACAAACATACTACCGTTGGTCAGGATCTGGTAAACCACTGCGTGAATGACATTCTGGTACAGGGAGCAAAACCGCTCTTTTTCCTCGATTACCTCGGCACCGCCTCCTTGGCTCCTCAAGTATTTGAAGACGTGGTCAGCGGCTTCTGCAAAGCCTGCAAGGAAAATGGTGCGGCACTGCTCGGTGGCGAAACGGCAGAAATGCCCGGCCTCTATCCCAAGGGCGAATACGATCTGGTCGGCACCATCGTTGGTACCGTTGAACGTAAAAAGCTCATTACCGGCAAGAAGATTAAAAAGGGCGATGTATTAATCGGTCTACCTTCCACCGGTCTGCAAACGAACGGCTACTCGCTTGCCCGTAAAGTGATCTTTGAAAAAGCCGGAAAAAAACTTTCGGATTTGGTTCCCGGCACGAAAGTGACTTTTGAAAAGACCCTGCTTGCGATTCACAAGAGCTACCTGAACCCGGTTAGCGCCGTAATGAAGAAAGTCGACATTCACGGAATGGCACACATTACTGGCGGCGGACTCTACGATAATGTGCCGCGTGTACTTCCTGAAAACGTGGATGCCGTCTTTGACCGCAACACATGGAAGACCCCGGCCATCTACAAGTTCATCGAAGAACAGGGCAAGGTTGACCACGAAGAGATGTACCGCGTCTTCAATATGGGCATCGGCTACGTGCTGATGGTTGCGAAGAAGGACGTTGAAAATACGATGAAAATCCTGAAAGCCAACAAACAGCGCTCCATCATCGTTGGTGAAGTCGTTGCCGGTTCCGGCCAGTCCGTTCTGATTAACTAATTTTCGGTGTTGGATATAATGAGGGGCAGACTTTACCGGTCTGCCCTTTTTTTGTTCATGTGATCTCATTACAGAATTTCGGCTAGCGGGTCGAATCTCTGGCGCGTACGAAATACCGACTACTGATACGAAAAAAGGCACCCCATTAGGGATGCCTTTTATGTGCCGCATTACGAACGTCTACCAGAAGATTATGTATAGCACGACGGTGAGAGCACAGACTACAAGTCCGGCGTAGAGCGCGCCTTTCGATGTGGTCATATCCATCGTTGTCGTTGTTTTAAACTCAACCCGCTCGGCTTTGAAGATCAGTCCGTAGACGACCAGCAGAGCCAATACCGCACCTAGGCAGATCGACATGCTATACAGGAAGTGCATATCGGAATGGGTTTTCAGCATATAGTGATAGATCCCCGCATTCGCAACGATCCCAATTACACCCGCCCACTTGCCGGAGGTCCGGTTGAGTAGACCGTAAATAAAGACGGCCAGTATCCCCGTAGAAACATACCCTTGAAAGGACTGGATGAATTCGAAAATACTCTTGAATTCGACGAGCTTCGGAGCAACAACACATCCGATAACAACGAACACTCCGATGCAAATCCGCCCGAATGTTACGAACTCGAACTGAGAAGCTTTTGGTCGAATATACCGTTGATACACATCCATCGTGAACAACGTAGAGGCCGCATTCAGAACCGCAGCCAGCGACGAAATAATCGCGCCGAGCAGTGCCGCAATCACAAAACCGAGCAGCCCTTTATTTTTCGGAATCAGGTTCGTAATCAACAAGCCCATCGCGTCGTCATACTTATACGCATTGATCGAAGTTTTCACGACCGCAGTTTCACCCACACGTGCGACCACGCTATTATTGAACTGCGTAATTTCCACCGCTTTATCCGGATGCGTCGCCGCATATTTTGCGTCCAACGTGAACACCATGTTATTGGCAGGGTCGGCCACCGCAGATTCATACACCGCAAAAACATTTCCGCCCGCATCCACATTCGCACCGTTCTCCATCTCACTTGAAAACAGGTTGAAAGCGATGATCCCTGGAATCACAATAATGAATGGAATAACGAGTTTCAGACCGGCCGCAAGAACCAGCCCTTTCTGGCCGTCACCGAGTGAAGCGGAGCCGAGAATACGCTGAGTGATGTACTGGTTGAGTCCCCAGTAGTAGAAGTTAGGAATCCAGATCCCGACAATCAGGATCGGCCACGGCATGGCCGGGGTATCCATGTGCATGGCAGATTCATTCAAGGCATGGAAGCGTTCCATGGCCCCCGCACTGGCATCGACATTCGCCATGGCTCCGGTGGCATCCACCAACGTCGCAACATCGGTGATTCCAAGCTGATGAAAGGCAAAGTAGGTAATGATGCCGCCGCCGAGAATAAGCGCCGACCCTTGCAGCAGATCCGCCCATGCACACGCCTTGAGGCCCCCGACCGCCACATAGCCCGCAGCCAGGCCTCCAAGAATCCAGCAAGCGACTGGAAGAGAGACATCCAGGCCGAACTCGTGGAAAAGCTTCGTCATGGTAATGGCACCGGCATAGATCACGCCGATCAAGTTCACGCCCACCAGAATCAAGGTCATCGACAGGGTCATCACCAGGCGCGCCCAGTGATTGTAACGCACCTCAAGAAATTCAGGAATCGTAGTGATGCCGGTCTTCAGAAAATAAGGAAGCAGTACAAAAGCAACGACAACCAGCGTAATGGCAGCAATCCACTCCCAGCTCGAGACGGATAATCCTTCGAATCCCGCACCCTGACCCGACATACCGACGAACTGTTCGGCTGAAATATTGGCCGCAATCAGTGAGAAACCGATCAGCCACCAGCTCAGGCCACGACCCGCCAGAAAGTAGTCAGACGCACCCGTTTCCCCATGGGTGTCTTCCCCCTTGGATTTATACATGCCAACAAACAGTACCGCCGCCACAAAAGCGATAAATACGATGATGTCTACGATATATCCCATTACATCCTCCCTTGGAGTTCTATACCCCATTAAATATTCCCAGCCTGCCGAGCCATGATTTTAAATCGAGAACTCTTTTTGCTGACCTCACCACGACCAACATCAGTTGACGCATATTTGATCGGAGATTTTAGCGGACTTTTTCAGAAATATCCAGTTGTGAGTTGGATCCTCTTTAAAGTCATCGCACCCGAACCATCACATAATACGGATACGGCTAACGACAACCATAGGTAAATAGGGCAAACAGATGGATAAAAGGAGCGTTAGATGCTCTTTTATCACACATCAAGGAATAGACTGGAGTCTATTTAAGAAAGGAGAGATGGCACGATCGAATGATTTACACCACCCCATATGAACCAAGTTTGGGAAGTTTGGGTTTAGCGTTTTTTAGTCTGCATGGAAGCGGTGTGCAATGCACCGAGATGATCTAGATCGTCTTCTTTTAGTAACTTCGGATCGGATGCATTCGTACGACCGTTCCCGCCATGCCATTGGAATAAGCGACTCAAAGCGAGCCGGACTGTCCATGGTACTGCTAATTTATATTTCATTTTACCGCTCCTTTCAGTCTCTTAGACCTCAAATTAACAAAATCGGTAATAAATAACCGGGCTAATTACAAAATGGTCAATGCTTTTCAGCAGATGAAACCGTCTTATTCATATTATTCTGCCCGGCAACGGCTGCCATGAAGGCACTATTTCTACGTTGCATCCAGCGGCCTAAAGGTATTCGTGCTGTCCAAGGTACGACTAATTTATAGCGCATGTTCTGCTCCCAAATTCTTTGTGCTTAAAATGGGTAAATGCATAAACAGTGCCAATACGCGCTGAACTGGAAAATGACGATTCATTATGTCGTTCAAGAGAGCCCGATTCAGGAACACAGAAGGATCGAACAACCGAATAAATTTACAGTCCATTCAGCCGCTTAACACTGATATTACAGTATGCCGCTTGTCTGGAGATCCAAGTATTTGTAGGATGCCGAACTTATTTAAAGCATTCCGTCCAATCGTTAGTAATGAGTGCGTCAAGTGAACTAGGGGATCTCATTTATGAAAAGAATACCATTTGCACTGTTCACACTTTTTTCATTGCTGCTCATACTTGGCCTGACCGGTTGCAGCCGCACGATCGATGATGTGGCTACTTGGAAAGCCAAGGGCAATATCGAAAAACTCATCAAGGCCCTTGCCGATCTCAAAGTTGAAGTGCGTGTTGCCGCAGCGGAAGCACTAGGCGAACTGAAGGCCGAACCGGCTGTTGACAGCCTCGCAGCGCTCTATAACGATTCCGAAGAAACCGTTGTTCTATCTGCCGTCAATGCCCTTGCCGCCATAGGAAGCGAGACGACTACCACCCCCATGATTGCAGCACTCAAGCTCGATTATCCAGAGGCGCGCATCAAAGCAGCCATTGCACTCGGTCAACTGAAGGCAACCAGTGCTGTACAACCTCTTGGAGAGGCACTCGACGACCGTGAAGAATCCGTGAGACTCGCAGCCGCCAGTTCGCTCGGCCAGACCGGCGAGGAAGCCGGCAGCGAAGCATTAGTTGGAAAATTGAATGCCGATTCCACCGATCTACGCTTGGCCTGCGTTGAGGCACTTGCATTAACGGGCGGTGATACTGCTGTTAAAGGACTGATGGGTTCCTTAAACGACAGCAATGCAGATGTTGCCAAAGCGGCGATTACTTCTCTAGTTCAGTTAGGCGGAACCTCCACCCCCGCCACGCTTGAAGGCCTCAAAAACGACAATCCAAAAATCCGCTCCGGCTCTATCGCTGTACTTCGGGGACAGAAAGCCATTCCACTGACGGGAAATAATGTGATCTGGTATCAGCTTGCTCGCGCCTCGGTCGACAAAAAGGATGGCATAGACCTCGGCTTAGTTAAAACACTCGTCAAAATAGGCGACGAAGCCATTGACACGCTGCTGGAAGCCGCAGCCCACAACGTACCCGACTTCCGCGAGCATGCCAGCCTTGCGCTTGAACGAAACGGGAACGCCGCTGTCGCCAAGGCCAAGGCTGCCGCAAACGCAAATGCCAGTAGCAGCGCCAAAGCCTGGTTCAAATCGCGTAATTCATGGAGCGGTGCCCCATCATGGCGTATTGATCTATGGAGTGCAGTTGCCTCGCTCAATCCTGACTTTAATCTAGACCAGGCCAAAGCGGCAGACCTGCAGACCCAGGGCCGGACCGCCTTTAATGTGATTATTGCACCCGACTTCAAACTTACCCGCGCATATGTCCCCTTGCTTATTAACCTGCTCGGCGACCAGACCCAACCGCCTCCGCTTCAGCCGGACTACGATGCCGATGGCATTCCGGTTGTCAAGAAAGCGGTCGACCGCTTTCGCGGAGAAGCCAATCAGCAGATGGCGAAGGAAAAGCTCGCCACTACAAAGTATTTCCCCACCCTTCCGTTGATTGTGGCTATTGAAGATTCAAACGAGCTGATTGCCGGGCACGCCGCGCAGATCCTCGGCGAGCAGGAAGAAAAGCGAGCCCTTAAGCCGCTGATGAACGTCGTTGCAAAGAAAATAAAAGCCGGCGAACAACTCACTACATCTCCCTTCTACACCGCGCTTCAAAAAATGGAAGCACCGGAATCCGAGCCCCTCCTGCTCAAAATCCGTCCGAGCGCCGAACGGGCCATGCATGTATTCGAACACAAATATACAGGCGTTCGCCCAATCGGCGCCGAGACTACAGACGAAACGGGGCACTATACGCAACCCCTCACCTTCCGCCTTGGCTACATCGACAACGGCCGTGTGGGCAAACTGATGGTAACCTTCTCGAAAGATGGTGCTGGCGACTGGAAACCCACCCCTCCCCTTCCCGATACGCTAACGGCTCAGTAATCTTCATATCCGACACAAAAACGAATAAAAGAACCCACTTTTTCTATTTTATATCTAGTACCTGAATCCGTTGGCAAACGAACGTTCGGCATTCAAAGGCGGATCAACTCTTCATTTTGGCCCCGTTTTACCTTTTCGCGGGCGCAGGCCTTCCTCCGCGTGGGCGGTTGGCTCGGTTGATGGATGGCTTGGTTATGCGTAGGTGCTGGCGATGTCGCGTATGACATCGAACCAAGGGCATCGCTTCCCGAAGTGCAGCTCGATTCCCCCGGCGTGCCGGACGAGCCGGACGGCGCAGTAGATGATATTTTGGAGCACGGTTTTGAGCCGCCAGCGCTTGGCGTTGATCTTTTGCGGGGCAATGGTTTTGCGCTCGATGACTTCTTGTCCGAGGGTGCGCAGCAGGTTGAA
>JAZGFK010000144.1:0-11335 GCA_036479375.1 Pontiella sp. | reverse complement strand
CCTTAATCTCGCCGCCGAGCATAGCAATGTTGAACGGCACGGGCACTTCGCAGTAGATATCGAGATCGTTGCGTTTAAAAAATTCGTGATCGCGCACGTGAAAGACAATAAACAGATCGCCGGCCGGACCACCGTGCCCCCCCGCTTCGCCTTTACCTGGCAAACGCTGTCGCGAGCCGGATTCAACACCTGCAGGAATGCGTAGCTTAATGGTTTTACGCTCTTTAACGCTGCCCGCGCCATTGCACTCGTTGCATGGGCTCGTGATCGTTTCCCCCGCGCCACCGCAGGTTGGGCAGGTTTGTGAAAATTGGATAAAGCCGCCCCCAGCTGATACCTGGCCCTGGCCGCGGCACGTTGGGCAGGTGCTCTTGGAGGTTCCCGGTTCCGCGCCGCTACCGGTGCAGCGACCGCAGGTTTCGGAAACCGGCAGGGTCAACGTACGGCGCGAGCCCAGCGCAGCTTCCTCAAAATCAACATCGAGGTCATAGCGCAAATCCGAACCCCGGGAAGGGCCGTTACTGCGCCGACGGCCTCCGCCGCCACCAAACAAATCATTAATGTTAAAGCCGCCACCAACCACCTGCTCAAAAATATCCCCCGCATCATGGAAACCGCCGCCAAAGCCGCCGCCGCCAAATCCACCACCGCCCGGCGCAAAAGCCTGATGACCAAATTGATCGTACTTCGCTTTTTTACTGCTATCCGACAGCACTTCATAGGCTTCGGACGCTTCCTTAAAACTTTCCTCGGCGGCGTTATCCCCGGGATTACGGTCGGGATGATACTTCATAGCCACCTTGCGATAGGTCTTCTTGATCTGATCGGCCGAGGCGTTTTTGTCTAACCCCAAAATGTCGTAATAATCTCTCTTATTCGCCATGACTATTCGGCTCCTTCAGCGGGTCCCGAGGAAACCACCACCTGCGCAGCGCGAAGTAGCTTGTCTCCAAACATATAGCCCCGGCGAACCTGATTAGAGCAGATCTCCGCCGCATACTCGTTCGACGGCATATGCGTCAGCGCTTCGTGCTTGTGGGGATCGAATGTTTCGCCCACCGCTTCGATCGGTGTGAGGTTAAATTTATTCAGGATATTCTGGAACTGATCAAAGACCAGTTTGAAGCCATCCACAACGGCCTTATCGGCATTGTGCTGTTCGGCGTTCTGCAATCCTAGTTCGTAGTGGTCGAGCACAGGGAGCACTTCCAGCAGAAGGTCTTCGTTCGCACGCTGATAGAGCTCGATTCGCTCGCGCTGGGTCCGGTTGCGAAAATTAGCGAAATCGGCCTGAAGGCGCACAAACTGGTCGCGCAGCGATTCGTCTTCCTCTTCTTCAACAACCGGAGCCGGAGTATCCTCTTCAATGGTTTCGGTATCAGGAAGCTCCTCAGCGGCAGCCGCTTCTTTATCTGCCAGCTCTTCCTCCGCTAAAACGCCTTCGTCTTTGAGTTCCTGTTCCACGGTTTTATCTTTCTTGCTCATATCTAAATCCTTTGTATTTCTAGAGTGTGGAAAAATACGCGAAACCACCGTGGTGTCAATAGGGCATTGCAAGACAATCCGCGCTGCAATCAGCGCATTTCGAGGGTGTGCTGGCCGACTTTGGCGGTGGTACCGCTTTGTTCAAGGCCGGAAGTACCCGTATTCAGGTTTTGCGCCGAATTCAACGTCTGGGCAAACGGATCGAGCAGGCCAGCCCCCCAGTTCACCGCATCCAGCGCATCATCCTCGTAGGCCGAGGTGTCGACAATTTGCTGAATGGAGAACAACGTCTGCACCGCTCCACCGGCTCCAAGATCTTCCTTAGCCTGCAGAACTCCAGCAGCAACCAGATTACCATTCGAGTCAAAGCGAAGTAGATATGCCTTACGTTTAAGATCCGTTCCTGCAAATGACATTTTGAATAATTGCAACCACCCGCTCCGTCCACTGAGGCCAAATTGCTTCTCATCAACAAGCAATGCTTCATAGATAAAAACAAGGCCGCCCGGTATTGCCGAAAGTCTCGCAGGTGGCCCCAGTTCATCCAATACATCGTGATAATGGGCAATCCCCCCTTCAAAAACACACTGTTCGAGCGAAATGCCGGGATCGACCTTGGTACGTAATGAACTGCACCCGGCAAACAGGAGACCAAGAACTAGAACGGACGCAATCCTACTTAGCCTTTTCATAAGGCAACGCCTCTAGACTGTAAGAATGTTTGGTTAGCTTTCCGTTTTTGTCGAAAAAGAATATGGCGCGATCATAAACCAATTTCTGATTTTTCCAGTTATAGACCAGAAGGAATCCACCGTACGCTACACGTTGTTCACGGAGATAATAATAGACGGTCTCCCTTTCCAGGCCGATCAATTGCGATGGCGGCCCTAACGTTTTGATCAGATCCGATTCCGTGGTTTTTCCGACCTCCCAAATCGGCGGGTTTTCCGAGCGCCAGAGGTTGTCCACTCCACTATAGCCTCTGTCGCTGGTGCACCCGGCCAACAGAAGCGCAACTGATAAACCCATCCATTTAATACTCTTCATGTCTACCTCCCTGCGAAACGTAGATTACCTATTCAGAACGTACTGCCCACCGCAACCAAATCCATCACGCTACAGTCAGCCAGGCGCGGGCCTGTTCCATTTGGCTGAAAGGAAATTCCTTCACGTCCGCGTCAACAAAGTGGCTGGCTAGCTTTTCCGCAAGTTTTCCGATGGGCGAATCCGTCACAAACGCCACCCGCTTAATTTCGCGGTGGTGCTCCCTAACAAATTTCAGGTGAGAAGATAATGCTCCGAAAGAATCCCAGCCGGGGAAATGTTCCACATGAATGATCAATCCGTTCAGCTTTCCAAGCTCTTCGATGAAAGGATCGATCTGTGCGGCCGCCGTTTCAAAGTCGCTTTGGGTCAACGCTCCCTGCGGTTCTAAAAGAGCAATTCCGGTTTCGGTATCCACTTGAACATTTAACATCATATTCTCCTATCTGCCGGTTTCAACAGGCTATGCCCGGCGATTCATCACGACCAGCATAATAGTCCAGATAGCCATAACAGCGAGGGCGATTCCAAGAATAGGCCAACCGCCCCAGAGGGCGAGTAGCGGAATGGCCGCGCCGGTCCAGAGGCCGCCGCCCATGAAAGGTTCGTGCAGCAGCTGTTTGGCCGCGAAGGCCTCGGCGGCTTCGGTTTCATAATCCGGATCAACGACCCGCAAGAGCAAAAGGCCGGTGGCGGTAACGCCCATCGACTGCCCCATTTCGGCAATGCCGCGCTCGAACCAGGCATCCTTGAAGGCGCGCCGGGCAACTACGGTGAGCATGAAAACATTCCATAGAATTCCGGCCAGAATCAGCACGACAATCGGCACCCATTGCTTGGCCACCACATCGATTCGGATGGTGGCGATGGCGGCCACCACCAGAAAGTCGAGCGCACAGTTTTGGATACGCAGCATCAGGCCATGGTCCATATGCTCGTCTTTATCAAAGCGGTCGGACAGCCATTGGACCGTCACCCCGCCGAGCATGCAGAGTGGAAAGAGCGGGAAGCTCTCGAAAATCTGCGCACCCGTGCCCGGCAGAAATTGCGCCGCTTGCAGCAGCGCCTGCTTCATCAGCCAACCGAGCAGGATCGCCGCACCGACAAAAACCAGGTGCAATGACAGCGATTCGATGACATCGCTCTTGACGGTGAGCTTTCCAGCCATTGGACGGTCCACCACGGGAATGATTCCGCTGAGGTCTTCAATCTCGACGTTCGGCGCGGAGCGTTTTTCGACATAGCCCTTGCGCACCGCCCAGTTGACGAGCCCCATGCCGACGATGATGGCGCCCAGAATTCCGCCGGTGGCGCAGGCGAGGGCATAGTCCTTCATTTCGGGGAAGCCAAGCTGGTCGAAGATCGGCCCCATCCCCCCGGCGGTTCCGTGGCCGCCTTCAAAGCCGACGGGCATGATGCCGGCAAACATGTCGGGAAGATCAAAGATGGGGCCAAGCAGCAAAAGTACGAAGAGGCAGCCGACGGCATATTGGCCCCAGGCGACGATCTGGCCATAGGCCAGCTGACGGCTGCAGCTTTTCCAGACCTTGGAAATTTTCGGCAGAGCCACACCCAGAAACAGGCAGGCGAAAACAATATTGATCAAGGTTCCCGGCAACGTGCTCCAACCTGCGGAAACCTCGGCCGGAACCGGTAGAAACTGAAGAATCAGCAATCCCAGCAAGCCAGCAATCACGCTGGCGGGCAGGAAGAGTTTTTGAAGGAATACCAGTTTGCGGCGGATCCAATAACCGAGCCCCATCAACACGCATAAACATCCGAATGATAACATGTTAACAACCTCCGGTATTTTTCAAGACTGACAGCTCACAGCGGCCAATTTACTGCTTAATTAGAATCTGACATCAACCAGGATCGAGCCTGAATGCTCTTCGTAACCGTCGGAAAAACGTCCGTTGTATCCGACGCCAATTTCCATGTATTCGGTACAGGTCCAGCTCAGGCCCAACCCCGTTCCGATCACATCCGCATCGGGCGAGATGCGTGCTGTGCTAATCGGCCCCAATCCTCCTGCAGAAAGTTGCGAGTCAACATCATCCTGAATGAAGTCATGCAACCATTCGGCATAGCCTGTGGTCTGGATACGCCCTTTCCGGGTGTCGAAACGATGACGGGCTTTTAGTCCAAATGCTGATTCAACCCAGGAGCGCTTGGAGGAAGCAACATTTACGTCATTTCCACCCGGCCCGCTTTCCGTAAATTCGTCGGTTGAAACCGACAGAGCATGCACGCCCATGTAGGGCGAAAGAGCCAGGTTCTTGTAGTGGTAATACTGACCAACATCCACATAACCACCCACTTCGCTTCCGTCATATTTGGCCGTTCCTCTATAGCTATTATCCGCGATACGGACCGCATTATAATCAGAGCTGCCATAAGCCAACAGTGTATCCACATAGAGCCCGCCTAATGAAACCCATTCGGCATAGCCACCAATCCAATAGGTTTCGGTATCGATCGTATCGTTATTGGTGGTCCGGGCATCGGATCGGGCATATGTATAGTTAAATCCGGCCGTGAGCGCATCGCCGAAGAGGCGGTCGGCACCAATCGTGGTTCCGTTGTTATTCAGGGTAAAGCCATGGGAGAGGCCTTGTTCATCGTAATCCGCCTGACCGCTGAACTGCTGAAGCCAAATTCGCATCTCGAAAATTGTATTTTGATCGCCCGGCCCTTGCGCACCAGCGGGCGCATTGGTATTGGATAAGAGAAACGCTTCATGCGGAATGGAGTGCGCGGTGGCAACCACATTACGACGCAGCTGCTTGGTTCGTGTGAAGACTGCGTTTTTCATTCCATTGAATCCGGCCCGAATTCCCTCGCTGCCAGCATAGGCCAGCGATGAACTCAGTCTCCCATCAACCGCCGCCTTCGCCGTTACAGAAACCTGATTGGCGTTGGTATAAACCAAATTGAAATCGAATAGCAGATAGCCTTCATTAAAGGTGGTTACTACAAAATTACTACTCAATATGCCTGTCGACTCTAGAATTACGGGGTTGAAACTCTTCGCGTCAGTCACGTCCCCAATCGTCACCTCTGCATTCATGTCGGAGAGATTAAATGTGTTGGTCGAGGTTAGCGCCAGTTTATTTACGCCATCGGCCGTAATCTTTAACAGAGGCTGACCTCCTAAAATCGTAAAGTTCTCGGGGAGTACCAGTACGCCGCCTGAAGGTTCCAATACACCACCGGTCATATTGATCGTATCAAATGTATCGAACGTTCCTGCACCGCGCAGCGTTGCATCATTGAGCTCCAATGCTTCGAAGTTAAGGTATTGATCCGATGTGTTTGCAGAAACGGTGAATGTCGAGTCGTTCACGATAACCGTATCCGTGTCGGTGTTCTTACCGCCCGCGTCGAAAAAGATGCGGTCAGATATGACCGTGTTCGTTCCACTGATGGTCAGTGTGCTATCCACGACATCTGATCCCAGCATGATCGTGCTATTTCCAGATGCCACAGTGTTGGTAAGCGTAGAGCCTCTGATAGTCATGTTGGTTCCAACGAATAGAGTTGTGCCCGAATCCAGCTGCAACGTTCCATTATTCTGAACAAAGAGGCTGTCGCCAACCTTCACGACAGCACTGCTCTCTACAGTCAGTGTATTATTCGACCCTAGATCCCCGACATATAAATTACCGCTGTTATTCCACAACGTGTTGCTGCCGGACACCATTACCCAGTTATTGGATGCAAACGCGGTTGTTCCGATGGAAACGTTTAAATTGAAGTTCGTTGCTCCATTTTTGATCGTAAGGCTGTTTCCAGAGCCCGTGTAGCCCACATCTAAATCGCCGGTGTTATTCCAAACCACATTACTACCGCTTAGTGTTACCGAGTTGTTTACCGCATTGAAAATCCCGATTTGGGCTCCTACGCTATCAACCGTGCTGTTACCGTTAACGATCAATGCATTTCCCGATCCATTCGTGCCAATGTTGAGGCTACCCAATGCATTCCAGTCTGAATCGTTCAGCGTAAGCATTTTATTGGTTCCGCCAAATGAAGATACGTTTTGGAAACTTCCATTCGTAATGACGATTGAGCCTTCGTTGAGCCAATTAAATCCTGCCATATCAGCATCGAAGTCGCCTTCAAAGACCAGCTCTCCTTCTAGGTTGAATGAACTATTCGTATCCGCAATAACAAGATCGTTCAGCAGGATTCTGCTGTTATCTCTGACATCCACCCGACCGGTCATATTTGTTCCGGCACCTACGAAAAGAGTTCCCGCTGAAACCGTATATAATGAATCATTCAAATCGGTGCCCGTATCGATAACCAGCTCAGAACCTGTTGTCGAGGCCACCGCAATTGCGCCATTTGTTGCAGCGGCAAATCCGGCAAAATCGCTCGCAACAGCATCTCCCACGAGCACCCAACCGCCATCGGAAACCGTGAGCGAGTTTTCATTCCCGGCATTTACCCACCCGTTGCTTGTTGGATATCCGCCGACGTATAGGTTGCCCCGGTTGATCCAGGTTGAATCGGTTCCGGACACAAAAACCGAATTCCCTGCGGAACCGGACCAGCCAATGAAGCCATCGGCATTATCTACGGTACCGCCGTTTGCAACGACCAGCTTCGATTTACTACTCGTGAAGCCGATGAGGAGATTCGTGTCTCCCCCATTTTCCCAGTTTGCACCCGATCCATCAATCGTGATGACGCGCCCTGAGCTCAGGTATGCAACCGTATTGGTTGTGCCCTCAACGACAAGATTTGTTGATGCCTTACCCAACAGTGATCCGCCAACCGATAAGTTACCGCCTCTATTCCAGTTTAGTGTCGAGGTATAGTCCGAAAGATCTATGTCGCCAGTCATTCTCAGCGTACCGCCATCATTGAGACTGAAGCTATTGCCTTCCTCAATTGCTAACGCACCCGTCATCACGGTTCCGTTAGCGGAAACGGTTACGGAGTTGCCACTATTGGTCTCGGCTGATCCGATCTGCAGCATTCCGGCATTATTCCAAACCGAATCGTTCCCAGTGACCACCACGGCATTGTCCAACGCATTAGACGTGAATCCGACATACCCGTTGGCACTGATCACTTCGCCGCCCTCCTCAATAGTCAGCGAGTTGCCTGATCCATCGTATCCCACGTAAAGATCGGCGCTGTTATTCCACACGGAGTTGCTGCCAGTAACCGTCACGGCATTATTCAAGGCGGTGGAATCGTAGCCAATGTAGCCATTCGCATTAGTCGCACCCCCCCCATTTTCGATATTCAAGGAATTCCCTGAGCCGGATAAGCCAACGGTCAAATCGCCCGCCCCCTCATTCCAGTTTCCGCCATCTAACGTAAGCGTCCGGTCTTCCCCGTCAAGCGCACCAGACATGCCCGAAAGAGCTCCTGCAACTGAAAGGGTGCCTCCATTGGTCCAATTGAATCCAGCCATGGATGCATCGAATGAGCCAGTCATTTCGAATGTACCGCCGTTCTCCAGATTGAATGCGCTATTCGTGTCCGCAATAACAAGGCTTCCCGCAGAGATCGTTCCACCATTGGATACCGATACGATACCTGTTGAATTCGTGTCGGCCCCGATCAGGATTGTTTCAGCAATATTCACCGTGGCGTCACTATCAACTGTCAACATCGCTCCGTTGGCCGAAGCAACCATCAGGCCACCCGATGCACCCAACGCGTTGGTTGAAGCGCCATCACCCACCAGCATCCAGGCATTTGAGGAAACATTCAGAACACTTGAGATATCCTGAACGGCTAGATTGCCTGCTTCGACAATTGCAGCATTAGTTACATTCACAACTGCGCCGCCACTCACGGTCATATTAGTTTCTGCCGCATCACTCCACGACGCACCGATTCCATCGATCGTCAGAACGCGGCCTGCATTTATGTTTGTAAGCCCCGAAAGCTCTCCGCCAACCGACAGGTTCCCGCCCGAACCCCACTCGAGCCCTGAATGCTCCGGTGATAACCAATCGAAATCACCGGTCATACGCAGCGTGCCATCATCGTTCAAATTAAAGTCGTTTCCGGTCTGAATCACCAGTGAGTCCGCTTGGACCACACCACCGTTCGAAACCGTTACAGAGTTCCCCTCGTTCACGAGTTTGTTTGTTATCGTTGTGCCTTGGGCAACACTGTTAGTGAACCAACCAACGTTTAATGTGCCGTTAACCCATGTTGCACCGGCACCGGAAACAGTTGCCGAGTTGTTATCAGAAAAGTGTTCGTAGCCTACATACGCCACATCATTCGTGACGCGCCCCATAGATCCAACATGCAGGGTATTCCGGTTCCCCCCGGTTCCCACTTTAAATATCCCGGCATTAACTGCTGATTTTGTTCCGGAAACAGACAGACTGTTTCCATCGCTCCCAAAATTCCGGCCGAGATGAATATCGTCCATTTCGATACGACCACCATTAACAACCTGCACGGTATTAGTCGAATAATTCCACCCCACATTAAGCGTCTTCAATGAATTAGTCATGAAGCCGCCATCAAGGGTTAGTGTTTGATCCGTACCCGCCAATGTAACTAATCCTGTTAAATTACTTTGGGTGATCAGATGGCTGTCATTCCCCCAGACGAAACCGCTTTGCCCCGCATCAAAAGCTCCCGAAACAGCAAGCGATCCATCTTTATCCAGATTGAATTCATTACCGTCGGCAACCGTAAGCCCTTGCACCTCGACATGCCCGGAGTTCGTTACGGTTACGCTATTGCCCACATTATTCGTTGCGCCGATCGTTAGGGTTCCTGCCGAGACCCACGTTGAATTCTTGCCCGTTACAAGGACGCTGTTGCTATTTGCGGTTGATGCAAATCCAACGAATGCGTTCGCATTGGAAACCACGCCGTTATTTTGGATCGTCAGATTGTTACCGAAACCGACCGAACCAATAGTCAGGTCACCGTTGGTCGCCCATAATCCGCCATCGATTACTAAAAATTGGTTAGTGCCGTACAGCCCGTCAATTCCTGTCAGCTCGCCCCCAACGGAAAAGGTTCCCCCTCCATTCCAGTTAAATTTGGCCAACGGATCGGACGAATCAAAATCACCAATCATTGCAAGCGTTCCGCCTTCGTTGAGGTTGAGGCTTCCGCCTGCATTTACCACCAGATTACTGGCCATAATCTTGCCGCCGCTTGAGACGGAAACCGCATTACCCGTATTGTTGGATGATCCGACCGTCAGGGTGCCCTCGTTTTCCCATAGCGAATTAGTTCCTGTCACCACTACCCGATTGCTATTGGCTCCGGCACCGTAGCCAACATAGGCATCTGCATTAACAACGTTTGCGCCGTTGGTAACGATTAGCCGGTTGGCCGAACCTTCGAGTCCTACGATGAGGTCATTTCCGCCATGGCTCCACAGAGCCTGGCTACCGCGCATCGTGAGTTGTTTATTAGTTCCATCAAAAACAGTTGCTGTTTTTTCGTTAAGATTAGTTTCCGGCAAGCCAGCCAATTGCCCCAATACAGTCAACTGGCCGCCATCGTTCCAGTTGAACCCATCTTTCCCGGCGTCGAAAAATTCGCCTGTAACTTCAAGCTCGCCGTCATTTTCCAAATTAAAGGCATTATTTGTAGAAATAACCAAATCAGAAGCAGAAACCAATCCTCCGTTAGTTACGGTTACGGCGTTATTGCTGACTCCTACGTTTCCGATATAGAGATTGCCGCTGTTAATCCAGCTCGATCCTGAACCGGAGACCAATACGGTATTGTTCGAGGCTCCAGAAGAATTTCCAACATATCCATTTATGTTAGAAACTGCTCCTCCGTTTATAATTTCCAACCGATTTCCAGAACCTGCCAATCCGACCACAACATCCGAGGCATTATTCCAGACAGAATCTTCTCCCTCGATAATCACTGCATTATTGAGGGCATTCGACGTCCAGCCAATGACTCCCAAAGTACTGTTTACTTGTCCTTTATCAGCAATGTGTAACAAGTTGGAACTTCCTTCATTACCAACAATCATATCACCGTCCACCGTCCATGTGGAATTCGATCCGGTAATGGTTGCCATGTTGTTAGAGGCTGCGAACCCGTTACCCACAATACCCAGACCACTCCAAACGGTTGCTCCATCGGCAATAACGAGGGTGTTGCCTACTCCCTCTGCCCCAACCTGTAAACTGGCAGTATTAAATATCGTGTTCGTTCCTGTAACTATTAGCTGGTTAGCTTTTCCGGTCGAATTTGTTCCCACGATGGTAGTTAGAGCTTGAGCATAACCGCCATTGGTCACCAATAGGCTATTCCCTGATCCACCATTTCCGACAATCAGGTTTCCTGTCGAAATCCAGCTGGCGTTCGTGCCGGATACGGTTGCCGTATTAAACGAAGAGCTTGAAGTGTTGCCTAAGATGGCGTTGACATTGGTCAACGAACCGTCCTGAACAATACTCAGAACATTGCTCGGATTCAGATTCCCGACAATCATATCCCCCTCTGCATCCCATGCATTGGTGATGGTTTGAGGAATTTGATTATCCACTACATTGGTATAGGCAAAAACAGTCGTACTGCTGACAAGCAGAGCGGTAAAAATCGGTAAAAATCGTGTCATTTCGTAATCTCCTGTTTTCCAATTGTTGGAAAATCAACCACGAACCATACAGGAACGGCGGAATGGCGAACAAGGAATATCGAAGTCTGAAGAAAGAGCGGTAGACTGTAAATTAAAATGCCCAACTTTTCTAAGCCCGATGCATCTCATGCCGCGATCTCCTGAATGAACAACTCTTCTGCGGTTTTAAAATTCAGTATCTTGCGGGGGTATCGATTGATC
>JAZGFK010000143.1:0-11512 GCA_036479375.1 Pontiella sp. | reverse complement strand
TTTCCGATAGGATTTGTTGACTTATAGAAGCTATATTAACCCGATATAATGCACAGCCTAAACCTAAACAACCCTTTCTATGCTTCTATTCTCCGAGACTTAAAATGGTGTGGTGCTGGCCGGATCTTGCACGGTCCCGGTATGGTCAAACCGAAATACATTTTCCATGTAAGGCTGCATATGCCGTGGCCGTGCCCGACCACAACAGAGGGATGCTTTGCTTCCATTAAGGTGATGGTCGGGCGAAATAACGGGTGAATAATTGATCTGGCGTGACGGAATAGAAAAACGTCACGCGGCCCCGTCTTTGGGGGAGAACCCTTGTTTGGTGGATCATCTAATTTTATCACCCGTTATCAGGTATTATCAAAATTTGATAAGAGGGGGGTAGTTAAAGAAAAACCCCGTCATCATTTCTGATAACGGGGTTTAAGATGGTGGGCCGGCTGGGGCTCGAACCCAGGACCCTTTGATTAAAAGTCAAATGCTCTACCGACTGAGCTACCGGCCCAAAAAATGGACTTTCCAAACAAGTCAACCATACCGGTCTTTCTCGTAAAGGAGCGCAATTTCTACAGAATCGACCTAATCGACGCAAGTGCTAATTATTTGTTTTCTTTTGTTTTCCTAAGCCATGAAGCTTTCCCTATTATCTCACCAATATCCAGGTGATTGAATAGAGAAGGGGAAACACATGCGGGTAGTTGGATTAATTCTAGGAGGCGGGGCGGGAAGCCGTCTGCAACCACTTACACAGGAACGATCTAAGCCCGCGGTTCCTATCGCCGGAAAATACCGTTTAGTCGATATTCCGATCAGTAACTGCATTAACAGTGATATTCGGCATATTTATCTGCTGACTCAGTTTAATAGCGTTTCTTTGCATCAGCATATCGGAGCAACGTATCGATTTGATCAGTTTAGCGGCGGTCATGTTCGTATTCTGGCTGCGGAACAGACGCCCGATTCGGAAGGTTGGTTTCAAGGAACAGCCGATGCCGTTCGCCGTTCCATGCGATATTTCAAGGACGACGACCCGGATATCGTCGTCATATTATCGGGAGACCAGCTCTACCGGATGGATCTTTCGGCGGTCATTACGGCGCATATTGAAAATAAAGCCGATCTGACCGTCAGCACAAAGCCGGTGGGTCGCGCAGAGGCGGGATCGCTGGGCATTATGCAGGTCGATGAAAACGGGCAGATTATCCGTTTTGCGGAAAAACCGGGCGATACACCGGAGCTCGATGAACTGAGGGCGCCGTTCGACAAACAAGAGCGGTATCTGGCCAGTATGGGGATTTATATTTTCGACATGCCCGTTCTGAAGGAACTACTCTGCAATAGCAGTAAGGCTGATTTCGGGAAGGACATTATTCCCGCCGCCATTGAGACGCATAAAGTCTATAGCCATATTTTTAACGATTATTGGGAAGATATCGGAACCATCCGTTCGTTCTGGGCGGCTAATTTGGCGCTCACCGAAGCACTGCCTCAATTCTCATTCTATGAAACGTCTTCCACAATCTACACCCGGATGCGCTATCTGCCGCCTTCCAAGATCAACCAGTGCAATCTGAGCCGTTGCCTGCTCTCTGACGGATGCATTATTTCGGGCGAACGCATTGATCATGCGGTGATCGGTCTGCGGGCCTTGGTGGGAGAGGGTTCCGTGGTGGAGGACTCGATTCTCATGGGAGCCGACTACTACGAGCATAAAGGGGTCGAGCATGCTTCGGGAATTCCTATGGGAATTGGCAAGAACTGCATTGTTAAGAATACGATTATCGATAAAAACGTGCGCATTGGCGATAATGTAACCATTTCGCCGGAAGGCAAACCCTCCGATGAGCAAACCGCCCTTTACTGGATTCGGGATGGCATCATGATTATTCCTAAAAATACAGTCATTCCGTCCGGAACAGTTCTGTAGTATTCTTCATATTAAGCGGACGAAATACAGGCTTGCGCATATAGGGCGCATGCGGTACTTTCCCGAACTTTAAACGCACGAAAACACACCGCCCATCGCTGCAACTCATGAATCACGCTTGTAGTCGGAACGACGGTGTATGTGCATGGGAAAATGAAAATACAACATAAAGGAAAACACCATGGGTTTATTCAACCTGTTAAAACCAGCCAAAACGGTGCTGGTTATCGATGCCGTATCGCTCAACGAATCACTGGGAATGAAAGGCAAAGTACCCCCGAGAAATCAACTTCAGATGCTTCGCCGTCTGGCACGCTTTTCGCAACGTGAAAAAATTGAAGTTGTGGCTGTGCTGAGCGGTACGCCCCTCAACAAAGCTGCCGCTGGCAAAAAATTCGAAGGCGTTATGGTGCTCTACTCCAAGTCCCTCGAAGTGCATGCCAAGCATATTGCCAAAATCGCTGCGGGCAGGGGGGCGGGCGCCGTTCTGGTTTCCAGTAATGCGGCCACTGAAAAAATGGCAGGTCGCGGTGTAAAGAAACTACGCATCAGCACCTTTCGCAAAGCGTTCGATGTGGGTGGAGATAGTGAAGGAGAGTCGCCACGCAGCCGCTCCAATAGCAATAGCAATCGCCCGCCACGCCGCCGCCAGCAAAAGCAGTCCGGAGGAAAAGGCAATGCCACTGAGCCTAAAAAAGAACGTCCAGTTAAGGAAAATTCCGAAGCTGATGCAATTAACGAACTGATCGATCTCGTCGACTAGGGCGGATTCATGACGGTTGCAAGTCGCTACATCTTTTGCGACATCGACGGCACGTTGCTCCATGCAAAAGGCTCAGGAAGAGCTTCGTTTAGCGAAGCTTTTCATAAGGCCTATGGCGTGCCCGTCGATATGGGCCACATCAACTTTGCCGGAGCCACGGATCTTCGGGTGGTAGAACAATTGATCCGCGAAAACGGCCTTGCACCCGATGCGGACCGTACGGCTCATTTCTTTAAGTTGCTGCCCGGATTTCTAGATCAGAATATGACACGCTTCCCCCCCGATGTATTTGCTGGGGTTTCGACTTTTCTGGGCCGGGTTTCGGATCATTGGAAGCTGGGGCTCGTTACCGGGAATATCCGCGAATGTGCCTATCTTAAACTAAAACATGGTGGCTTGGATCAATACTTCAGCAGTATTGGTGGTTTTGGCGATGATGACGGTAATCGAAACCGCATGGCGGCAATTGCCCTAGAACGCGCGGGAAATCCTGAACGTGTATTCTTACTGGGCGACACACCATCTGATATTGAGGCGGCCCATGCCAACGGAATGGTGTCCGTGGCAGTCTGCAACGGACAGTTTGATCGGCCTACGCTTGAGGCTGAGAACCCGGATATTATCGTGGACTCTTTCGAGGAAGCTGAACATCTGTTTCAGGCATTGGAAGTATGAGCGCTAGTTTTGATAATCTGACTCCCGATCGCATTCTCGATGCCATCGAAATCGGCATGGACTGCCAGCTCACCGGCCTGACTTCACCGTTACCGAGTTATATCAATCGTGTCTACGAGCTACAGACCGTGAGCGGGGAAAAGCTGATCGCGAAATTTTACCGTCCGGGCCGTTGGGAGAAAGCGGCATTGCAGGACGAACATGATTTTGTGCTCGATTGTGCTGACGATGAAGTCCCTGTGGTTGCTCCCCTGCAGCTGGCACATGGCGGAACGATCGGAGACTATGAAGGCATTCTCTATGCGGTCTTCCCGAAAAAGTCGGGGCGCGAGATGGAGCTGCATACCGATGAAGGTTGGCGGAGGCTCGGCAGTCTGGTCGGTCGTATTCATCTGGCCGGTACCCGGCGTGATTCGGAGCATCGGTTAACGATGCATCCGGAAACAACCACGCTTCCCGAAATTGAAACCTTGCTCAATGGCGGCTTTATGTCGGCTGCCAACGCGGGCCGATTCAGTGATGTTACCCATCGTATCCTCGAAATTGCGCAACGCGAATTCGAGGGTGTTGAGTTGCAGCGAATTCATGGCGACTGTCATCGCGCCAATATTCTGGAACGTCCTGGTGAAGGCCTGATGGTGATCGATTTTGACGATATGGTAATGGGCCCTGCGGTTCAGGACATCTGGTTGCTGCTTCCCGACCACGCAAACAATTCGGGTCATGAGATCAATCTGATTCTCGAAGGCTATGAGCAGTTTCTTGATTTTGATGATAGGCAACTTCGACTCATTGAAATTCTACGGGCCATGCGTATTATCTATTTCCTTTCCTGGTGCAGTACGCAGGTCGACGATTACAAGTTCCAGAATAACTTCCCGGACTGGGGTAGTGACTCATTCTGGCAACGCGAAGTCGCAGACCTGGAGCATCAGTATCATGCTATTTTAAACGACAAACGATTGAACGGTGGAGCTTTGAATGAGTATTAGCAGAACGGTAAATATTTCATGTCCTTCCTGCGGTGTGCAGCAGGATGTGGAGGTATATGATGCAATCAATGTGTCAATAGAACCTGAGTTGAACGATGCGTTAATGCTTAATCAGCTAAACCGTGTGGAGTGCCCTGATTGCGAGCTTAGTTTCCGCGTTGATCTTCCGTTGCTCTACAATGATCCGCAGAGCAATGTTCTGATCTATTGGGTGCCGGAAACCGAACAGACAACCCGTGAAGATATTCTGGAAGAGTTTGATCGCTCGATGGAAAAAATGAATGAAATGATGACTCCGGATGCCGAAATGCCAAAGGTGCGTCTTGTGACATCTCGTGTGGAGCTGGTTGAACTCATCTTTATGATTGAAGCGGGGTTGAATCAACGGGTTGTGGAGTATGTGAAATACAGCATATTCACACGTAACCAGGATTCGGTAGATCCGCATAAATTCCGCCTGCTACTTAATGTGCAGGATTCCACGGACGAAGAGTTTTGTTTTGTGAGACAAGATGCGGCGAGTCAGCAGCTCGGCGACATTCTTCGGTATGGGCGATCATCCTATCAATCCATGAATGAGCTTTATGAGGAAAATCCCGACGAGTTTCTGGATATGTTTCCCGGACCATGCATCAGCGCCCGCAATCTTCTTTTGGAAGAAGAACAGGAATTATAGGTCAGGTTTTCCACGCTGCAACATACCGTGAGTATGAATCTGGTCTACTCCCTTGAATGCGGCCATGAATAAAAAAAGCCCTGTATTTACAGGGCTTTTTCATTTCCAACGCGTGGAAAATCTAATTCAGTTTTTTTGTAAAATACTGAGGTTCGACTCGGCAATCCGGGACCATCCGCTTTCTGGATAGAAGGTGATGATGTCTTCATAGACGAGCTTGGCTTCTGCAAGCATATCGGTTGCTTCGAGGCAACGTGCCTTGCCAAGCAGTGCAACCGGTGCAAGATGCGAGGCCTTGTTCTTATTGGCAAACTCGCCGTAAAGCAGGTGTGCTTCGCCGAACTGTCCTTTAGCTTCCTTACACGTAATTTGATTGAATGCAGCCTGAACCGACATTTCATGCTTAGGATATTTTTTGATGAACGTGCCGTAGATCTCGTCCGCTTTATCGATCTGGCCAAGGTTGAAACTTTCCTGTGCCAAGCCCATCAGCGCTAAAGGAGCCGAAGGAGTCGAACCATAATCATCAAGAATATCCTGATAATCGGTGGCGCTTTGGGCTCGGAGCAGTGCGGAGTCAGCCAATGCTTCTTTTTTGACGCGGCTGTTCTTAATGAAGGTATTAACAAGGACGAGTGCGCAAATTCCAATTATAATAATAGCTGTAGGTTTTGCATATTTCTGGAAAAAATTCAGCACTTCCGTCACTTCAGAATTTTCCAGCGCCTGATGTTTCAAGAGTTCTTCATGCCGCCGTTCTTCCTCTTCGGATCGTTCGGTATGATGACTGTGTTTAGTGTGTTTATTTTTCTTCTTTCCTGATTTCGCAGGCGTAGCTTTTGCTGATTCAGCTGCCGGGGCTGGTGTAACAGCAGGCTCGGGCTTAGGCGCTACAACCGGTTCGGGTTCCGGCTCAAACGTAGGTGTACTTTCTACAACCGGCTCGGCTTCAATGATGGGCTCTGGTTCGACTGCGATTTCTGGTTCAGCAATCGGTTCCGGTTCGATGACCGGCTGAACTTCAGTAATGGGCTCTTCGAGAGGTTGTTTTACCGGTTCAGGCTCTTTCTTGCCTTTGTTGATGCTATTAAGCAGTTCTTCGTGGCTACTTAGAAAATCCTGCTGTTCCTGCGGGTTGTCTTTATTTTCATCGCTCATAGTCTATTCCTCAGCTGGGTCAATGCACAGAGACGGCATTGTGGCTTTTTGCAAAATGAATTCAAGAATTGTTTGACTCGTACAGCGCGATTATTTCCTTAGCCGTGGGTTCGGGAGAGGGGCGGCCATTTGTGTCGATCTTATGTGTAATAGCTTCGTAGAGTGGTTTGCGGGATTCCAGCAACTCGAGTATCTTTGCTTCCTTGTCTCCGGCGAGCAGGGGGCGGGTGGTGTCGTGGCGCACCCGATCGAGAACCGTGTCCGGCGAAGCGAGCAGGCAAACGACCAATCCGCTCTTCTCAAAATCAACAATGTTATCGGGATTTAGAACAATGCCTCCACCAGTGGAAATCACTTGGCTGTCTTGGGTGGCGAGTTCCTGAGCGATGGTTCTTTCCAAGGTGCGGAAATGGGGTTCGCCGTCTTCGGAAAAAATCTCATTGATCGACTTTCCGGCTCGTTCGACGATCAATTCGTCCATATCGACCAGTGGCATGCCGGTCATATCGGCCAGCAACTTGCCCACCGTGGTTTTTCCGGTACCCATGAAACCAACCAGTACAATGTTACGCATTGTTTTTCCTCGGTTATATCCAGAAACAGAAAAAACGCTCCAAGAAGGAACGTTTTGTCAAATCAACGAAAAGGGCGTTTTATGCGCCGGTTTCGCGGAGTGCTGCGCGGATTTGCTGGGTATTCATATGGATCAGTTGTTCTTCGCTAATCCCAGCAGCCACCAGGCGACTTTTCTGTTCCATCATACGACGACGTTTAAAACGTGCCTTTTTAATTGGGCGCCGTAGTGGCTTTTTGCGCATTGCTCTTCTAATTCTCATGGGAAACCTCTTCCAATTCGTTTGTTAAAAATCAGGCAGGAAACTACATGCCTGCCATTAGGCGCGCAACCCTTATCTGGAAAAAGTTAACGCGCTCGAATGGTTCCAAAACACTCAGTTATCCAGTTGTACGTTGATGTAATAAAAACCGCCCTCGTCAGCCGTATGATTTGTTTCGATATAGCTGCCCTGCGGATAGCGAAGGTTAGTTTGCAAAGTATCGAACCCTTTGGCCAGGTCATCGGTCCAGTAGATGGTGTATAGTCGGCCACGGACCGGCTGCCAGGTGATGGTTGTTCCAGCAGGGGCGGGTTGCGGAGCACCTGCCGCGAATTCCGGGTTTGGATCGTTGGGGTCCATTCCAGCAATGTATTCCTGGAGGTTATTCAACGCATCGCCATCCGGATTCGCAGTGGCCACAGAGTTGGTGGGGTTGCTGAAGTGCTCGGACTCCCAGCCATCAGGAACGCCATCGCTATCGGAATCCGGCGAAGATATGCTGAAGATATAGTCGGACTCGGCGGATTTGCTAACCACGTAGCCCACCGGATCACCCAGGTTTTCCCCTGCATGGTAGTATTGCAGGAGGCTGAAGTTGGCATTGGCACCCACTGCCGTCCACGTGAACGTGATGGGAGTGAAGGCATCGTTGGTGGAGCCGTGGAAAGGCGTTGGCGTGGTAAACAACGGCGCGGTGTTGAACAGGGGAATTGCAGAAATCATGTCTTCCTTGGCGAAGGGAATCAACGTGGATTGTACAATCCCGTTCGTGTAGCTGACGCTCACGATTCAGTCGTCGTCATCCGCCGGATTCCAGGCCGGGAACGATCCGTCGGTAACCCAATACTGGAAGCGGTTGATTCCATTAATGGTTTCTTGGAATGGTACGCTGAAATCGGCTAAGGCAGGGGGCGAAACCGTGATCGATGAAACGGACAGATCCGTTTCGACATCAAAAAAAGGCATACTGGTCGTCAGCCGCAGTGATCGGCGTTTCGTATGCGTGGGTAAAATCTAATTCCACGAGCTGCAAGTGGTTGCTGATGGCATCGGGAGTATGGATTTCAAAATTGTCACCATAGACATCGCCACTGGAAATCACCAGTCCGGCACCGCCCACTTACTGAGATCCATTGAGCTGTCGTCGAAGTCGTCGCCGACGGGTGGAGGGGGTGGGCTCCAATGGAGGCAATGCGGAACCCGAAAGTGATCGCCTCGTGCGTAGGGTCCTGGGTTCCGCGAAGTGAGGAAGCTAACCAGCCTTCAACGCTGCTGTAGTACGAACCGCCCTTGATTACACGGTTTTCAGACATATCATCCAGGATTCCATCAGCCGCGCTTTCTGTCCATTCTTCAACGTTTCCGTTCATATCAAAGGTGCCGTTATTCTCCGAATTTCCCGTCCCAACTTCCCGCGGCGTTGAATAGCTTCCACCGGCTCGTATTGCAAGGCGCGAAAAAAATTAAAGGAGACGGACTTGGTCGAAATCCTTGAACACACCGCCGGGTTATTTCTGGTTAACGACGACGACCAGCCGCTCGCGGGACGTCGGGTTGTTGTCGTTGACGGAACCGGGTTGAGCATGCCTGATACCCTCGAAAATCAAGCCGAATGGCCTCAGGTTTCTTCTCAAAAAGAAGGCTGCGGGTTCCCGACCATGCGACTGCTCGGCTATTTCGATCTCGCGACCGGCGCGATCCTAAGCCATTAAATCGGAAGCAAAAAAAGCCATAAACTTCCCTTGCTCCGCAAGCAATACGACACCTTCAAGAAAGGAAATATTTTCCTTGGGGACAAAGGGTTCTGTAGCTTCTATGATATCGAACGGTTCCGTAAAAAGGGTGTTGATAGTACCTTTTCATTGGCGCGCCGAATCCCGAAAACGCAACAGACTTGCATCAAAAAATTAGCGGACAATGATCTTCTCATTCATTGGGATAGGCCGGCTTGGTATAAAAAAACGCCTCTCCCTAAAGAGGAGTGGAATCAGTTACCCAAAACGCTTATATTCGCCAAATTAAGGTCACTGTTGAGCACCCTGGATTTCGCGTGAAAAGCTTTTACATCATCACGACGCTACTCGATCCTCAACTCTATCCAGCCCAGGATATCGCCGAACTTTACGACCGAAGATGGAGCGTGGAATTCTTTTTCCGAGATCTAAAAACCACGATGGAAATGGATCTATTGCGTTGCAAATCCCCTTCGTCATCTGATCTATGAGGCCGCACATGCCCATAAAAAAGACCCCATGCGGTGAGCTATAAAGGCGTACTTCAAGCGCTCCGACAGGGAGAGGGGTACTTTAATCAAGCCGCCGATTGCCTTAAAGAAATCCGTCGGCTACGGAAAAACCTGCACGACTCGATTAGTACCCAAATCATTCCCTTTCGGATCGGAAGAAGTGAACCGCGCTGCCTCAAAAGAAGCCCCAAGCCCTATCAATTTTTAACGCGCCATCGCCATGAAATGATCGAGATAAAGCATCGGAGTAAATATCGTGCAGACGCAGCTTAAGGAAGTGCCATTCGGGACAGGCACCTATGCGAGGAAATATTCCTTAAACACTTTGTTCGTATAGTAAATATACGCGTGAGCTACGAAAACTGGGATGGCATGCATTGACCGTCTGGGAATGTCAGTTGAAAAAGCCGGATGCAGTCCTAAAGAAACTGAACAGATTATTAACCTCAGAGGATTAAATGCTTAAATCCGAGAAGCGCCCCTTTCGACTCTGGTACTCTGCCTCCGTTTTGGATGACGTTCGGCCTAATTTTTATCTGCTATTCAGAGAAATAGGCATCTTGCCCTCAAGCATTCATTTCTTTTCCAGAGTGAGTTTAAAAACCCAAGCATGCTTACAGGGCTTCTCGAAGCCGGACAAATCCACGATCAGTGTGTTTTCTTTGAGTTCCCATTTTAGGGGTGTCTCGTGGCCAAGCATCGTGATATCGGAACCTTCCTTAATGGCGATCGGGCTGTTCACCGTCAAGAATCCTTTAGGCCAAGCTAATAGATGCATATAGGCATGTTGTCCATCCTTGGACAAGGTATAGACAATATCTTTGTTCACTCTGTTCTTCTTAAAATCGCCTCGACGAGTGTTATAGATGCCTTCGCCGTTTACAGTAAGCCATTTTCCCATTGCCATAAGCCGTTCTTCGACTTCAGGTTGCAAGCGCCCGTCTGCATCTGGACCAATACCAATAAGGTAATTGCCTCCATCGGATACGATTCGTATCAAACGATGCACCAAATCCTGTTGGGAATGAAAGTTCGCATTCTTGTGCCAGACCCATCCTCCCTTCTGAATAGTTGCACATGCTTCCCACATTGTATTAATAGGCTTCTTCGGAACATGCTGTTCAGGTGTAACGTAATTCTCGTATTTGCTTTTGGCTCTGCGGTCAACAATGAGTAAATCCGGATGATTACTTCTCGCCATAGATGCGATACGCTCCATATCAATGTTCATGCGAGGAGGACGAACCTGTCCGCCATCAAGCCATAAAATATCCATTTTTCCATAGTTACTCATTAACTCTTTAATCTGACGATATGTATATTCCTTAAATTTGTTCCATAAATCTGGATGTTTCTGGGTGTCATAATTCACATCTCTGGTAGTCACAGGAAATTGTGGATTCCAATAGTAAGGGGTATGCCAGTCAGATTTAGAGAAATAGCAGAGTGTTCCAAGCCCCTCCTTGCGTAGTGAGTTGTATAAGTCCGCTGTAATATCTGCTTTAGGATGTGACGCATAAGGAGATTGTCTCGACGTGATTTTGAAGTCGGTAGTCAATGTATCAAACATACAGAACCCGTCGTGATGCTTGGTTGTCAATCCTGCATATCGAACGCCGGCCTGCTTCAGGGTTTTCGCTAATTTCTCACTATCGAATGCTCGCGGGTCGAATTGTTTGTAGAGATCAAAGTATGCGGCAGAAAATGGCTTCATATCTTTCTTGTGTAGGATCCATGGTTCGAAAGTATCGGGTCTGGCCCAGCTCCTCACCTTCTTTTCGGGAGAAAGAAGCCAGGATTGTACGCCGCCCCACTCTACGCATGGTCCCCAAGACACGAGTGCGCCAAATTTCTGATCTGACAACCACTCAAGTTTCTTTTTTATTCTTACATCAAGCACGGTCTGATCCGCACTCTTGCTATATTGGATGATATCGCTGCGCTTGGAAGAGGACTCCTCTCCTGACACTATGCCAACCTGTAGTATGAGAACGATTATCGCGAAAGTTGCGAGATACTTCATTAAGCTACTCCTGTTTTTATTGCCGAACAAATTATTATATTAGGCGCTACATATTATCCTAAAATTGGACGCCGAACATGAAAAATTTAGGTTCTACGTTAATTTTTGTGGAGCGAGATCCCGCTTTCCACAGAAGAATAAAATGCTAGTTCTGTAGTTTTCGAAGTTCCTGAAGCCACGCGCATTCGCCTTGATCGTTTGAATCTTGGAA
>JAZGFK010000142.1:0-55535 GCA_036479375.1 Pontiella sp. | reverse complement strand
CGATCCCGATGCTTCAAGCCCTCATGGGTCAGCAGCACCTGACCTACCTTGCACTGGTTTTGATTAAAGAGGTTGTTATAGACGCTCATTAAACTGATCTGACCGACGGCCGCGGCCATTTGAAGATCCTGCACTTTCTTCGGACGGCTGGTCATGCCCAGTGATTCCAGCCCGGCGCCCACGGCACCGGAAGAAACAAAAGCGAGTTCGCCGCCGTTGTTCTGAAACTGCGACAGTTCGTCGACGAGCAGTTTAAGCTGCTGCTCGTCAGGCCTGCCAGAGGCTTGAACCAGCACTTTGCTTCCCGCTTTCACGACAATTCGTTTCGCGTTCTTTAGCGCATCTCGATGTTGTAGATTCTTTGTCATACCCGTTTTAACTCGTTAAACAGGGGAAGTAGCTATCACATAGGCTCCACTTTGTCGAGGCGTGAGGACACCGCATCGACGGCAATCGCTCCAGAAAAGCATCAATCTCATTCCAGTCCTCAAAGAAAATTTTCATCCGCCTATCCTACGTAAGCGGGGCTGAATCTGCTTGAACTATTCTTGAAGGAATGGGCGGCACTTGCTAGGCAGGGCATACGACCAAGTTAAGGCTGTATACGGCACGGTCTGAAGTGGGTTGAGAAATGGAACTTTCTACGACCCAATCGCGGGAAATAACACTTCATGAACCATTTTTTTATCCCGCGATTCCAAACTTATAGATACAGGTTTGAGTGTAGGTTTCATTTGGAACGAGCTCCGTACTGGAAAAGTTCGGTTGGTTGGGGCTGTCGGGAAAGTGCTGGGTTTCGAGGCAGAAGCCTTCCTGTTTATGATAAACTGCTCCGGCCTTTCCCTTAATGTTTTCGAGGAAGTTTCCGGTGTAGAACTGCACGCCGGGTTCTGTTGTCCAGCACTCGAGTGTCCGGCCACTTTCGGGATGAATTACCGATGCCGCAAGCGTTAACGCTCCTGGAGCAGACTGGTTGATGCAGTAGTTGTGGTCGTAACCAAGACCCTGGACCTCATCCGTATTCGTTCCAATGGGTGTCGGGATAAGCAGATCCATCTCCGTGCCCGAAACCGCGCGCAGTTCGCCGGTCGGCGTGGCGTGTTCATCCACGACCGTATAGCGGTCGGCGTTAATGCGAATCACGTGGTCGTTGACGGTTCCGTCGCCGGCCAGATTGAAATAGCTATGATTGGTTAGGTTCAGAATGGTCTTTTTATCGGTTGTGGCCGCGTAGTCGATTCGCAGCTCCCCCTCATTGTTCAGGCTGAATGTTATTTCAACAGAAAGCGTGCCCGGATAGCCCTCTTCTCCATCGGGGCTGACGAGCGACATCTTGACAGTACTGCCGATAATCTCGGCATGCCAAATCTTCTTATCAAAACCAAGCACCCCGCCATGCAAGGAGTTCGCCCCGTTATTAATCGCCAATGAATACTCAACACCATCGACCGCGAACTTCCCGTTAGAAATCCGGTTGGCAAAGCGCCCGCATGTTGCACCGAAGTAGGGATTGTCGGCACCCTGATAGCCCGCCATATTGTCAAAACCAAGCGCAATGTCTCCAGAGTTTCCATCGCGATCTGGAGTTTCGATCGAAACAATGGTTGCGCCATAGTTGATGATCCTGACCTTCACGCCCTTTGCATTTTCAAAAATGAAAGCATCTACGAATTGTCCATCGTTCGTTTGTCCGAAGGACTCTTTAATTATGCTCATTTTATACCCCTAATTAATACGTCTCACTCAGCTTCATTGTTGAGGAGTCAAATATCAGTCAAACAAATCATACGCCGCTATATGGCGCTATATGGCGCTATATGGCGTATATGGCGTTATCTTATGACTGCTTCCAGTCAAACAAATTCCTTAAGCCCAGCAAGGCACATAACGCATGGCTTTATTTCCAGCTTCGGGGTCATAAGCTTTAATAAGCCCAATTGCACATGCTTCTTTGATGATCCGACTTACCATTGCACTATTTTTTGCTTCGATCCCAAATCTTTTCCGTAATGAAGTATTGTTCATATCCTCTCGATTTACGTACTTCAGACAACAGTGTAAGTAACAAGCCCTGACGCGGTCTTCTTTGCTCATCTCCGCGAACTCACGATGTGCGAATAGAATAGAACGAGTATGACTATCTGTACGTTCGAATACCGGTGCGGGCAACTGGTAGAACTCCGTTTGGAAAACCACCTTGTCGATGCCACTACCCCGTTCTTCACAAATTCCGATTCGGCGAAGGAAGGATGCCATAACTTCATTGCGGCTTCTCGGCGGGGAATCCAAAAATCGGCTTGTCTCGACTAGCGGAGCTCCTGGGTTGGTAATTTCCATGCGATCACTGAAAATCTCAATCATCGGACCGGTTCCCGTAATTCCGAAGTCCTGGTGGATAACAGCATTGGCCACCAGTTCTCGAATTGCCAGCTCGGGATACATTGGAACTGTTTTGCGTAGCGCTTGCCCAATGACCTCATTTTCTGGCAACAAAGTATTGATGGTTTCAATCAACCCTTCAAATCCGGAGGCATAACCTTTTGCCCCTTCCATTTCCCTGATGGTTTCCACTCTGCTGTTATCTCGGTAGAGAACCAAGCGCACTGCAGTGCGGCATAAATGGCCAAAGGACTTTAACTGGCGAGCAAAAAGAACAGCACCAAGGTTGGTAATGTCCCAATGACCCGATGTATTTTGTTTAATCAGGTCGTCGCTTGCGAGTCGACTCAAGATCCCATCTCGATTTTCAGGGAGAGGTTGTTCTGTTAGATCAAAATAAGCAGGGTAATCCAGCAGTTTTAACACCTCTTCAGAGCTAATATGCTCGGCAGCAATCAGGCGCTCAAAAGGTATTCGGTCAAATATACGCCATAGCTCTCTTTCCTTTTCCTGGTATTCCTTCAGCCTCTTTTTATAGGATCCAATCCTGATGTATTCAATCTGATCAAAAGCTACCGGTATATGACTGGCGGCTTGGACTTCGAGAATAACGATTGGCAGATCGTTGAACAAAACCTCGTGAAATGTAAAAAGGATCTTCGGAGCTAGCTTCTGAAGTAGCCAGCTTTCAAGTTCCTGATGTTTATGAGTCGATGAGCCCGGTCGGAATGTGGTTCCTTCCACATCATGACTCTCATTATTTATTCCCCATGCTATATAGCCACATTGCTTGCCGAGTAAGGCTGCCGAGTTTGATAACGCCGAAATATATTCACCGATCAATTCTGGGTTCGCATTGTTATGCTTGAACTCCACCCATTCCGTTTCCTTCGGAAGTTTTAGGAGTTCTCGCAACAACCCTTGCAGGCAATCAGATGTGCGCTCAACGGGCATCGTTTTTGGATCCTAATAATTTATGAATTATCCCATGGGTGGGTTTTCTCAGTTCGAGTTCGATTCAATGCTGGTAAAGAGCACCTTGCCGTTGTCGTCGTTGGTGATGGTGAATTCCTCGATGTGGAAATGACCGTCGGAAACGAAGGTAAGGTGACCCTCAAACTCTTTCTCCATCTCGATGAGCGCCTGTTCGTCTTCCGTACGGAGACGGTCGAGCACGAGCGGATTGACGGTTACGCGCATGGAGTGGGTACCATTGCGATCCTTGCGCATTGATTCGCTGACACGGCGCTGGATTTCTACACTCATGGAAAGCGACGACTTAACGCGGCCGCGGCCAGCGCAGTATGAGCAGTCGGTATAGCCCGACGTAAAGATGCTTTCTTCCACGCGTTGGCGCGTCATTTCGAGCAATCCAAGTTGTGAGATCTGCAGCACATTGGTGCGGGCGCGGTCTTTTTTAAGGGCTTCCTTGAGGGCGCGGTAAACCGCGTTTTGGTCGCGTTTGGAGCGCATATCAATAAAGTCGACAATTACGAGTCCGCCGACATTCCTTAAGCGTAACTGGCGTGCCACTTCATCCGCGGATTCCAGGTTTACCTGTAGGATCGATTCATCCTGCGACTTGCTGCCTTTATGGCGGCCGGTATTTACATCAATCGCGATGAGGGCTTCGGTTTCGTCGAAGATCAGGTAGGCGCCCGATTTCATCCAGACCTTGCGGCGGTAGGCGGATTCAATCTGTTTTTCAACTTCGAAATAGTCGAAGACCGGTTCTTCACCGGCGTAGAGCTGCACCCAGTTGCGCGAACGGCGCGAGAATTTAGCGATGATCTGGCGGGTGGTTTCGTACATATCGCGGTTGTCGATATAGATGCGGTCGATGTCCTCGGTGAGATAGTCGCGCACCACGCGTTCGGCCAGCTTGGGCTCGCTATAAAGCGTACACGGTGCGGGCGTATTATTGATGCCATTTTCGATGTCTTTCCAGACTTCGAACAGCGTGCGTGCATCGCGGGCGAAGCTGACTTTGCGGGTGCCGGAACCGGCTGTACGGACGATCAGGCCGATATTCTCGGGAACGGGCAGGCGCGAGAGAACTTTCTTGAGGCGGTTACGTTCTTTCACGTCGTCGATCTTACGGGAGATTCCTTTCAGATGTGTGCCGGGCATCATAACCAGAAATCGACCGGGAATACTGAGATTGGCGGTAACGCGTGGCCCCTTGGTGCCAATGGCATCTTTGGTAACCTGCACGATAATTTCTGAACCAACCGGAAAGATTTTCACCATTTCGTTCGGTTTGTATTTCTTACGGCGACGAGTCGAGCTGGTTGCACGAACGCCTTCTTCGCGTTCGAGGCGCGCGGCATCTTCCGGAATCATATCCCAGTAATGGATGAAGGCATTCTTCTTCAGGCCGATATCCACGAAGGCGGCCTGCAGGCCGTCTTCCAGATTCTGGATCTTGCCCTTGAAGATGCTGCCGACAATACGATTGTCCTCCTGGCGTTCGATGTGGAAGTTATCCAGTTTTCCATCTTCCAGCACCGCAACGCGTGTTTCGAGCGTTTCGATGTTGATGATGATTTCCTTCTTCTCTCGCTTACTGCCTCCGCTAAAGGCTTTTATTTTTTTAAGCATGGTAATTCTCCTTATCTAATTCTTCTGCGCTGGTACACGCTTTGCACCAGTCCCAGAGCGATCAGGGTGCTAACCATAAAAGAGCCGCCGTAGCTCATGAGTGGCAACGGCAGCCCAGTTATCGGCAGCACGCCGATCGTCATCGCAATATTCACAAACACATGACAGAACAACATGACGCCGATTCCCAGCGCCATGAGCCGTCCAAACTCGTCTCGGGATCTCAATGAAACCCTCATACATCTTCCTAACAGCACGGTGTAGAGCAGTACAAAGAAGGCTCCACCCATAAATCCGATTTCCTCTGCGATCACGCAGAAAATAAAATCAGTCGGGGCAACAGTGCGGGGCAGAAAGCCCAGAATATTTTGCGTCCCCTTTAAATAACCCTTGCCCGATAAGCCTCCTGAGCCCACGGCAATCTGGGATTGTAGCTTGTTCCACCCCGCATCGGCAAGATCATGATCCTTCGTAAGGAACACTTTTATTCGACCCTTTTGATAGTCTTCCAGGAAGGGCATGCGCGGAAGTACAACTTTTGGCTGCTCGGCTGGAGTCATCTTCTCGATTTCCGGGGTAACCTCATATTTAATCCAAATGCATGACGCCGCCGCAATCAGGATAATGGCAGCAACGCAGATGAGCAAAAATCTGCGTTTAACTCCGGAATAGAGCATGATCGCCAGCGAAATCGGCGCGAGGATCAGGGAGGTACTCAAATCCGGTTCTGCTGCAATCAGGAAAAAGGGGAGGCCGACAATGGCGGCACAACCATAGAAGGTTTTCCATTCGTCCATATCGCGATCGGGCGCAGCAAGAAATGCGGAGAGCCCGATAATCGCGGCAATTTTACCCAGTTCGGAAGGTTGGAGGGTAAAGCCGGGCAGTTTAATCCAACGGTGTGCACCATTGAGTGCCGGGCAAAACAAAACGATGATCAGCAGTAAGATTGCCCCGCCATAAATCCACCACGAAAGCCGCGCCACAGTATGGTAATCGAACCAGACGATTGTAAAATAGGCTCCCAATCCCATTCCGGCAAAGACCAGTTGCTTGATCCAGTTAGAGCCAACGGCATCATCCGATTTAAACTGGGCACTATAAATAAAGCACGCGCTCAGCCCGATCAGCAACAGAATGGTTCCGAGCATGGTCCAATCAATACGCTTCAGTTCGATGCCGTTCATTGGTCGCCTCCTAGGAGGGTTCCGTCGTATTCAAAAATATTCGTATAGAGCTGGCTCAGACGGGGCCCTATCGTATTGCCGCCCGAAACACCATCTTCCACAATCATGGCAATAGCATAGCGCGGGAAATCGAATGGAGCATAGGAAATCATCCAGGTGTGCACGCTGTTGATCACTTCGCCATCCACCTTTTTCCGATATTGGGCAGATCCGGTTTTACCGGCAATCTGGATGCCCTGAACCCGCGCCTTTTCAGCGGTGCCTTCTTCGTGCATCACCACGTCGTGCATTCCGCCGCGTACAACCTCCAATGCTTCCATCGGAACATCAATGCGCCGAATTTCCCATGTTGGGTTTTCGTTATACGCTTCGTCAGGACTATATCGAAATTTTTCGACCAGCCGTGGTCGATAGAGGCGCCCACCGTTGGCAATTGCCCCCACAACCATGGCCATTTGAAGTGGACTGGCGGTAATGGCACCCTGACCGATCGACATATTACACAAGTCTGTATCGTTGTAGCTTGTGGGAGGTAGGTTGCCGTATTTCAGATCTTTCTGCTCTGGAAACTCGTCGAGGTTAGGGAAAAGCCCGGCGTATTGTCCGAACCCGAATTCGCTGGCCATGGCGCGGATCGGTTCGTAGCCGTTTTCCAGCGCCATCTCGAACATGTAACAGTTGCACGAGTACATCAGAGCTTCCCGCATACTGACGGTACCGTGCTCTCCACCCCGCGAATGAATCCAGCACTTCATGCGCCGTTTACCAACATAATAGGGATTCTTGCACTTGTGGATCGTATCAACGTAGTCCGGCTGGTCGCGCAGGACACCGAGCGCAACAACCGGCTTGAAGGTGCTGCCCGGCGGATATTGCCCGAATACCGCGCGGTGGTAGGTGCGGGCAGAGGTATCCTTCAGTAGCGCCTGACGATAGTCCTTCGACTGCATATAAATATTGGGATCGAAGGTTGGCGAGCTGACCATGGCGAGAACATCACCCGTGTCCGGATCCAGTACGACCACCGCACCCTTGACGGGGAATGCAGGATCTTCTCCGTCTTGTCTTGTGGCTAAAGCTTCCATGGCAAACCGTTGAATCGCCGCGTCGATTGTAAGCTGTAGATCGCCGCCGGGTTTGGCCGGTTGTGATTGCAGATCAAGATGGTGAAATCCGGAAACGTCGATCTGCATCAGCTGAAAACCTGAATCGCCTTCGAGGAGATCGTTGTAGGTGCTTTCAAGCCCTTTACGCCCCTGGATTCCGCGCATATCAAAATGCACGCGTTCGCCTCCGTCTTCCTCGCGGATGGCATCGGCCTCCAGGGTAAAGCCGATCAGATGGGCCAGCGCATCGCCCTGCGGATAGGTGCGCGCGGGTTGATAATAGATATCGGTGCCGGCGAGGTTTGAGCAGCTATCCGCCCATTGTGCCATGGTTGCTTCGTCGATGTTTTTCCAAGCCAGCAGGGGAAGCGGTCGGCGAGCATAAATATGGTCTTTAATGTCCTGGAACCGGACTGTTTTCGGAATACCAATGCGTTCGGAAATTTCGTAGACCAGTTCCAAGGTGTTGGCGGCGGTCGTCGTTACGCGTTTCTTCAGTTCGCGCGTCTGGATGACGATGGCGTTACCTTGCAGCGCGTTGCTCTGATCGAGCCCCGGAATCTTTTTCCGACGAATCGATCCTTTCTTTGGGGCGGTCCATTCCTCGAATTTTGTGCGCCAGCGGGTTTTACTTTTGCTGCTGAGGTCTTTCCAAGCAACGAGCGGTTCGTATGGCGTCAGTTCAAGGTGCCGCTGTATATCGCGGTAGGTTATGTCGGGGCGTACGCCGACGCGCACCCATATTTCATGCATCAATTCCAACGTGTTGGCTGTCGGGGAGCGCGGAGCTCGAAGTTCCTCGGTAAAGATGGCAATGCAGTAGTTCGGTACACTATCGGCGAGGCATTCGCCGTGCTTGTCGTAGATTTTTCCGCGCACAGCGGGCAGGCGGACGCGACGGACGCTTTGATTGCGGAAGACTTCTTCGAATCCGCTTGTCTGCTTAACCTGTAGTTCCCAGAGGTTGGAAACCAGCAAGCCCATTCCCATAACCATCAAGCCAAACACAACCCAGATCACGAGATTGCTTGCTTCTCTTTTATGCCGCACTTTCATTGCCAACCGTACCTCCGCCGTTTCGGAAGGGCATTTTCAAGCGCATTGATGGTCAGTGAAACGAGTGGAAGGGTGGCCATGCCGAGCCAGATTGAACCGAACAGCCGCAAAGACGCCAGACGAAACTGGAAAGGCCGCTGGCCTGTTGCGGTATAGATCAGCAAGGTAACGAATGTGGTAAACAGTCCGATTGCCGCGCCGAAAAAGAGTTGCGAAACAAGCCCGTCGGTAAAAACCTCATTCCGAATACGATGAGAAAAATAACCGATCACTGGAAATGCGATCAGGGCCGGGCCAAACGAGCCGATATCGAGCCCATCCCGCATAAGTGCGGCCGTAAAAACAGCAAACCACATATCCCCGTTGTTGCGGCGTAGAGCATAATGCAGTGTCAGTGCGGCAAGAATGGGGGGCTTGATGCCGCCAAAAAGTGGCCACGACGGCAGCGATTGCTGAAGCAATGCGCTGATTGAAATCATCAGAAACATGAGGATGCGTTGTTTCATCGTGCATCCTCCATTGCGGCTTCGGAAACCACAAAGACATAGTCAAGCAGGCCGACGGTGGCGCGCGGGATGATTTCCGCATATTGGAAAAGGCCGGATTCATCGCGATAGACCTTTTCCACATAGCCGATGTGCACGCCTTTCGGGAATTCGCCGCCGGCGCTGGACAGCCCGGAGGTCACGACCTCGTCGCCCACCCGGACCTCGGCATCTTTGTTGATGAATTCCATTCGCGCCTTGGGATGCCCCTTGAGCGTGCTACCTGCGCCGCGGACCAGTCCGAAAACATTGATTCGATTCAGCTTTGCGGAGATCCGGCAGGCGGGGTCGGAAATCAGCAGGACTTCGCTGGTCTGCGGGGAAACCTCGGTGGTTCTTCCAACGAGGCCGTCTGGGCTGATTACCGCGCGGTTTTCCTTGATGCCGGCTTTGAATCCTTTCCCGATACGAACGGTGTTCCACCAGCCGCTTATGTTGCGGCTGACGACATCGCATGGGATCATGGCATGGTTGCTGGCTTCGCGGAAATCAAGTGCGCGTTGAAGGCGGATGTTTATTATTTCGACATCGCGAAGGCGGTTGAGTTCGGCCTGAACACGTACTAGTTCGTGGGAAAGATCCCGGTTTTTTTCCGCGGCACCGCCGATTCCGCGCAAGGCGGCCGTCGCTTCAGACAGCCGTTGCCATACGCTGGATGCGCCTCGTTCAGCTGGTGCCATCGTGCTTCGAACCACACCCTTGCCCTTAAGCGTTAAGGAGGGTAACGGAACAAAGACGACGATAAGCACGAGGCCTATCGCTGCAGTATATACAATTTTTTTGTTCCTTAGCACAATTCGTCCCTAGGGGAGAAGATGCCGAGGCGCAACAGCACGTTGAAGAGGGAAATCAAATTGGAACGTTAGTTGTTCGGTCCCGCCATTTTACGAAGGAAATTAATCTCGTGCAGGACAATTCCGGTTCCTTCGGCCACGGCGCTTAGCGGATCGTCCGCAATATGCACCGGGAGTCCGGTTTTTTCCGAAATCAGTACGTCCAGCCCACGGAGCAGGGCTCCACCGCCGGCGAGTACCATGCCGCGATCCACCAAGTCGGCGGACAGCTCCGGCAGACATCGTTCGAGCGTGACGCGCACCGCTTCAACAATATCATTTACCGGATCCTGCAGGGCCTGGCGGACTTCTTCGGAGCTGATGGTCAGCGTCCGCGGTAGTCCGGCCACCAGATCGCGGCCTTTCACTTCCATGGTGCTTTCTTCACCAGTCGAGAGGGCGGATCCCATCGTAATTTTAATTTCTTCGGCGGTTCTCTCACCAATTAACAAATTGTATTCCCGCTTTATGTGCTGAATTATCGCCTCGTCCATCTCATCGCCACCAACGCGCACACTCCGGCTGTAAACAATACCGGCGAGGGAAATCACGGCAACCTCTGTCGTGCCTCCCCCGACATCCACAATCATATTACCGGCAGGTTCCTGTACAGGCAGTCCCACCCCGATTGCTGCGGCCATCGGTTCTTCTATTAAAAACACATCGCGCGCACCCGCATGCATTGCGGAATCTTTCACCGCGCGCTTCTCTACTTCTGTAATACCACTGGGTACGGCAATCACCACTCGGGGCCGTACCATCCTTTTTCTGCTGTGAACCTTCTGGATAAAATAGCGGAGCATAGCTTCGGTTACTTCGAAGTCAGCAATAACCCCGCTTTTCAGAGGGCGGATTGCAACAATGTTTCCCGGTGTGCGGCCCAGCATGCGCTTGGCCTCATCACCCACGGCCAGAACCCGGTTCGTGCCGGCCTGTACCGCCACTACGGAAGGTTCGCGGATAACAATTCCGCGGTCACGCGCATACACCAACGTGTTTGCAGTGCCCAGATCGATACCAATATCGCTGGAAAACATTCCCATGGCCTTGTTAAACATAGTGCAACTTCCTTATTAAAATTGGATTTGAATCAAACCATGGACAGTGGGACAAAACGGCCATATGGGTCAAGGGCAAAGCGGTAGCACGTGCATACCTTTTGCAGGTTTTTCAAAGGCTGTAAAGTATGCCGAATGAGGAGCGTCTACTGGAATTCAACGAGCGTCATGGCAACCGTGGCGGGAACGGAATTTCTCTTCAGGGCAACCGAATAGATTTCCTGGGCTGGAAGAAGGAATGGCTTGATGTCAACTCCGGGCATGGAGGAGACCAGCATATAGGCCGAGTCGCCGGAGATCCAGCCACCGGTATCGCGGTCTGTATATTCGACGATGGCGCGCATGTGTTTCGCTGCCCGGGCCCCGTTCAGGTCGTTGATCGGAAGGACAAAGGCATGAACAATCTGTTGCTGGTCATTGGCAAAGCAGTAGAGCGATACGGTGTGGCTATCGAGCTCGACGATTTTGCAGCCCATCGGAAGTCCTTTTTCAAAGACGTCTTTCAAGATTGGACCCTTGGAACCGCCTCTGGAGGTAATCAGTTCCTGAAGAACCGTTAAATCGTTGTTCATGGCGTCGAGATCGAAGGAGCTCGCGGCGAAGGCGGTCAAATCACGTCGAAGTTCATCGACGAGGGCGGCTGCCCGCTGATTCTGTCGAGTTTCATTAAAGTTAAGGAAGATACCGCCAAGAACCAGAACAAATACCGCAGCAGCGGCTAGTTTCAGGAGCGGGAAGTGAATGCGTTTGGCGGGCTCAGTCTGAATGGCTTTCTGCTCGGGCACCTCAAAGTCGTTAAGGGCGGTACGGAATTCATCGTCGAACTGCTGATCCTGCTCAAACCATTGTGCCAGCTCGGGAAGCGACTCGAGCGCAGCAAATGCGTCCTCAAACGCATCGGGATAGCGTTCTTCATCGCCATTCCGATAGGCCGAAAGGATTTCTTTATAGGCTAGAATTTTATCTTTGTTACTCATGATGCGCCCCCGCCTGATTCAGCGGGTTGTCCATGTTTAATCGTTGTCATCAGTTCTTTTAAGATCTGTTTTCCCCGGAAAATACGCGACATCACGGTTCCGGGTGCTACGTCGAGCACTTCTGCAATCTCACGGTAGGAAAAGTCCTGTATGTAAAAAAGCGATAGCGATGCCCGGAAGGGCTCCGGTACCCGCTGCATCAGCGCCATCACATATTCTGCATCGAGTTTATTTCCGGTGTCCGGACTTTTGCCTGGAGCCAGCATTTCGAGCTGCTCGGTTTCCATCAGCGTATGTTTGGTTTTGGTTTTAAGGCTGTGCAGAAATTCCCGATGTAAGGTGGTAAATAGCCAGGATTTTGTTCGATCCGTGTCTCTAATGGCGTCCCTATTTTTCAACCATTTCAGATAGGTTTGGTGCACAAGATCCTCGGCATCAATTGATTGCCGGGTAAGGCTGACCGCAAAGCGGTACAGGCTATCATAGTGAATCTCTGCTTTAATCTGTTCAGTCAATGGTTCGAATCCACTTCACGGGATACCTGTCGGGAACGGTAAGTTAAAAGTAACAAGACTATATATATATACTAAACAAAATGTAAAGTCCCTGCTCTGGTGAAACAAGCTAAATGGCAAAGACCGGAAGGAGATCTCCGGCCTTTGCCGCCCCTCTTACTTATGATTAGCAGCGGGGGCGCTATGAACCGTCTTCACACTACGAATCACGCGGATATAATTTTTAGAAAGCTCCTGGTTGTCTTCATCGGACATGACGTCATAGATCGAAAGGCCGGTGGTCGTATCAAGCGTGCCCGTGTATGAGATGCCATAAACCCGGCAAATGCCGACCGGAGCACCACTGAAGTCGAATTGGTTAGCAGGCGGAAAGGCCAGTACATTGCCCTTGTAGTCGGTGATTACATACGCATAACTGGAATCTGGGGCAGCCTTGCTTGTTGTATAGGCCCGGATCGGGTAGGGATCGCTCAGGTTGATGTGCACGGTAGAACGACCACGGCTATCGCTGATGATCCATCCTCCATTCACCGTTTTTACGGCTTTGCGGACCACAGTGATATGATTGCGGGAAACGGCGATACATTCGCTGGCAGACAGGCTATGTACGGAAACACCGGTTTGCATATCCAGATCTCCCGCATAGGCCACACCGTACACCCGGCATATTCCTTCGCCCGCGCCTTCCAGATCAAAGGTGTTGCCCGGAGGGTATGCCAGCACGTTGGAATCATTGTCGGTGATAACAAAGGCAAAATTCTGGCTCTGCACGTGGCGGGGGTAAACGGTAAAAGGATCCGCAATGCCATCTCCCGCAGTGATCTTAATCGTCGTGCCTCCCGGAGTCCAAAGATAGCCTCCTTTACAATCTGCAGATGCTATCGTTGCAGTGATTCCCATTACCAGCCCGGCAAACAGTGTCAATTTCTGTGCTTTCATCGTTCTACTCCTTCTATTGTGAATCATTCATCGGGCAGACCGTCCGCCCTTACTGTAGGTATGAGATCCGGGAAGATTATTTATTCCCGGATATTTTGTTTTATTACTGAAAAGGTCCGTCGCCGAAGCTGAGGTTTGCTGCAACGCACCAGATGCTGATGTAATTAACTGAATCCAGATTTGTTCCTTCCGGGAGTTCCGGTCTGAGGGCGTCATCATTAAAGACCTGCTCAAACAAATCTTCACTTATTGCGGTATAGGGACTGAAAGAGGAGTTCGGTGAATATGCGAGGGCTGGGCGGCGAACTTATTCCCGACTTTTAAGCATTATTTCTGAAGATTTAAAAATCGCAGCGTTGATGGAAGGGCAGGTCGAGGCGTCCGCCATTGGCCAAACCGAGTGTTATCAGGCCGCCATCCAGTTTGCACGAACGGAAGGATTCATTCCCGCGCCAGAAACCTCGCATGCCATTGCGCAGACGATCCGTGAGGCAAAGCTGGCTAAGGAAGAAGGCAAGGAAAAGACCATTCTCATGAACTGGTTCGGCCACGGCCTTATGGACCTGAAGGGCTATGAAGCATTCCTTGATGGAAATCTGCAGGACTATCCGCTTCCCGACGAGCTGCTTGAAAGGTCGCAGGCTTCCATGGATGGCCTGCCGATGCCTTGAAATGATAAGTGAAACGTGATTCGTGACGTGCGAGCCGGGAACGGCGCGTGCTTTTTAGTGTCTTTACTGCTTCTACGGCATGATTTCTGCTTTCAGTACAACGCTCTGGTGATGACGGCAGTCCGTTGTCTCTTGTAATTAGGTTTGCCAACAAATTGAGATGTACATGAACGAAAGAATGTTAAAAATACTCATTTCACTATTTTCGATTGTCGGGGTGAGCACCGTTTTACTGCTGCTCGTCATCGTACTCCTCGATGCGCAGTCCACTCGCGATATCGCAGGCTCACCTGCTGGAGGCATCGGTCTTCCTGCTCTGTCGGCTTCCATGTTGAGTAACTAATTTTTGCTGTGCGGAAAACCTACAAGTCTAGGAAGAATCGGTGCTAGACGGTATATGTCCGACGGTACCGGAAATACTGGAACCCAGCAACATAGTGTTGAGGAGTTGGCGGCATGAGATATCCAGCATTCAACGAATGTTGGGCATTTTAGTTTACAGTCCACTTTGTCGAGGCACGGCATCTATTCGTATTTCCAACTTTCAGAACATCCGATACGGTGCGCAAATGAGAATAACGAGTGGTATATTACGTAACCGGCGCTTTGAGGTGCCGAGCGAGGAAGTAAGGCCCACGATGGAATCGGTGCGCGAAGCGATTTTTTCATCGTTAGGCGGAAAATGCGAAGAACTGAAGGTGCTCGATTTATTTGCGGGGTCCGGGGCATTGGGCATGGAAGCCTGGAGTCGGGGTGCGGATTCAGTAACTTTTGTGGAGCAGCATTCCAGGGTTTCGAGCATATTGCAGAACAACATTCAATCGATGGAAAGCGAGGATCTGGGTAAAACCCGATGCATTAAGGCCGATGCTGTTACATGGCTGGCTCGAGTAGGGGAATCGTTCGATTTGATTCTAGCCGACCCACCTTACGATTTACCCAACGCATTTTCCGATACCCTGAATGGGATTGCGGAGCATTCGGTTTTGACAGCGGATGGAATCCTGGTGTACGAGTTGCGTTCCAGGGGGTCGATCGAAATTCCCGATAGCTGGAAGGTGCTGCGCGATAAAAAATACGGGAAGACGCGTGTGCTGAAACTCAAACTGAATTCAGAGGAAGAATCATGAACAAAGCAGCCATGTGTGCCGGAACATTCGATCCCATAACCCTGGGCCATTTGGATGTTATTGAGCGGGCATCCCGTATTTTCCCCCGTGTTGTGATTGGCGTAGCGAACAACCCGGGGAAAAATCCGCTCTTCAGTCTGGAAGAACGGATTGATCTGGTTCAGCAATCAACCGCCCACCTTAAGGGCATCGAAGTCGACTGTTTTGATGGACTGTTGGTGGACTTTGCAGAATCAAAAAATATTCATGTTATTATCCGCGGTCTGCGCGCCTTTTCCGATTTTGAATATGAGTTTCAGATGGCTCTGACCAATCGCAAGCTCAAGCCGCAAATTGAAACGCTCTTCCTGATGCCCAAGCAGGACTATAGCTATGTCAGCTCCAGCAATGTTCGCGAAGTTTCAAGGCTCGGCGGGGATATCTCCCAGTTTGTGCCATCGTCTGTCCAGCAGGCACTCGAAGCGCGGTATAACCAGACGACTTAATGCCCGCTGCAGGCATGTTCGTCGGCATGTTTGTGGGAGCCAATGGTAACGACAATCTGGACATAACCTTCCCACACGTTTTGTGTTCCGGTTGCCGTCTCATAGTCTCCATTACTGGCCTGCAGCCTGATTAAGGTGCTCGGTATTGGGTTAAAATCAAGCATGGCCGTCGCCCTCCAGCTATCTCCGAACGATTCGTCTGGGGCGTCGGATTCCTTTACTTCATTGATCAATCCGACCTGATCCCATCGTAAGCCACCCCGCCATTTAGGTAGAAAGCCATAGAGCCCCTGCAGGTAATAACCATCCTGGTTGGAATCAAGATTCCCGCCGGGCGTGGTGCCGGAATCGTCAGATGCCAGTAGATCGAGCGCCTTGTTTTGTTGGAAGTATTCAGCTTGTAGCACGAAGTCGCCCTGTCCCTGCTCTCCATGTGCGTGCAGATGGTAGAGCAGGTCTCCGCCTGCAAAATAGCTGTTTCCGTCAAAGTAATTATTCGTACCAGCCGTTTCTTCGTGGATTTCCTGGTGCGTACCCTGGCCGCCAAACAGGCCGAATTCCAGTGTATGCCGATGTCCCAGATCGGGGCCGGTCTTGAGCCATGCCACGCCCAGACGGGGCCCGCTGTGGCTGGGCAGGTTGGAATCGTCTTCCTGTGCGAACAAGGCTTCATTTTCACCCTGAAGCGCCTCAACACCTACCTTTAAGTAAAAGGGCAGCGGAGCCGTCCAGGAAGCTTGTAAACCCAATTCGTTCAATCCGTGATCCCCGAGGGTCAATTCATAGATTAGGGGTTGATCGGTGAAAGCCCACTCATGTGGATGCTGCTTGTTGACAATGCCGAAATCGCTGAAGAACTTACCGCCTTTCAGCGCAAGTCCGCCAGAAAGCCCTGTGGTTTCGACGAATGCCGTCTCAAGTTCGATTTCATGGGGTGCGAAGGCCAGCGTTGTTTCGGCATTGAGAATTCCGTCCAATTCAGCCGTAAGCGTAACCTCGACTTCCCTAAGGTTGAAGCCGTTTTCGTTCCCATGAGCATGCTCTTCGTCCCCATGAGCTGGATGGCCGAAGCCCGGCATCTCATCCTTGATGTTCCCAAGCCCGTCTTTCGAGTTCTCATTATAGTAGAGGGCATCGATGACCGCCGAGACGCCTGGATTAAGCTTTCCGATCAGGTTTTCTTCGTGATCATGTTCGTGGTGGTCGTGTTCTTCTGCGTGTATGCCGAGAGCGATGACTGCCGACAATAGGATCTGTATATAAATTGAGTTCACTGGATTCTCCGTTTCTTGAATTCGACGGTATGTCCCTGCGAAAGCAGGCTAAGGGTGTTGATGTCTACACAGTCGTTAACGGAGGAGCGCGCGCATGGCTGAAAAGGCAATATTCAGCACGATAAACCAGTGTGGGGGTTGGAAAAGCGGGAGTAAGCAGGAAGGTGGTATATAATGGGGGAAACGTTTCCGGTGTTGTTGCAGATAGGGCCAGCAATTCGCAGAGCAAACACGATTTGTGCGACGAATGATCATCCTGTTGGGGTTTTTGCTCTTCGCTGTGATCGCAACAGGACGTGACCACCTGCTCTGAATTCCCGTGGGAATCCATAAGAAGGTGAGTAAACGGAAGTACGACCATCAATAGAAGGTATGCCCACGCTAATCCTGTACGTCCTGTTTTCATTGTGTACACAAAAGCAACTTCAGTGCCAAATGCCAAATCCTATTCCGCCTCTTGCGAATTTGATTAATAGTTTCGATCAATGTTTCTATATTATTTCCTAATAAACCCGGTTGATTTCCCCAATCGAAGTGTGTAGCTTTCCCGACTTGTTCCAAGTTCAGGAGAGGTGTCTGAGTGGTTTAAGGAGCTCGCCTGGAAAGCGAGTGTGCGCGTAAGTGCACCGCGGGTTCGAATCCCGCCCTCTCCGCCACTTTTTCGCTATGCGGAAAAGTGCCACGCCTTAGCTTTTGCGAAGGCGGGCGGGAAACAAAACGCATTTATATGCGAGCGTAGCTCAGTGGTAGAGCTTCACCTTGCCAAGGTGGCTGTCGAGAGTTCGAATCTCTTCGCTCGCTCCATTTCCAGCCCCGACCGGCTTCCGGTCGGGGCTTTTTACGTTTTGGTGTGTAGGTTCGTCTGCACCAGATTTTTATTTGATGCGGAACGTGGACATTCTATACTCCGCTTTTTATTCGCAGATTGAGCAATAAGCCAAAGGGGATTCGCATGCAAAGCCACGAAGTTGATTATAAAATTTTTGGGAACGATATGCAGGTGGTTGAAATTGAACTCGACCCAGGCGAAGTGGTGGTCGCCGAAGCCGGTGCAATGAACTACATGCGCGACGGCATTGTTTTTGAAACCAAGATGGGGGATGGATCGGCACCGACCGAAGGCATGTTCGGCAAGTTTCTGGGAGCCGGAAAGCGCATGTTGACGGGGGAATCCCTGTTTATGACTCACTTCTCGAATCAAGGGAACTCCAAGAGCCAGGTTGCATTTTCGGCGCCGTATCCCGGAAGTATTGTTCCGGTCGATCTCGCGAAACATGGCGGGCGGTTGCTCTGTCAGAAGGATGCGTTTTTGTGTGCGGCGAAGGGAACGAAAATCGGTATCGCCTTCACCAAAAAACTGGGTGCTGGATTTTTTGGCGGCGAGGGGTTTATCCTTCAAAAACTCGAAGGAGATGGTCTAGCCTTTCTGCATGCTGGCGGAACGCTGCAGTGCATTGATCTCGATAACGATACCTTGCGCGTCGACACGGGTTGCATCGTGGGCTTTACGGACGGTATCGACTATTCCATCGAACGCGCCGGAAACTTGAAGTCGATGTTCTTCGGCGGGGAAGGCTTGTTCCTCGCCACGTTGCGTGGCACCGGCAAGGTCTACCTGCAAAGTCTGCCCTTTTCCCGCATGTGCGACCGGATTCTTGCGCACGCGCCTTCGGCGGGAGGAACCAGCAAAGGCGAGGGTTCCATCCTTGGAACCGTGGGTAACCTTCTCAGTGGAGACTAGTTTCGATAGCGCCGATCCACTTCGTGGATCGGCACATCATTTGCGCTCATATCGCGCCGCCGCATGAGCCCGTGACGCTTTTTTAATCAGGATCAGAATTCCAGGATTACTCTTCATCATCCATGGAATCCAACCCGAGTGCCTGGGCAAGAAGGCGGCGCTCTTCTTTCGGAAGCTCAAGTAGCGTAGTGATATCTTTTCCAGAGGTCAGATAGGCGATGCCGGTTTTAAGAAGGCGCGCGCCGAGTTCAAGTTCCGGGTAGGTTTTGCTGTATTCTTTCCAAAGATCGCCCCAGGCCGATAGGCCGTCTGTTGATATTGTGCATCCTTCAAGCCATGAGATGCTAGCCACCAGTCCTGTTGACAGCTCCACAAGCACTCCGTTGTTGGAATAGATTTTTACAAACTGGTCGAGTTTAGGGCGCCATGCCTCCGCATTCTGCCCCGATTCGAATATAGTGTGGATTAAGTCGGTACTATCCTCGCTGAACCAGTGGCGAAGTCTCTCGTCGGTCGATACGTGTACTCGTTGCAGTAGATCAAATGCCGTAGTCCAATCGCCTTGTAGCATGGCATTTCTCGAAAGAGAATATGACGCGTATGATATGACTTGAGCACTCGCGTCTTCGAACTGCATAGCCGCCCTGTAGTCGGCAATCATTTTATCTACCTTTCCAAGTGTGCCATATTCAAACCCTCGGTTCACGAGTGCCTGAGCAATCAAGTTTGTGGGGGCATGTTCAAACTCAATAACGGCACTGAAATTAATGATGGCTTCTTCGGAGTTCCCGAGAAGTTGGTGAGTGAATCCACGATTATTATATGCAAGGGCTATGAGCTCAGTCGGTGCTTCTTGCATGTCGATAAGGGTGCTGAGATCTGCAATAGCATCATTCATTTTACCGAGGCGGCCTAAAATACTCCCACGATTAATAAGTGCCCTTGCAGTTTGCATGACCGAGGCACCTTTCATCTCAATTATGCTATTGTAATCTGCAATTGCTTCGGCTGTTTTACCTAGCAGGTCATGTGCTCTTCCCCTGTTGAAGAGGGCGTCTGCAATCTCGTGTTTCGAAGATTTTATGGAGGCAATTACATCTGCGAATGGGTTTAGGGACTCGTTGCGAAAACCATGTAAAGCTAGGGCTACGCCGAGGTTTAGACGGTCATCCGAAAGTCCTGTTTCATCTGCTAGGACACGAAGAGGCGCAGGGGAGTGCGGCCTTTGGCGTCCTTAACTTGGGAACTTAGGCGCATGAGCGGTTCGGAAAGTTCGTAGAGCGATTCGCGACCGCGTTGGTTCGATGTAACGTAACCCATTTTGCGCAGATCCCGAAGTTGTCCGGCAATGGTTGGATGGGTGGCGAAGAGTTGGCGTGCGATTTCTTTAACCGGCATAGGCTTGTGCGCGGAACACAGGAATTCGACGATCTTGCGCTGGAGTGTGGGTAGCCAGCGGAGTCGTTCCTGATAGTAGGGGGTCAATTGTTCATCAACGAGTTCTTCGAAGGGACCAACGAGTTCCTCGAGGGAATCGCGGTCGATGAAGTCGGAGAGGATGATGAAGAGTCGCTGGTTGCCGCCGGTAAGGTGATGGAGTGCGCGGATGCGGGCGCGTCCGCGGGGGGAGTTGATGCAGTCCGCTAGGTCGGGGTCGTCTTTGAGGCGGGCAAGCTTGATCAGCAAATCGGTGGCATCATCAACCTTGAAGGGGTGCAGGTGGGTGATTTGGAAGAATCCGAAGAAGGGTTCGTCTTGGCTGGAAACCCCATTGAATAAACGTTGTGCGGTTGCAAGGGTGCAGAATTGAGGGTGATTTTGGATCAGGGCTCGCCAGCGTTTTTGCTCAATCCCGGTCATGTCCCGGAACAGGGCATCAAGATTTTTCAGCATAATGAACAAGGTGCGGTTGCCTAGTTGCTGGAGCAGAAGATCGGTTGCTGCATCGGTTGCTGCATCGCGGTCGGTGAGATCGAGGATGGTTTCAAGCGACTCGGGCGGGAACTCCTCTGGATATCCGAAGGAGAGTGTCCGGTGGATGCGTAGCAGAAGGGCCAGCAACGTGTCGCTGGTTTCATCTTCATTGAGCCAGGCGATGCGCAGGTTTGGCTTGAGGTCTTCCATTTTGCAGATGCGGTGGTGGATTAAGGTAATGGAATGCGTCTTACCTGAGCCGCGCGGTCCCACAAACAATAGATGGTGTTTGCTTTCTGTCAGGACGCTTGTTCGAATGGATTCGACGGCACTGGAAAGAAGTTCCTCCCGCTGAACGGTGATGGCCTCCAGATCTTCGGGATTGGTTCGGTTTGGCGAATAACGGGAGATAAATATTTCGCGTGTCATGCGCGTTCCTCCGCTTGAGTGTTGGAGAGATCCCGGTCGAGCATCCACCAATGTTGAACAAGCTTGAGCCGGAATGAGGAGCCGTCGCCCTCCTGCGTCAGATAGTGATCCTTTACGAGAAGCTTAAGCAGCTGACGTACCCGATCCTGATCGGCTCCGCCAGAGATGGAGGGGTTTAACGCATTGACGATTTCTGGCAGTGGGAGGCTGTTTTCTTTCGCAGTCGCAATGTGATCGAGAATGATCAAAATAATGGATTCGTCTCCCTTGCCGGGGTAATAGGTGCTTAGTCTTTTACGATAGTGCTCCAGATTCCAGTCGTCATCAGTTGCGCATAGCTCGCGCTCAAGAAGGGTGGTTAGGATTTCGGGGGTTGTATCAACGTCTTTCGGCGCGCGCGAAATCAGTCGGTGAATATAGAAAGGAACGTCGCCTGCCAACGTTGCTGCTGCTTCGGCGAGTGCAGACGGGTTGGACGTTTTGAGCTTGGCTCCTTCAATCAGGTGCTTAGCGAGTCTAACTGCTTCCTCATGAGCTAAGGGTCCCGGAGACTTGCGCTCGAATGTATTTAACGGCGATCCGTTGTAGCCCTCTTCCTGCAGTCGTTCCAGCACGTGGTGTATGCCTACCGAGCCTGTTAGTAAAAGGCGAATACTATCGTAGTCCTGACTGAGTGAGCGTAGGACATCCAACACATCCATAGCGGTTTGCGCGCCTTCCGTAACGCGAATGTTATCGATCAAGAAAGGGAATTCATCCCAAAGAAATACCAGCCGCTCATTTCCGTTTGCGTATTCCTCGTGCAAATCAGCGAACGTTCGGCTTAGGACTTCCATCCATGGAGCCGCCCTTCCATCCGGGAGCATGAGGATGCCTGCAATCTGGGCACCAGAGGACTGGTCCAGCAGGTCACTCATGCGTCGCAAAACTTGCTTTTTAGTGCCTAGTTTTCCGAGGGTATCGCGATAAACCTGAGTGGCGAACGCTGCCGCTGTTTTAATGCCGCCTAGATCCCGTTTCATTACCAGCCAGCCTGTTCGGGGTTCGGCCTCCATTTTCCTAAGTATCATCGTTTTTCCGATGCGCCGGAGGTCATTCATATAGATGTTCCGCCCTTCGAGGATATCCCATAGTTCAGTAATGAGTTTATCTCTGCCGAGAATTTCCTCGGGTGCAAGTTGGCCGCCTGGATTTGGTTTGATTGGTTTCATGAGGACTAATGTATGTCTATATAAACATATGTTAATATGAACATATGAATTATCGGGCATGTATTTGTTTTGCTTGTGAACGTTGCTCCGAAGCGAAAGGGACAGAATCGATATTGTTGCTCCAAGGTCTGGAACTTGATTTGCTAAATCGGTATGTTTTCCTGCCTTTGGAATAATTACAGATGATTGATTTTATACAGGTGAGTAAACAATTCGGCACGCAGGATGTGCTGAAAGCGGTGACGTTCCGGATTAATGCCGGTGAACGGATCGGTATTGTGGGCCCTAACGGGGCGGGCAAGTCGACCATCTTCAGTCTGATTGGCGGCGATATCGAAGCGGACAAGGGTGACATCGCCATTCCGAAGCACTGCCGGATTGGCTATCTTCATCAGCAGCTCAATCCCCATGCGGTTGAACTGAACCTGTTGGATTACACCGAAGACTCGATCCCCGAGCTCAAAACCATTCCGGCCCGCATCCACGAGCTGGAGCACAAGATGGAGTCCTTTTCTCCTGATGAAAAGGCGAGGGCTCTAAAACAGATTGGAACCTTGCAGCACGACTACGAGTATTTGGGCGGTTATGAAATGCGTGCCCGTGCGGAGGCAGCCCTTTGCGGTCTGGGATTCAAGGTGGAGGAATTCACAAAACCCTTCACCTCGTTTTCCGGTGGATGGCAGATGCGAGCCGAGTTGGCCCGTACCCTGATCGCCAATCCGGATTTGCTGATGCTCGACGAACCGTCCAACTTTCTCGACTTACCGGCAGTGGAATGGCTACAGAAATTCCTGCGCGCGTATGAAGGCACCATGCTGCTGATTTCGCATGACCGTTTTCTGCTCCGTTCGCTCGTCACCATTACGCTCGAAATTGCCGGCGGCAATGCCACGCGCTATCAGGGCGGTTATGATTATTACCTGAAAGAACGTGAAGACCGGATCTATCATCAACTTGCCGCCAAGAAAAATCAGGACCGCGAAATTGAGCAGATCGAAAGTTTTATCCGCCGCTTCCGCGCCAAAGCAACAAAAGCTGCGCAGGTACAAAGCCGTATCAAGCAGCTGGAAAAAATCGAAAGGCTGGAAGCCCCTGCAACCCTTGCCAATCTATCAAAAATCAGAATCGGCGATCCTCCCCATTCCGGGCACGAGATGATCCGCCTCGAAAAATCCGGACTCACCTACGATCAGGAACGCTGGATTTTCAAAGATCTGGACGTGAATATCAATCGTGGTGAAAAGGTTGGCTTTGTCGGCTATAACGGAATGGGAAAAACCACGTTGCTGCGATCGTTGGCGGGTGCATTGCCGCTAAGTAAAGGTACGCGCATACTGGGACATAAAGTGGTCGTTGGTTATCAGAGTCAGGACTTTGCGGAAACCATGCCGCCGGAAAAGAGCGTTTACCACATTGTAAAAGACGGCAATCCAGCCGCCTCCGAATCCGATGTCCGAAAACTGCTCGGCGGATTCGGCTTTAGCGGCGATTCCATTTCGAAGCGATGCGAAATCCTCAGTGGCGGCGAAAAGATCCGTCTCGCCTTTGCCCGTCTATTTATCAATCCGCCCAACTTTCTGCTGCTCGACGAGCCGACCACCCACCTCGATGTCAATGGACGCGAAGCGCTGGAAACGGCATTGAAAGAATACAAAGGGGCGGTTTGCGTGGTCAGCCATGATGTCACTTTTATTCGAAACATTGCCGACCAGATCATCGCCATCGATCAAACGGGCGTAACGCGTTATCCCGGCGGATATGATTATTATCTGGAAAAGATAGAAGGCCGGGCACCTGTAGCAGCAGCTTCGGTTAATAATTCTACCGATACGGCGGCCGTTGCAGCTCCAAAGGGCAAAGATGCACGAAAAGCCCGTGCCCAGCAGCGAGAGGCGGAAAAAGTGCTAAAGAAGATCGAGAACAAGATCGAAAAGCTCACGGAGGAGCAAGTCGCCCTCTCCGAAGAAATGATGTCCCGCCGTGATGCCGACTTTGCCACCATCAACACGCGATTATCCAAAATCCAATCCGAGATCCAATCCTTGGAAGCCCAGTGGGAAAAAACGGCCGAAGCGCTCGAAGCTTAAATAACGCGTCTCATTGAGTGCTGCCGAGATTTTGTAACGCGCCTGAAATTTAATCGATTGACTAAATTAATCATCTGATTAAATTTGGCCGCTTGATTAAAAAAAGGCATTCCATGACGACCTACAGTTCCAGCGATTCGACTAAAACTACCATCATCCATGCGGCAGGCGAGTTGGCAGCCGAATTGGGATTTACCAATGTAACCACCCGGGCTGTGGCAGATCGTTCCGGCGAAAACATTGGGAGTATCCATTATCATTTTGGCGGAAAGGATGGCCTGTTCGAGGCGGTGATCCGCGAAGCGATGGGCGGTTGTTGCCATGAGGGACAGGATGAAGCCTTCAATAGTCTGGATGCATCTTCAACACCCGAACAGTTGTCCGGAATCGTTCGATGGATTATTGAAAGTGAAATCACGGATATGTTTCGTTCGGATCGTCCTGCTTGGCACGTACCGGTTATGTATCAACTGCTTCAGCGCGATGACCATTTGTATGACATCTTTCACAAAGAGGTCATGGAGTCCGGCATCGAAGCAATGGCCCGTTTCTTAAGAATCATCAATCCGAAAATGGATAACGATGAAATCCACCTCCATACCTTTCTCATGAAAATGCCGATTTTTGCTCATGCCGATTATATGAAGGCGATGTTGAAATTAATGAAGACAGATCATTATTCGGAAGCCTATCTGCAGAAGATGGAAGATTTACTCGTGCGCCAGGCGCAGTTGGTACTTGGATTACCGGAAGATAAAGCGAAGTAACGAAGGGAGATCAGATCATGCTCAAAAAAATTGGTATATTTATTGGATTCATTGCAGCGATCAGCTTGGGTTTTTTTATTCGAGGTCTAATGCCCGCCGGCGAATCGCCCGCCGGTATGATGGGATTCGGCGACATGCCGCCGCCCGCCGTGAAAGCCATTCTCCTGAAGGAAATGCCGCTGGATATGCTGGACGAATATATTGCTGTTGTAGAACCCGTTCAGCAGGTCATGGTGCGGTCCGAAGTTTCAGGATATCTGGATGCCGTCCACTTTACAGAAGGGGCCTTCGTTGAGGCTGGCGATTTGCTGTTCTCAATTGATCAAAACCAATATGAGGCCCTCGTCGAAGTTCGCGAAGCAGAACTCTCCCGATTTCAGGCGGAAGTGAATCGGTCTGTAAAATTTCTGGAACGGATGCATGAAGCCAGTGAACGCAGTGTCTCCCAGGCCGATCTCGATACGGCAGAAAGTGATCATCTGCAGGCCGTGGCCGACCTGAAGCAGGCAGAAGCAAACTTGAATCTGGCGAAGATTGATTTGGCATATGCTGAAATCCGCGCGCCCATTAGCGGACGCATCGGGGCGGCGATGCTCACCAAGGGAAACTATGTGAATTCAGCCGCGGATATTCTTGCACACCTTGTTCAAACGGACCCGATTCGGGTGGTGTTTTCCATGACCGACCGTGCTTATCTGAATCTCCGCCGCAAGATATTGGACGGCGAGGCTGATGGTATGGTCGCCCACGTTAAGTTACCCAATGGTGTGATACTTCCGGTCGTCGGTAAAAAGGATTTTGATGACAATACCATGAACTCGAAAACCGGTACCCTGGCCGTCCGCTACCTGTTTAATAATCCGAACGAGCTTCTAGTTGCTGGCGGTTACGCCACCATCATGCTCGGCCAACCCGAACGCCTTGTGGGCATTCGTATTCCGCAACGGGCCGTCCTGATTGATCTGCAAGGATCTTATGTTTTAACCGTCAACGAAGAGGGACAGGTCGGAACAGCACGCGTTGAGTTGGGCAGCACGATTGAAACCGACATCGTCGCGGTTGCAGGATTGAGCGTTGGGGACCGCATTGTCGTTGAAGGACTGCAGAAGGTACAGCCGGGCATGATGGCAACCGTTATGATGCAGGAGGTTTTGCCATGATTTCCCGCACCTTCATCGAACGTCCCCGATTGGCGGGCGTAGTTGCCATTGTGCTGATGCTGGCGGGGATCGTCTCGATCTTTTCCTTGCCGATCACACAGTATCCACAAGTGACCCCGCCACAGATTGTGGTGAGGGCTATGTATCCCGGTGCTGGCGCGGAAGTGCTGGCCAATACCGTTGCGGGGCCGATTGAGGATGCCGTTAACGGAGTGGAAGACATGCTCTATATGTCTTCCTCCTCCGACAATTCCGGCGGCTATGCGCTGACGGTCACCTTTGCTGTCGGAACGGATCCGGACATGGCACAAGTTAAAGTACAGAACCGGGTAGCTCAGGCTGAACCCATCCTGCCGCGCGAGGTGGTGCAGCAAGGTGTGACGGTAGAAACGGAATCGGCGGACATGCTGGGTTTCATGATTATCCGTTCTCCGGATAATTCCCGCGATGAACTGTTCCTGAGTGATTACACCTATAAGATTATTCAACCCGTATTGGAACGTATTCCCGGAATCAGCCGGGCACAGGTCTATGGACCGCGCTACAGCATGCGCATCTGGATGGATGCAGATCGCCTAACGGCATTAAGCATCAGCTCGGAGGAAGTGGTTTCCGCCATTCGGTCGCAAAATGTTCAGGCCTCGATCGGTTCGATCGGCACCGCACCGGATGATAATTCAGGGCAGGTTTCCTACACGCTTAAAACGCAGGGTCGTCTGAATTCGCCGAAAGAATTCGGTAATATTGTCGTACGTACAGGAATGAACGGCGCGGTTGTCTATCTGCGCGACGTTGCCCGCATTGAAAAGGGAGCGGATAATTATTTGTTCTCTGCCAAATACAACGGCGGACGTTGCGTTGCCATCGGAATGACCCGTGCGCCGGGCTCCAATGCGTTGGATACGATGACAACGATTCAAGGCGAGTTGGATCGTATGGGAAAGAATTATCCGGAAGGTCTGGAAACCATTCTGCCCTACGATGCAACGGAATTTGTCCGTACCAGCATCAAAGAAATCATGATGACCTTAGGGCTCACGTTCCTGCTCGTGGTCATCGTGTGTTATGTATTTCTGCAGGATTGGCGCGCAACACTGATACCGGCACTCACCATTCCGGTTTCGCTATGCGCCACGTTTCTGGTTCTTGCGGCTCTGGGATACAGCATCAATACACTGACCTTGTTTGGATTGATTCTGGCTATCGGATTGGTGGTGGACGATGCCATTGTGGTGGTGGAGCGCGTCCTTGAATTGATGGAACACGATGGGCTTGAACCTAAGGCGGCTTCAATCAAAGCCATGGAAGAAGTGAGCGGCGCGGTGATTGCCACCACGCTGGTGCTGCTTTCCATCTTTGTTCCGATCGGTTTCATGTCGGGAATCACCGGAAAAATTTACCAACAGTTTGCGGTCACGATTTCAGCGGCGGTTATTTTCTCAACCATCAATGCGCTGACCTTGAGTCCGGCATTGTGCGCAACCATGCTGAAACGGGTTAAACATAAAAAACACGGGCCCTTACATTGGTTCAATACGTTTTTGACCCGAGGTCGGGAGCGCTATGTTTCCATCAGTACCGGTCTTGCACGTCGACTTGCAATCACTGCGCTGATTCTGATAGGTGGATTTGGAACGGGCTATTATCTGTTCTCTATGAGTTCAAGCGCATTCCTTCCCGATGAAGACGCTGGCATAATTTTCGGTATGGTGCAACTTCCCGAAGGGGCGACACGCGCTCGAACCGAAGCCTTACTGGACGAGGTTGTCACACCACTCAAAGACGAGGACGGGGTACAATACACGATTCAAGTTACCGGTTTCAGTATGATGGGCGGCTCCGCCGAGAATGTCGCCTTCTTCATGTTTGGTCTGGATAACTGGAGTAAACGCAAGGACCCCGAGCTACAGATCCTGGCCATCCAGCAAAAATTACAGGGCCGCTTATTCATGGAACCCGGTGCGCAGTTAAATCTCTTCGTGCCGCCCGCGATTATGGGGTTGGGCGTAAGCTCTGGTTTAGACATCAAGCTGCAGGCCATCGACGATCCGGATCCGCAAAAACTGCAGGCCGTCATGAATAATTTCCTGTTGCAGTTAAACATGGCGCCCGAAGTTATGTTTGCCTTCAGCGCCTATTCTGCCAGCACACCGCATCTCTTTTTGGATGTAGACCGCGTTAAGGCTTCGCTCATGAATGTAGAGGTTAGCGCCATCTTCAGTGCGTTACAAAACTACCTCGGTTCTATGTATGTGAACGACGTCAATTTTGATGGCCAGGTTAACCGGGCAACCGTGCAGGCCGACTGGCCATTTCGTAAAGATGTCGCGGCGTTAGATAAAATACATGTAAAAAGCCGGACGGGAGACATGGTGCCGATCGGCAGTTTGGTTGAGGTGAAAACGACACTCGCCCCCCGCATGGTGGAACGCTACAACAAATTTACTGCCGCGGGAGTCACGGCCATGTTAATGCCGTATGTCAGCAGTGGCGATGCGATGATCAAGGCGAAGGAAATTGCCGAGCAGACCTTGCCGGAAGGATATACGTTCGATTGGTCCGGCATGAGTTATCAGGAAGCAAATGTTTCCGGAACGACTAATATCCTTTTGATGCTGGCCGTGATTTTTGCGTACCTTTTTTTGGTGGCGCAGTACGAGAGTTGGTCGACTCCGCTTCCGGTAATCTTCTCAACGGTCATTGCTGTGGTTGGAGCGCTGGCCGGTCTAATGGTATTTAAGTTGCCGCTTAGCATCTATGCCCAGCTCGGACTGATTCTGCTGGTTGGGCTGGCGAGTAAAAATGCGATTTTGATCGTAGAGTTTTCAAAGGTCCGGCGCGAAGAGGGTATGTCGATTGTCGATGCCGCAGCCGATGGCGCACGCCAGCGCTTCCGTGCGGTATTGATGACGGCCTTTACCTTCATTCTCGGCGTACTGCCGATGATGTTTGCGGAAGGAGCGGGGTCCGCCAGCCGAAAGGCGATTGGCACAACCGTGTTCTTCGGTATGCTGGCGGCTACGTTATTTGGTATCATCATGGTGCCGGCGCTCTATGTTCTGTTTCAGACGATTCGTGAAAAGACGCACGGACTTCGGATCAAAATCGGTGGCATGCAATTGCTCGTCTTGCTGTTGTTGCTTCCGTTTTTTATCGGAGGCTGTTCTTCATTGCCGTCGGTAGGACCGGATTATGAACCGCCGGATTTGCCTAATGTTCCGCAGGCCGAAACCAATGCAGTTGATATTGCCGAGTGGTGGAATCAGTTTAATGATCCGACCCTGACAGACGTAGTGCAGCGTGCGCTTGAAAATAACCATGACCTGAAAATTGCAATCGCCCGTGTCCGGCAGGCACGTGCTCAGCTCGGCATAGCCAAAGCAGCATATGGTCCGACGGTGGATTTGGGGGCCTCAGCGAATACCTTTCAAACATCGGATAACACCTTCGCATTCAGCGGGAGTGATACGCGCTATAGTGCCGGGTTTGACGCGGCCTGGGAAATTGATGTTTTCGGCGGAACCCGTCGCGCGGTTGAAGCCGCATCAGCCGACTGGGATGCGATGCAAATCAGTCTTAGTGATGTACGTGTAACCGTTGCTTCGGAAACGGCACAGGCCTATTTGAGTGTCCGTACCTTTCAGCACCGGCTGAGCGTTGCCCAGTCGAATTTGGAAACGCAGCAGCTCACCTATGACATTCTGAATGACCGCTGGAAAACCGGGTTAAGTAACGAGCTATCCATGCAGCAGGCCCGTTATAATCTGGAAAGTACCCGCGCGGCTGTGCCACTGCTGGAGGCAGGACTTGAAGCAAGCCGGAATGCGCTGTCCGTTCTGTTGGGTGAAATGCCTGGACGGTTGAAGATCCCCGATCTAAATGCCATTCCTCAATCGAATCTAGAGGTCGCCGGCATTCCTGCTGACGTACTGCGCCGCCGTCCCGATGTGGCCCGTGCCGAACGCGAACTCGCCGCCCAGACCGCACGGGTTGGCGAATCGGTTGCAGAGTTGTATCCAAAGTTCTCGCTAACCGGCTCAATCGGTGTGGAGTCATTGAGTGCAGCCACGCTGTTCAGTTCCGGGAGCCAGGGCTATAACATTATCCCGGGTGTGCGCTGGCCGATTTTTAATTCCGGCTCGATCCGCAATAATATTAAGGCGCAAGAAGCGATTCAGGAGCAATACCTGCAACGCTATGAATCAGCCGTTTTGAATGCCGTGCGCGAAGTCCGCAATGCACTGTCCGATTATGAGAAAGAAAAGGAGCGCCGCGCTTCGCTGACGCTCGCCGTTGATGCCGCTAAAGCGGCAGAAGAACTTTCGGCCGATCGCTATCGTAGTGGGTTATCCGATTTTAGTAATGTGCTCGATGCGCAACGTTCCTTGCTACGCTTTCAGGAGCAACTCGCGTTGAGCGAAGGAATAGTAAGTCAGTATGCGGTTCGGCTCTACAAAGCGCTCGGCGGTGGATGGGTACCTATGGAGGAGCACTAATGAAGTTTGATAAATGCCCGTGCGGCAGCGGCGCTCAATTTACAGAATGTTGTGGCGGAATTATTGCAGGAGAGCGAAAGGCCCAAACGGCGGAGCAGCTAATGCGCTCGCGATACACGGCCTATATGCTGAAGAAAACGGACTATCTTCTTGAAACTACGCATCCCGACTTTCGTCCCCCCGATCTTGCAAAATCGATCCGCAAGTGGATGAAGCAGGTCGAATGGCTTAAGCTGCACATTGTCGCAACAGAGGGCGGAAGCGAGATGGATAGCTTTGGGCATGTGGAATTCATCGCCGAATTTATTTCCAACACGGGTCCCGGCCGTCATCACGAATGCTCCGTCTTTGAAAAGGTTGATGAAAGCTGGTATTACGTTGGCGAAGAAACTGAAGCGGGTTAGGCGAGAGAACTAAGGGGACCCGAATTTCCGATTCAGTTCATCCTTTTTTACCACAGAGGACTCCGAGGAACACGGAGGTTGTTATTCACTATTTCTGTGTTCCTCGGTGTCCTCTAACGAAGCGGGTGGTAAAATGGTACTTCGGGTATTTCTACTCCCCTAAGCTACTGCATCGTCTGTTTTGGTAAACTTTTTGGGATGCCGACAGAGTTCAGTGCGATGGTATTCGTTCAAAGCTCGAACCAGTTCGACGCCCATATGGTAAGCGAGGTTAACGGGGACAGCATTGCCGATTTGCTTATACTGGGCACCCAACGGCCCCACAAATTCCCAGTCGTCGGGGAACGTCTGGATGCGAGCATATTCACGAACCGTGAATGGGCGGGTTTCTTCGGGGTGACAGCGTTCAGTCTGTTTTTGTGCAGGACTACAGGTTAGCGTCAGGCTTGGTTCGTCCCAACTTATGCGCCGTGCCATGCCGGTCTTGCCTCCGCCGAGATAATAACTTTTCAGCATATATTCTTTTTGAATTTTGACCGGCAGATCGCGCCAGTATCCGCCGGGTGGAATCATTTCTAAGATTTCCTTCTTCCGCTTTGGATAGCCTTGCCCCGGTGAAGAGGGTACATCTGTCGCGTAGAGTCGTCCGGCCTTGAGTGCATCCTTTGTCGAATAGATTTCCTTGTGTGGCTGTGGATAGTTGAAGGAGATTCCTGTTCCGCGCTTGATGGCGATAAGAAAAAGACGTTCACGCTTTTGTGGAACACGATAGTGGATTGCCTTGAGTACCTGCGGTGTAAGTACATCATAACCTATCTCATCCAGAATTGACACCATGCCAGCCAGTGTTCTCCCTTCTTCATGACTAACCAATCCGCGTACGTTCTCGCCTAGTGCGATCAGCGGCTGAATTTCTTGAACGGCACGGGCAAATTCATAGAATAGCGTGCCGCGGGCATCGTTCAATCCAAGTTTGTTACCTGCATAGCTAAATGCTTGGCAGGGAAAGCCGCCCGTAACCACATCAACTTCCCCCTGAAAAGGAGTGAAATCTAATTGGCTGATATCTTGTTCGACTACATTCCATTGTGGACGGTTCTTTCGGAGTGTTTCGCAAGGCCAGCGCTCAATCTCATTTAGCAGCTTGCATTTCAGCCCTGCCTTTTCCAGACCCAGAGCTAAACCGCCTGCTCCGGCAAATAACTCAACAACACCGAAATTTCGATGGGGATCTTCAGGTGTATCACGGCCTTCTTTTTTGAAGAGAAACCCTAGTTGCTCAAATATTTTTAGTGAATCGAAAGAATATGCCCTGTAGTTGTTGATCGGATGGCGAACAGGGTTTAACTTTCCATTCTTGTCCCATCTGCGAAGTGTTTCCTTCGATACCGATAACATGTCAGCAACCTCTGAAATCGAATAATAAGCCTTCATTGTACCCCCGTTAAGGTTGATCAACCTTATACATGGTTATTTTATCGTATTTAAAAAGAGATATTGTCAATGGCTGTGAGATGCAGAACACTGCTTTTATGAATGAGACGGACAAACAGGTAATACTAAACAAGGCTCAACAGTGGTTCCTCGGCACCATTGCTAAAGCGTTGGTTTATCCTCGTGTGCTTGGTGCTTCTATTACGACTTCTTTCGGAACGAATGTACAAAAATTTATAAGTGAAGTGCTATCCTCCTTCGGAAGTACGACTTCTGGAATTGATATTGAATTTGAAGATCAAGTGGATGGGAAGAAGAAATATTGCCAGTTGAAAGCGGGACCAAACACTATAAATCGGGATGACGTTCAAACAATTCATGGGCATTTCGGCGCGATCCAACGACTTTCCAGAACAAATAACCTTAGGATTCCTCCTGATGATTGGATTATTGGGGTTCTTTATGGAGAACATTCTGATTTAAGCGGACACTATTTAAGTCTTGAAAATATTAATAATCATCCAGTTATTGTAGGACAAAACTTTTGGCATCGGCTCACTGGAGATGATGCTTTTTATCATGACCTCATTGCGGCAATTGTTCAGGTGGCAGATCAAGCTGACGGGAAACGCGTGATTGAAGAAACGATTCAGGCCTTGGCGGCTACAGACCCGATCATACAGCTTTCAACCGTAAGCAAAAACTAGCGAAATAGCTCCACCTATGGATCCCGCAAAATTACCCATCTATGAACTACGCGGCGAATTGACCGACGCGCTTAAAATAGAAACCCGCATTATTATCGAAGCACCGACAGGTTCGGGAAAATCGACACAGGTGCCACAGATCGTTTTAGATTGTGGCAACATTGGTCCCGGCGAAGTGCTGCAACCGCGCAGATTGGCGGCACGTCTGCTGGCGAAACGTGTGGCGTTCGAACGCGGCGAACCATTGGGTGGGGAAGTAGGCTATCAGGTGCGTATGGATAGTGTGGTCTCGGCTAAGACGCAGATTCGGTATGTGACGGAAGGGATTTTACTTCGCCAGTTTTTATCGGATTCCGAACTACGTGGCATTTCGACAATCATATTCGATGAGTTTCACGAGCGGCATATTTATGGCGACATCACACTCGCGCGCGCTTTACGCCTTCAGAAAACGCGACCGGATCTGAAAATCATTGTCATGTCAGCCACGCTCGATGCGGGGCCATTACGGGAGTATCTCGCGCCGTGCAAAGAACTGAAGAGCGAAGGCCGCATGTTCCCGGTTGAAATTAACTATTCAACCAAGCGAATTGATTTTCATCGGCACTCCATGTGGGAAGCCGCCGCAACTGCATTTGAGCAAGCCATTGAATCCGGCGCGGAAGGTGATGTGCTGATTTTCATGCCGGGCGGTTATGAAATTTCCAGAACGGTTGAAGCGGTTCGTTCCAAAAAATGCGCCCGAGGTTTTACAGTAATGCCGCTGCATGGTGAGCTATCTGCCCGCGATCAGGATGCCGCGGTCGGGGAATGCAATCAGCGAAAGGTCGTGGTGTCCACGAATGTGGCGGAAACATCCATCACGATCGACGGCATCCGTATTGTGATTGATTCGGGTATGGCGCGCATTGCCAAATATGATCCGAATCGCGGCATTGATACGCTGCTGGTTGAGCGCATCAGCCGGGCTTCCGCTGATCAACGAACCGGCAGAGCCGGGCGTACTGCTCCGGGAACCTGCCATCGCCTATGGACGGAGCAGGAACATGTGGCCCGTCCGCGGCAGGAGCTACCGGAAATCTTGCGGCACGATCTTTCTGAGGTGGTACTGACGCTCAAAGCGGGCGGCATCAACGATGTTTCAACGTTTGAATGGCTGGAAAAACCAAACCCAAAATCGCTAAAGCAAACGTTGACCTTGTTGACTGATCTCGGAGCCATTGATCACGAGGGGCTGCTTACGGCCATCGGGAAAAAGATGGTCTCGTTTCCGATGCACCCACGCTATGCCCGTATGCTTCTGGCAGGGCAGGAATATGAATGCGTTCGCCAGGCCTGTCTGATTGCTGCGCTGACGCAAGGCCGCTCCATTCTCCAGCGGAACAAGGGAAAGGAAACGCGAGGGAATCGTGATGAGCTGCTGGATGAAGATGGCATCTCTGATTTTAAACGACTGATGCAGGCATGGATGTTTGCCGACAAGAACCAGTATAATGTCGATGCCTGCCGCAAGCTGGGGATTCATGGTGGTGCATCGCGGCAGGTGAAGCCGCTTTATGAACGGTTCATGAAAATTGCCAAAAAGGAAGGGCTGATGATCAACTCCCGGCCGCCCAACGATGGGGATCTGCAGAAGTGCATTCTTTTGGCATTTTCGGATCAAGTGGCAAAACGTCGCGATGCGGGAACGCTTCATTGCGAGATTGTGCATGGCCGGGCCGGTGATCTTGATCGCGATTCGGTTGTCCGCGACAGCACATTGATTGTTGTTGCTGAAATTGCTGAAATTGAAGGCGGTCGTAATTTGAACGTTCGACTTAATCTGTGCACTGCGATTTCGGAGTGTTGGCTGGATGAATTATTCCCGGAAGACATCGAAAATAAAATCGAAGCCATTTTTGATCCGGTATTGAAACGCGTTGTTTCCAAAGAGTGGAAGTCGTTCCGTGGTCTAGAGCTCAGTGCGAGTATGAAGCAGGAAGTTGATCTCCAGCAAGCCGCTGAACTTATCGCTGAGGAAGTATTGGCAGAGCGCCTTACGCTTCATAAATGGGATGAGCAGGTAGAGCGCTGGATTGCACGCGTCAATTGTCTGGCTGAAGGCTGCCCGGATTATGGAATTCCGGGCATCGATGACGAGGCGCGAAAAGCGATGGTACAGGAAATCTGTCTTGGCGCAGTTTGTAAACGGGACCTCAAAGATAAGTCGGTTTGGAAGGTTGTAAAATCCTGGCTGTCTGCGGCCCAGTTGGAGCTGGTCGATAAGCAGGCTCCCGAGCGGATCACACTCCCGAGCGGGTTGAATGCTAAGGTGCGGTATGAGCAGGGTCAGGCACCCGTCGTTTCGGCAACCATTCAAAAACTATATGGACTGAAAGAATCTCCCAGAATCGGTTTTGGCCTGATTCCAGTCGTCGTCGAGGCGCTTGCGCCAAATCAGCGCCCCCAGCAAAAGACGCAGGATATGAAATCGTTCTGGGCTAATTCCTATCCCCTGTTGAAGAAGGAATTGAAAGGACGATATCCGAAACACGAATGGCGATAGTTTTGCGTCTTAAAAATTCCTGTGGTAGCGTCTTCTTGTTAGTGAGTCAAAATAGGAGATGTTCCATGAGTCCAATCAATCATCCATCCCGCCGTAGTGTTCTTGCGGCCGGAGCCGCTGTTACGGCCTTTAATATTGTTCCATCCAGCGTCCTTGCGCAGGCCGCTAACAAAGAAAAGAAATCCACCTTCCCGGATAAAAATCAGTTGCCGCCAAGTGAACGGCTGAATATTGGCTTTATAGGCGCCGGTGGAAAGGGTGTGGCCAATATCAAAGGTTGCATGCATCATAATATCTATGCGCTTTGCGATGTGGATGCTGATCGCGGCGCAGCAGCATTTAAGCATTTTACCCGTGCCAAACGTTTCGACGACTGGCGTGTGCTCCTGAAGAAGGAGGCAAAAAATCTTGATGCCGTCGAAATTTCCACGCCCGACCACAACCATGCTGCGATTACCATGGCGGCCATGCAACTCGGGCTGTCGGTCTACTTGTGAAACCATTGACCCGTACGATTCCCGGAAGCGGAGTCATCTATTACGGAAGTAAAAATAATATGATGCACAAGAGCCACGGAGGAACTCCGCGTATTTTTCCGGAAACTGCCATGCAGGCGGCTGCCCGGGCCAAAGAGATCCCTCCGAAATCGATGGAGCGTTCGAAGGGGCATTACGAAGAATGGCTCCAGGCCCGTTAAGGCCAACGATTACAATGGGCCGAAGTCGAACTTTGATTATGCCGGTCCGCTGACCGAAATCATGCTGCTGGGTTGCGTTGCCACGCGTATTGGTCCCGGTACCAAGCTGACCTGGGACAGCAAGAACATGAAAACCAACAATGACATGGCCAACCGCTACCTCCACCATGAGTACCGCAAGGGCTGGTCGTTGTAACAAATAGAAGGGTAGGGATAATAATGAAGAACAGTTTATTTATAATGATGGGTATTTTGGTGTCATCGGCATTCGCCGAAACAGATATGCACCGTTTGATCTGGAATGATGATCCTGCAACTACGGTGACCATAGCCTGGCGTCAGTTAAGCGATGAGGCGATCGTGTATTATGATGTCGTCGATTATGGAAAGGAGGCTGCATCGTACGGAAACCTGCAAAGTTTCACCCGCAAAAATAATCATCTGGACCTTAACACCCACTTCGCCGAGCTTAAAATGCTCCTGCCCGACAGGAAATATTATTTCCTGATAGCAGATGGGGATTCGGTTAGCCGCCGTTATTACTTTAAAACTGCACCTGATCAAGCGGCCGATTTTACCTTTATTGCCGGAGGGGATACGAAAAGCAGTGACCAGCGCGTGCGGCCGGGTAACCCGGCAAAAAAAACGGCTTATGACTATGGTAGGATGTCGAATCGCATGGTGGCAAAAGTACGCCCGCTATTTGTACTGTTTGTGGGAGACTTTACTTCGAATTCGGATAAGGGAGCGCGTTGGGTCGAATGGTTTAACGATTGGAACGAGGATACCTGTTCGCTGGACGGGCGGATGTATCCGATTATTCCGGTGCATGGGAACCACGAAAATCCGAATGGGCTGACGGATTTAAAAAATCTCTTCGATACGCCGGAGAGCGTTTATTACACGATCGATTTCTGCGAAAATTTGCTGCGCGTTTTTGTTCTTAATTCAGAATTAAGCTCAAAGCAGCTGGAACGGATCATCCCGGAGTTAGAACAAAGATGGCAGGCCCAGACGAGCTGGCTGGAAGACACGCTCAAAAACAGCAGAAGCTTTAAATACCGTGCCGCGATGTATCATAAGCCTATGCGGCCGCATACGAAAAAGAAACATACCCCGGAACAGGTGTATTCCGATTGGGCTCCGCTTTTTGCCAAGTACAGGTTGAACCTTTCTTTCGATGGCGATTCGCATATGCATAAAATAACGTATCCGGTGATCCCGGACTCGGCGGGGGAAGATGGATTTCGCCGTGATGATAAAAAAGGAACGATGTATATTGGGGAAGGCTCGTGGGGGGCGACCCCGCGTGTAGCCGACGTAGAACGCGACTGGACAATGTCGCTCGGAAGTTTTAATCAATTCAAACTCATCCACGTTCGCGATAAAAAGTTTTTAATTCACACGGTAATCACCGACAACGAGGCCGATGTTGATTCCTTGCAGGAGGGGCATGAATTTGAGTTTCCTGAGGGTATAAAACTATTTGATACGCCCGGCATGGGAACCGCGATTAAATACCCGTTCAAGAAGTAGCTCGCGAAACCCGCCTGGACGGGGACTTAAAAGAGATAATAATAGTTCAAAGGAGAGCCTTATGGCGAAGAAGACCGTTACAATTGAATCTAAATTAAACGATAAATTTGTAATCGAAACCGATGTGCGCGGGCATAAGATTATTATTGATCAACCTGCCAACGCAGCAGGAACAGACACCGGCCCCACGCCACTTGAGCTGGTTTTGGTTTCGCTCGCGGGGTGCATCGGTACCATCGGCCGGATTGTTGCCATGCAGAAACAGATTGCTCTCCGTGGTATGGAAATCAGGGTGGAAGCCGATATCGATACCGATGGCCTACTCGGTAAGCCGATTGATGGACGCATAGGGTTTGAGGGGTTTACGGTTTCGGTGAAGGTAGATGCGGATATGACCGACGAAGAAAAGGAAGCCTTCATTCGAGAAGTCGACCGTCGTTGTCCGGTTTCCGAAAACCTACTCAACGCTACGCCGATTCACGCGAAACGGGTCTGATGCTATAGCTCCGGATGCGGGAAACCATTTGCCGGGTTCTTGGATCTGTGACAAAATCGCTCCGCTTTCAGAGGGAGAGATCTATGACTATCAAAGATTGTCTGAATCGCGCGGCCAATGAGTCGCCCGATGCGGTTGCGCTACGATACAAAAAGGAGGGTAGCTGGCAAACAACCAGTTTCCACCAATTGCGTGAACGGGTTTGGCATGTTTCCGAAATGCTGACAAGACTGGGTGTCGTAGCAGGCGATCGGGTTGCAATCTACCGGGAAAATTCGCCGGAATGGTTTGAACTCTATCATGGAATTGTAGGCATTGGTGCCATTGCGGTTCCGGTAGATGCAAATCTGCGTGAGCAGGAAGTGATGCACATTTTCCACGACTGTGGTGTATCAGTGATTTTCAGTTCCTGCCGATTTGCAGAAACCCTGGCTGGATTTAACGAACGGCTTCATGACTTGCGTGCCATTGTGATGCTGGGGTGTGAGGGTCGGAAAGAACATCTCTGTGGGAAGCTGGAACATTCCACCTACGAGGAGCTTTGGCAGCAGGTTTCCGAGCAGGCGATGGGAGAAGGGCGGGCCTTCGACCAGGTTACACCTGCAGCCACTTCTCCAGCATCATTCATCTACACGTCTGGCACAACGGGCCGGCAAAAGGGAGCCGTCCTTACGCATCAGAATTTTATGACCAACGTGGTCGACCTTACGAAGGCGGTCGACTATTCCAAGGACGACAACGTTGCGCTCATTCTTCCTCTGCACCATTCCTTTGCCTTCACCACAACCGTGCTGGCATCCCTCCATGTGCAATGCCAGGTGACCATTGTTGAAAACTTGAAAACGATAAAGGCCAATATGGCTGAGACCTCGCCAACCATTATGCTGGCCGTACCGCTGTTGCTCGAAAAGATGCTGTCGCGCATCATGGAGGGGGTTCATTCCAATACGGCCGCACGTCTCATGTATAAGTACGGGCTGGCGAAAGTTGTTGGCCGAAAAGTGAATGAAGGATTAGGCGCAAGAATGCGCCTGATTGTATCGGGCGGTGCGCCCATCAGCTCTGCAACGCTGAAGGGCTGGAGTAAACTGGGATTTTGTATTGTGGAAGGATATGGCATCACCGAAACCGCTCCGGTTCTCTCTGTCAACCCTCCCGGCCATCCCAGGGTAGGAACCGTGGGTCTTCCGCTTGATAGCGTAGAAGTTAAAATTCTGGATCCTAACGCATCCGGTGTCGGGGAAATCATGGCCCAGGGAGATAATGTGATGCAGGGTTATTATAATAACCCTGAAGAAACCGCGAAAGTCCTCATCGACGGTTGGTACCATACCGGGGATCTGGGCTACTTCGATCAGAAGGGGTATCTCGTAATCAGCGGGCGTAAAAAAAGTCTTATCGTCAACCGTGAAGGCAAGAATATCTATCCCGAAGAAGTAGAGCGACAGGTTCTTCAGAGTAGCTATGTCCTGGAATGTCTGGCCATGGGTTATCGGGAATCTGATGAGGACGCCGGTGAGCGTATCGGCTTGATTGCCGTTGTGGATCAGGCGGTCTTAGATGCGATGGAGGATCAAAAGGAAACCCGGCTGACCGATCAACAGATCGAAGAGATGGTTCGCGTTGATATCCGGGAACAACTCAGTGCGCTTTCGAACTATAAACGCCCGCGTAAAATCGAAATCCGATTTGATGAATTTGAAAAAACCACTACGCAAAAAATTAAACGATTTTTATATGCAATAGATACGGCAAAAAACTAGAGAGACCTGCTTATAAATTCAATACGGATACCGCCGGGTTCGACACACATTAAATGGGCTCCGTTTCCTTGTTCAAGAGGGATCGGGGCGCATTCAATTTCGACACCCTCGGCATCTTCCAACGTTTGGAAAATGGCTTCCAGCTTCTCCATCGAACCAACACGCAGGGCGAGGTGATGCAGGCCAATATTTCCGTGCCGATCAAAATTGATGGCGGTCTCGGGATCGGTCACCTGCCAAAGGGTGATCATAACGGTTCCGTCTGAAACAAATACAGCGGGATAATCCGGGCGTTCTCCGATTTTATCGAATCCGAGTATTTCGGTAAAAAAAGCCTGCGTTTTCCCTAGATCCTGAACGGCCAGCCCAACATGGTCGATCCCCTGTGTTTTTACATGATTCATTGATATACCTGTTCATTTCTTGTTGCCCTCGGAAATTAATAGTCGGCGGAGTTGACCCGACTGATTCAACGGCAGTAACTTAAAGGTAATGAACAAGACCGTCCAGTTACTAATTATTGTGGCGCTGCTTCCCATGCTTGGAGCCGCACGCGAAGAAACGATGGAAGAGCGGAAGCAGCGCGTTACCAGAAAATATTTGCGTGAACGCATGAATATTGCGCAGAGCGATATGTATGTTCCTTCAGCCATTGAAGACGACGAGCAGGTTGCAGGATCCAAACAGTATAAAGATGTTGAGGGTGCCTTTGAACGGCAGGAGGTTGGCACGCGGCCTCCGCTGCCGCCCGCCCAGCCTCGACCGATTCCGCAGCAGGACAATCGTAATTGGCTGCTCAATGATGCCAGCGTTATGGAAGACCCCTTTGCCGATCCGTTTAATCCTTATTCTTCGAGGGAGGAGGGGGCTCAGGATAGTGAATACTGGTCCACTTGGGGAGGTCGGCCTGATGATCAAAGTGAATCACGTACTTCCCGATCTGATCAACGCTATGATCCATACGCAAACCGCAGTAGTACGGTCGATTCACGCACCCAGAGCGTGCTGGATCCTCGTGCTTCAACGATGGATGGACGCACCAGCATCTTCGGCCGACGCGAAGCGAGCCCGACTATGGGAGGAATTGGCAATCAAAATACAAGAACGTACGGATCATCTCCGGAGAGCGGCATGTTGCAACAACCATTTGTACGGAAGGAAATGCCGGAATCAGACCGATCTCGTGAATCGCGGAGTTACACGCCCCATAAAAGCCCGTATCAATATGATCGGAACCAGCGTCAGCAGCAAGGTAGGCCTCGGGAGCCTCGGGTAGAATATACGAAACCTAATACGTATCAGCAGTGGAAAGAGCGGAACAAGTCGTGGGATCCAACAGGTGATGATGCCTATCTGGATGAGATGATGCAGAAGAACCGGCGTTAATCCAGCAGTTCCTTGTAGTTCACAACCTCGTTGTCGACGATCATCACCTCGTACTTATATTCCTTGAGGGTGCGGTTGAACTCTTCCACCCGGCGTTCAATGCCTTCGTTGGAATCGAGGGAAACACTGCTGACTGGAGAAAGCTCTTCGCTATAGATATAGTAAAGATACTCGGCACCATCTTTATTGATGACGAAATCAGGCGCGCCTAGAATCTTGTGAACCTGATCCTTTTCCATGCCCTCTTTAATCTCACTAAGCTTCCAAGGTTTAAACGTGGTTGCACAACCCGCAATAAGGAATACCGCCACACCGAATGCCATCGCTCTCATTGTTTTCATGATTGAGAGAATAGTATCAATCATTCGGAAAGTAAATCCTTATGTAGTTTCAGGTTTTGAGTCCTGATCCTTGTCTTCGGAAACCTCTTTTTCCTCGTCATTCGCAGGCTTTTCCGGCTCTTCAACTTCCGGAAGTTTGCCCGTTTTCATGATCGAATCTACTTCCTTGAAGTCGAGTACTTCGCGCTCAATCAGAATTTCTGACAAGGTGATCAGCTGGTCCTTGTTATCCACCAGGATTTTCATGCATTTATCGTAGGCTTCCGTAAGAATACGGTGAACTTCCTGGTCGATTTTTCGGGAGGTGTCTTCGCTATGCTCTTGCGATCCGGTAATGCCCTGACCCATGAACACGGGCTGGTTGTGGCTTCCCAGGTTTTGTGGGCCAAGCAACGGACTCATGCCATATTCGCAAACCATAGCCCGGGCGACCATTGTGGAGCGTTCAATATCGTTATGTGCTCCGGTGGTCACATCGCCGAAGATCAATTCTTCTGCGGCACGTCCGCCCATGAATGAAATCAGATCCGCTTCAATGCGCTTTTGAGACTGGGTGTAGCGATCTTTTTCGGGCAACTGCATGGTTGCGCCAAGTGCCCGGCCCCGAGGAATGATGGTCACCTTATGAATCGGCTCGCACTCCGGCATGTGATACATGGCAATGGCATGACCGGCTTCGTGATAGGCGGTCAGTTTCTTTTCTTCCGGATCAAGAACGTGGCTGCGCCTTTCACGGCCCCACATTACTTTGTCGCGGGCTTCTTCCATATCCTTTTGCTCAACAAAATCCGCGCCACGACGTGAGGCGAGCAGGGCGGCCTCATTCACCAGATTGGCCAGGTCGGCGCCGGAAAACCCAGGGGTACCACGTGCCGACTTTTTCAGGTCAACCTGATCGGACAGGCGTACATTGCGGGAGTGAATATTCAGAATCTCTTTGCGCCCTTCCAGTGTTGGAAGATCGACTACCACCTGCCGGTCGAAACGGCCCGGACGGAGCAAGGCCGGATCAAGCACATCGGGGCGGTTGGTTGCCGCCACAATGATGATCCCTTCCTGTGTATCAAAGCCATCCATCTCCACGAGCAGGGCGTTCAGCGTCTGTTCACGTTCGTCATGCCCGCCGCCGATACCGCTGAAACGGCTCCGGCCAACGGCGTCGATTTCATCGATGAAAATGATGCATGGAGCACTTTTCTTTCCCTGCTCAAACATATCGCGAACGCGCGATGCCCCAATGCCCACAAACATTTCAACAAAATCGGAGCCGCTGATCGTGAAGAAGGGAACATCGGCTTCGCCCGCAACCGCTTTGGCCAGTAGGGTTTTTCCGGTTCCTGGTGCGCCTGATAAGAGCACGCCCTTCGGCATTTTACCGCCCAGGTTCTGGTATTTTTTCGGATTTTTTAGGAATTCAACGACTTCCTCCAGCTCTTCCTTGGCCTCATTGACGCCAGCCACATCCTTGAAGGTGATCTGGTTTTTATCCTGCGTCATCAGCTTGGCTTTGCTTTTGCCGAAGCTCATTGCGCCTTTCCCTGCATTTTTCATCTGCCGGATAAAGAGGAAGTAGATAATACCGAAAATCAGTATGAAAGGGATAATGTTGGCCAGAATGGAGAAGAGCATCGTTTTCGGGGGCTTAACCTTCACCTGCACGGCGTTGTCCTCGAACAGATCCATCAACTTTTCGGTTAGGATGATTTCCGTGCGGAACTGTGTAGTGCCGGATTCGTTGATGTCTTTCGATTCGCCGGAAACATAGTGGTTCCCCGCGCCGTCGTTCGCGATTTCCACTTTGGAAATACGGCCCGCTTTGACCATATTAACGAAGTCGGTATATTCAATCTCGCTAGAAGTAGAAGAGGAGTTGGAGAAAAGTTGTAAAACAACAAGGAATACAGCCACCATCAGGAATGAAATGGCCAGTCCGCGCATGGGCATCGGAGGCGGTCCCTTTTTTCCAGGCTTTTCGGTCTTCGAATCTTTTTTCTGCTTATCATCTGCCATAATTAACTCTTTCCTTATAAAAACTCGGCAAAAACTACCACCGCCCTAATGCGATTGCAACGCGTACACACACAAACCTTGGAGTCATAATTCATGTTCGCGTTCAATGCGAACATGAACCGCTTTCCCGGAGGGTTCCTGTACTTCCCAACCCCGGGCCGTGCGGTAGCCCGGCAGCCAGATAATTTCATTTCTGCAGGTGATCACAGGAATCCGATTACGCTCTGCTCGGGGAACTTTCTGATCGGTCAAAATGTCCTGAAGTTTACGGCTGCCCTGCATGCCGAGCGGTGCCATGCGATCACCTGGCTCATGGCCCCGAACCTCAATTGGAGAGTCGCCTACTTTGCCTGCATCAAAGGATGCTTCGGCAGGCAGAACTCCTGCGCCTTTACCATGATCTTTCCGCCAGCCATTTCCGTGCTCAATAGCCAGCTTCCAATGTAGATCCGAAGAAAAGGGGCAACCCTCCTCGAAACGGGGTGCTCCATATTCAACGACGACCCGCTGTTTGTCATTCAGTTCAAACACAGTGGTGCCCTCGCCTGCGGTCATTAGGGATAAGATCTTTTCCACAGCATCATAATCAACGCCGTCAGCACCCTGTTTAAAAAGCCAGTTTCGCAAAACGCGCCGTCTCGCTGCAAGCGGGAGCGTAGCCATTGATTCCAGCGTTGTTTCCGCAACTAAAGAGTTCATCCAGGCATTTTCTTCCCGCAAAATATTCATCGTGCGCAGAATCGTTTCGCGGATATTTGGATTCAGCTCATTTCCAAGCATGGGAAGAATCGTATGCCGTACGCGATTCCGCAGAAATGTTTCATCTGCGTTGCTGGCATCTTCGCGCCACGAGAGGCCATTTTCATCCAGCCATTTATAAATTTCAGATTGGGGAATGGCCAGCATCGGGCGGATAAGGCGTAATTCGCCAACGTTCTGGAATGGGGCCATGCCGCACAGTCCGTCGGGGCCGGCACCGCGCGCGAGTTTCAGGATAAAGGTTTCGGCTTGGTCATCTGCATGGTGGGCGAGGGCAACAACGGAATTATCGAACTCCGAAAAGAAATCGTGGCGCGCCTGACGCGCCGCCATTTCGATGGAAAGGTTGTTCTCATGGGCGAGTTTTTGAACATCGACAGATTTAACAACAACCGGAAATTCAAGATTGCGGACAAATGCTTCATCGGCATCCGACTCCGCCCCGCGCAACCCATGGTTCAGGTGGGCGGCTGTACAAGGGATTTTCAGAAATTGGAACGCGTGGAGCAATGCAATTGAATCTGCTCCTCCGGAAACCCCGACTACGACGTTTGCGCCGTCGGGGATCAGATTATGGCGGTCAATCGCCGCGCGGATGGTTTCGGGAACATTCACGCATTGACGCAGCTAGTCTTCGGAGCCATGACATTTCTTGAACTTCCGACCACTACCGCATGGACAGGGATCGTTTCTTCCAACCTTCGGACCATCGTTCCGAATCGGTGCAATAGGTTGGGGAGCCTCGGGCACTGCCATGCCCGGAGGTGGCGCATCCATTCCAGGAGGCAACGCTCCCTGTGCCTGCGCTGCGGCCATCTGAAGGGGAGAAGTCGCGGTGTTGTGCTGAGCCCGCATTCCGGAAAGCGACTGGAAAAAATCCTCGATCGCTTCAACCGAAGTGGCAGAACGGAATATGGAGGTAGCGATTTCTTCGTAGATACGATCCATCAGGTCCATAAACAGGTTATAGGCTTCGCGTTTATATTCCACTAAGGGATCGCGTTGGCCATAGGCCTGAAGGCCGACGCTTTCGCGAAGGCTGTCCATGTTGCGGAGATAATCCTGCCAATGCTCATCGATCGACTGAATAATCATATGGCGTTCAAGACGCTTCAGGGCCTCGGGATCTTCGTGGCTGGCTTTAAGATCATAGGCTTGTTTGACGCGTTCCATGACCGAGGCCGTGAGGCTCTCCACCGTTTTTTCCTCGGGCAAATGCTCATCGCGCATGCCTAACGGGAATGTGGTATTTATCCAAATGATAAATTCGTGGATGCCCTCTGCGCTCTTGGCGGCCACCGCATCTTCAGCATGGGCTCCCACGGACTGTTCAACCGAATGGTAAAGCTCTTCACGAGGCGTATCCGTCGTCAGCGCGCCGGAACGAAAGTCGTAGATTTCTCCACGTTGCGCATTCATCACATCGTCATATTCGAGCGTGCGTTTACGCATCATGAAGTTTTGCTGCTCGACGCGGCGCTGGGCTGTTTCAATCGACTTATTCAGCCATGGATGTTCCAGCACTTCGCCTTCTTCGATGCCGAGTTTTTCCATAATGCTGGAAATGCGGTCGGAGCCGAACAGCCGCATCAGGTTATCTTCGAGCGAGACATAAAAACGCGTAACGCCCGGATCGCCCTGACGAGCGGAACGACCGCGTAACTGCCGGTCGATGCGGCGGGACTCGTGCCGTTCGGAAGCGATGACATATAGACCACATGGCTTTTCTTCGAGTTGTTTGCGCAGTGTTTTTCCGTCGATTTTGGAGTCGAGCGAAAATTCCTTCGAAGTGAGATCGTCCTTGTTCAGGTACACGACCGATTCACCCAGCTTAATATCGGTACCCCGGCCGGCCATGTTGGTGGCAATGGTCACGGCACCGGGTTGACCGGCATTGGCCACAATCTCGGCTTCGCGAGCGTGGTTTTTGGCGTTGAGGACGTTGTGCACGATGTTTTCGCGGCGCAGCATACGGCTGAGCACTTCTGAGGTATCGACGGCAACTGTACCGACGAGGACCGGCTGTTTATTTGCATGGGCCACTTTGATTTCGTCCACCACCGCTTTGAATTTTTCGCGCTGGGTTTTGTAAATCTGATCGTTGAGGTCGACCCGGCGAACCGGGCGGTTTGTCGGGATGACCATCACATCAAGGCCGTAAATCTGGTGAAATTCGTCCGCTTCGGTTTCGGCGGTACCGGTCATGCCTGAGAGCTTTTTATACATTCGGAAATAGTTCTGAATGGTGATTGTGGCGAGGGTTTGCGTTTCGCGCTCGATTGTAACCCCTTCTTTGGCCTCGATCGACTGATGGAGTCCATCGCTCCAGCGGCGGCCTTCCATAAGACGACCGGTATGCTCGTCGACGATCATCACCTGATTGTCCTGCACGACATAGTCGACGTCTTTTTCGTAGATGCTATACGCGCGGATCAACTGGTCGACGGCGTGAATGCGTTCGTTACGCATGGCAAAGTCTTCCTGGATGGAACGGCGCTTTTCCATGATCTCTTCAGGAGAGGAATCTGTTTCGCCATCCAGATCGGCCATCATGGAAACCATGTCGGGCAAAACATACATTTCCGGATCGTTGGGATTGAGTTCCGCACAGCCTTTTTCGGTCAGCCCGGCATCATGGCCCTTTTCGTCGATCGTAAAGAAGAGTTCCTGCCGTAGCTCGCGTGACATTTCCTTACGTATGTCAGAAAGCATAGACATCTGTGTTTTTTCAAGCAGCTTGCGGATTTTCACATCCTCAATCAGTTTCATGAGCTGTTTGTTTTTCGGCATGCCTTCAAACACCTGATACATCCGCAGTGCTGCTTCGTCCTCGTCGCCCTCGGCAAGGAGATCCTTAGCTTCTTTGAGCAATCGTGTGCAGAGTTCCAGCTGCCGTTTCACCAGCCGTGCTGTGGCAGGCTGAAGTTCGCTGTACTGAGTTGATGAATAGGGGGCGGGTCCTGAAATAATCAGCGGCGTTCGCGCTTCATCGATCAGAATTGAGTCGATTTCGTCGACAATCGCGAAGTTATGGCCTTTCTGCTGCACCATATCTTCGGCGCTGTGCGCCATGTTGTCGCGAAGATAGTCGAATCCGAATTCGGAATTGGTGCCGTACGTGATATCGCAGAGATACTGCTCACGGCGTTGGGGAGGCGGCATCATGTTTTTCAGGCAACCAACCGTCAGGCCGAGCCATTCGTAAAGATGGCCCATCCACTGAGAGTCGCGCTGGGAATGGTAATCAGAGGTGGTGACGACGTGTGCCCCGTTGTTCGAAAGCGCGTTAAGGTAAACGGGCAGTGTAGCGACGAGTGTTTTACCTTCACCGGTGGCCATTTCCGCAATCATTCCCTTGTGTATAGCCATACCGCCAATCAGCTGGACATCAAAGTGCACCATCTCCCAGGCAATGGGATGGCCGAGGACATCAATGTCAGTTCCACACAGACGGCGCGCGGCATTTTTTACGACCGCAAAGGCTTCCAGTTCAATATCTTCAAGGGTTTCGCCGTCCCGAATGCGCGCCCTAAATTCTGGGGTCTTGGCTTGGAGTTGTTCATCGCTCAGCGCCTTGTATTCTTCATCAAACGCGTTAATTTTACCGACCAACGGACGCAGTTTTTTCAAATCACGTTCGTTCTTCGAGCCGAGTATTTTCTTTAAAATCAAATTCATGTGAGTTCCTGTGTTTGCAAAAAGAGGGGGAAAACTACCTGATTTACTTTCTGCTCACAAGCAGGGATTAATTAGAATGGCCTACTCAAAATCCCTCTATTCGGAAACTTTATCAGGCCTTGTAATAACTTGAAACGAGTTGATTTCAGCCATAGCATGCACGACATGAATTCCGATGGTATATCTCCGGTACCGCTTGTGGTCTATGGCGTGCCGTTTCATAATGTGACCTTCGAAGAGGCCATCGACTGGATCGTTGCGCGTGTGAAATCAGGTCGACCGGCCAATATCGCCACGGCCAATCTGGATTTTGTGACCAAAGCATGGAATGATCCTGAGTTGCAGCGCATCCTTATTGATGCCGATCTTGTTCTGGCCGATGGGTTTCCGGTGGTTAAGCTCTCCCCGTTTTTCGGTCCGAAGCTCAAAGCCCGGGTTACCGGAAGCGATCTGACACCGATGTTGGCGGAACGCGCAGCACAGGAAGGGATGAGCATCTATGGTCTGGGCGGTGCGGATGGCGTTGCCGAAAAGGCGATGGCGATTCTGCTGGAAAAACATTCCGATCTCAACGTTGTGGGAACTTATTCGCCTCCTTACGCTTCGTTGCTCGAAATGGATCACCGGAAAGTTCTCCAACAGCTGGAAAAAGCCAGTCCCGATATCCTATTCGTCGCATTCGGCTCACCCAAACAGGACAAATTTATCAGTATGCACGTGCGCGGCTGGAATGTGCCGGTTTCCATGGGGGTTGGCGCATCGCTCGATTTCATCACCGGGGATCAGCGCCGAGCGCCGCTGTGGCTACAGAAGTGCTATCTCGAATGGTTTTGGCGAATTTGCTCCAATCCGAAGCGCCTGTTTGGCCGGTATGTGGCCAATGTCCGCTTCCTGCTTTCCGCAACCCGGCAAATGATCCAGATCCATTACATGGCCGACAAACCGGTTTCGTTCCATGCCTTGGAAGATGCTGATATCCAGCAATTGGAAGAATCCGGCGTTATGGTCGAGCGCTTCCAAGGGTTGGAAGATGAGGCAACTGCGGCCAGCTTTATTCAACGGATAAAGGGGCTTGTGGCAGGCAAAAATCTAGTACTTGACGTCCATTCCCGGCCATGGCTCGACAGCCTTGAGCTGGGCACCTTACTCGAAATTAACAAAATGTGCCGGTCACACGCCAAACGCCTTATCCTGTATGCACCTCGCCCAAAGGTACGGCGTTTGCTCGAAACCTGCCGCCTAACGGACTATTTCAATACCGCCACACGGCTGGATGAAATCAAACGCATCGTCAAAAACCTCGATGAGCATATCGACGGGGGAACGGTCTATGAAGAAGGTGCGCTTACCCTCGAACTGCCCATCGAACTCACTTCCGCCACGCTCCCGACTTTCGAAAAGGAAGCCGAATTTATCCATCACGAACTGCAGGAACAGGGAATTTTGAGAACGGTCGAAATCGATGCCGCTCAGCTCGACTTTATCGACAGCTCCGGCCTCGGATTTCTCATTGGCCTGAAAAAAGCCACCCAGAATGAAGGCGTATCCATGTCCATCGCCAATCTCGATGCCAAACCCCGCCGCACCTTCGAAATTGCCCGAGTCGACAAGATCCTGCTGCACGCGTAGGTTCTCCACACAATTTGCCCAAGCGGAAGGAATTGCCGCAGATCGATACAGACGATTTTAAGCTGGAGGGATGGGTTCCGTCCCGTCCTATGGCAGAACGGAAAAGAACCCCAGCTTCAGTTTGGACGGGACAGAGCCCATCCCTCCATCAGTATAATTTCACGTAATGCGCCTGATGCCATTTAGCCGCCAGTTCGGTGCTGAATATCCACGGCCTGGAAAATCAGCTACAGGTGGCGTTTAACTGTCAGCACGGATATGCCGAACTCATCGGCATATCCGCCTGGGTCAGGTTTCGGAAATTATTTTCCATTCAGACGATCTCCATTCATAAATTCTAATCACACCCATCAGCACTTTCGCCCGCTCCTGGCGGGTCCGAATGGGTGTTCCAGCTTAGTGATGAGCAACCTGTCGGCGAATTCGGCCTGGAATTCGGAACCGTTCCCGGCCGACTTTACACGATCGAGTGTACAGACGGTCTTGTAGAAGGAAGTTGGAATGTAGTCACCAGCTATGTAGGCAATGGGGAATCCGCCGAATTCGATGACCCTGCCAATCTGCCTAGTTGCATGTTCCGCATTAACGTGGAATTGATAGAATAAGGGTGCCGAGCTATCCGTTGGCCAGCTTATGATCCCAGCGGGTGGTCTCAGGAAGACGGTATTTCGTGATGCATTTCATGATGAGATTATGGGCGGTGTCGATGCTGACGCGGTGGCCGGGGGAGATGTAGAGCGGTTTGACGTTGGTGCGCTACAATTGTTTCCAAAGCAACCAGTGCTTGAAGAAGGGATTTACAAAGCGGAAATCATTTTCCTTGGGATAAATGATTTCGAGTTGAGCCAGACGCGTGGTGGCCCGTTTCGCGGAGCTGGCATGTTGAATGCCTGCTTCGCGCAGAAAAGCTTCAGATGCGGGGGATTTTCCTCCCATCAATGCGAGAGCTTTCAGGCAGTTCATCTGCTGACCCGTCAGTTGTACAAGTGTGGCTTGATATCCTTTTATTTCCTGGGCAAAAATATGCTCTAGCGCGGGAGCCAGATGTGCCTCTTCAAGAGCTTCGCCGTGCCGGGTGGTTTCCCAGATAGCACTGCAAAGTTGTTGGGCATCGCCGCTGGTATGGTCGGAAAGTCCCAGAATTTGGACTGCCAGTTCATGGGGTAGGATGCGTTTGCCCTCGGCAAATTTTTCGGTCAGGAAAGGAATGAGCGTTGCCTGATCAATTGCGTCGATTTCCAGCGGCAGGGCAGATTTAAAAAAGGGGCTGCTTGGGAGTGTGAATATTTCAAGCATTCGGTTGCGCATACTGCCGGCATATAGATACGGAATATCCTGATGGTGCTGGATTTCCGCTCGCATCATGGCGAGGGTCTGATCGGCATCAGGCAGGTTCAGGATATCTTGAAACTCGTCGATGAACACCACCGTTTTTTTGCGGTTGTAGTTTCTTTTGACTATTTCGAACAACCCTTTGATTGAATCGGGGGTCAGCTTGATCGTTGAGTCGAAAGAAATGCCAGGTTGCCCGGAAAGCGGGTCGAAAGTGATTGTTGGCCGTAGGCTTGAAAATCCGGCCAGCGCTTTTTCAAACAAGCCAGCTTTCTGTTCCAAGGCGAGGATAGATCGGGCGAACCGTTTGCATAGGTCATCGGTGCTCTTGATGCCCAGCACGTCCACGTCAAGAATGCGAAATCCCTTTAGATCGGCAACGGTCTGGAACACCAAAGAGGTTTTTCCCATGCGCCGGTCGCCTTGGAGAACGCAGTTCTGGGCGGAGCAAATGTAGCTGGTCAGTGTTTTCTGCAATTGTGGCCGCCGACAAAAGCTCTCTTCTCGAACAACCTGACCAAACTTGAATGGATTCATGGAATCTCTCCTTTACACTAAAGTGTGTTTAACAGATCTGTGTAATATTGCAAGAAGCGGATGGGTGGTTTTCGTTAACGATCAAGCACTCGCCAGCTTATGGGCGTGGCGGGTGGTTTCGGGGAGTTTATATTTTGTGACGCATTTCATGACGAGCTGGTGGGCAGTGTCGATGCTGACGCGGTGGCCGGGGGAGATGTAGAGCGGTTTGGCGTTGGTGCGGGTGCGTAGGACGACACCGATCTGTTCGCCTTTGTCGATCAGGGGAACATAACTCCCTTTTTCCAGCGGCACACCAGCATATTTACCGGTCAGGCGGGATTTCGCGACGCCGATGGCGGGAATGTCGAGTAGCAGCCCGAGGTGGGCGGCAATGCCGAAGCGGCGGGGGTGGGCAATGCCCTGGCCATCGCAAAGTAAAAGGTCCGGCTCGGCGCTCAGTTTTAGCATGGCTTCCAGCACGCAGGGCACTTCGCGGAAAGAGAGCAGGCCGGGAACGTAGGGAAAGGTTGTTGGACGATGGGCAATGGCGGTTTCGATGACTTCGAGTGTTTGAAAATCAAGCACAGCAATCGCGGCGCGGGTGATGGTGTTGTTTTTCTCAAATCCGACATCCACGCCCGCGACGGTTTTGATGTCGCCGAAGTCATCTGTAAGGTTCACGTGAGATTGCAGGGCTTTCTGAATCTCGATCGCTTCCTTCGGGCTGACATCCCATGCGTGCATGTTGCGTAACTCGTAATACGTAATTTGTGACGTTCTTTATTCGCGTCTATTGGCGTTCATTCGCGGTTACAATTTTCCGAATGCTTCTAAAAAGGCATCGATGTGTTCTTCGGTGTGGGCCGCGGAGACGAAGGCGACTTCGAATCCGCTCGGCGGGGTGTAGAACCCGTGATCCAGCATGTGGTGGAAATAGGCCGCGTGCGCTTTCTGGTCGCAGGCTTTGGAGTCGTCGAGGTTGTGAATGGCTTCTTTACGGAAGAAGGGGGTGAACATGCCACCGCGCTGGGCGCAGTGAATATCGAGTCCCTTTTCATTGGCTATCACATTGATGCCATCGGCCAGTTTTTTGCCGAGGATTTCCATTTTAAGATAGGGCGATTCATCGCGCAGCAGTTCCAGCGTCTTCATGCCGGCTGCCACAGCTACCGGATTGCCGCTGAGTGTGCCGGCCTGGTAAACCGGGCCGAGCGGTGCGAGGTGCGACATGATTTCGGTGCTGCCGCCGATGGCTCCGATGGGCATGCCGCCGCCGATAATTTTCCCGAGGGTGGTTATGTCGGCATTGATTCCGGCTTGGTGTCCGAAGGTCGTCGGCCCGAGACGGAATCCGTTGATCACTTCATCAAAGATCAGCAGGGTGCCGCATTCGGCGGTGGCGGCTCGAAGTCCTTCGAGAAATCCTTCGGCTGGCTCGATCAATCCCATATTGCCGGCAATCGGTTCGACGATCACGGCGGCGATTTCATCACCATTGGATTCCAGTATTTCCTGAACCGCAGCGAGGTCGTTGTAAGGCGCGACAAATACTTCTTCGGTTGCCGCGGGGGATACACCGGCAGAGGAGGAAATGCCGCCGGTGAGCAGGCCGCTTCCGGAGGCCACAAGCATGTAGTCGGTATGACCATGGTAGCATCCGTCGAATTTTAGAATCTTGCGGCGACCGGTAACGCCGCGCGCGAGGCGGATGGCGGTCATCACCGCTTCGGTGCCGGAGCTGACGAGACGAACCATATCCATTTCGGGGACAAGTTCGCAGATCAGTTCGGCAAATTCGGCTTCCTGCGCGGTGTTGGCGCCGAAGGTCAGTCCATCGGCTGCCGTTTTGGCAACGACATCCACAACCTCTTCCCGGGCATGACCCAGAATCAGCGGACCCCACGATCCACAAAAGTCGATCAACTCGGTGCCATCTTCCGTCTGCACTTTGGCGCCTTTGCCGGATTTAAAATAAACGGGTGTTCCGCCCACGCCATTAAATGCCCGAACCGGGCTGTTAACGCCTCCGGGAATCACTTTCTTTGCCCGTTCAAACCATGCTGCTGAATCCATAACATATCCTTTTGTGCCTAAATTGTTGTTACTCCCGTTCCGCTTAATCGACTGCGGCCACCGCTGGTAGTATGTACATTGATCTGCGTTCCAATGCGCTCTTTAAGTGCGCTAACATGTGAGATTACGCCGATCAACTTCCCATCCTGCTTGAGTTCTGCGAGGGCTTCAAGCGCGGTCTCAAGCGCATCTTCGTCGAGCGTGCCAAATCCTTCGTCAAGAAAGAGGGAATCCACACGAATATGCTTACTCGCCATCCGCGAAAGGCCGAGCGCGAGCGACAGGCTCACCACAAAGCTTTCGCCGCCGGAGAGGTTTTTGACGGGACGGACTTCACCGGCCTGATAGTTATCGACCACGTTAAGGTCGAGCGGTTGCCGCTTGTCGCGGACGAGCAGATAGCGATCGCTCATTTTGGTAAGCTGTTGATTCGCGTGCGAGACCATCAACTCGAACGTCAGCCCCTGCGCGAAGTTGCGGAATTTTTTGCCGTCGGCCGAGCCGATCAGCTCGTGCAGCGTATTCCATCGGTTGCACTCGGTCTGCTGCTTTTCAATATGGGTCAGTTTTTCGGCATGAAGTGCTTTGGCTGTTTCATTGGCTTTAATCCGGTCTTTAAATCCGCCGATTTGTTGTTGGAGCTCGATGCAAGATTCAATGAGAACCGCATGTTTTTCCGTTGAGGATTCAATGTGATTCTGTTCGCGCTCGATTTGAAGCTGGTTCATTTTTTCGGCTTCCAATGCCGTCAGTCGGGTGTGCCGTTGCTTCAATTCGTCGGCTTGTTTGTCCAACACAGTCTGGCCGGCGTCGGAGATCCGGGCGGCAAGATAGACCGTTTCATTTTCAAATTTAGCGGTTTCCAGGGCTTGGAAAAAGAGCGGCTCACTTTTGGCCAACTGCTCCTCGGCCTCCTGCTTTCTTTCTTTCAAGGTCTGGATCTTTTGTCGGGCCAGCGACCGGGCTTGTTCGCTATCGGCCAGTTGGCTCCGCGTGGCGTCGGCCTTTTCGCGCGCGGCGGCGGTTGTCGCTTGGACTTCTTGCTCCACGGTGTCGGGATCGCGATCGCCAAAAAGGGATTCCCGTTCCTCCCGCAACGAGTCGATATCGGACGTGGTTTTGGCCAAGGTTTCCGTCTGTTGCTGAATGCGCGTCTTGTGCGTCTCGATTTCTTTCGCCTGACCGGCGAGGGTGGTTTCGAGATTTGAGAGGATTTGTTTTAGCTCCCCCGTTTTCTTTTCCGCCTCAATCCATTGGTCGCGGCGGGCGGTGAGCTGTGTCGTTGTTTCAGAAGATAGCGCGATTCCGAACGGCTCGATGGTTTGCTCCAGCAGGGTTTGAACGGCATCCAGCTCGGATGTTGCTTTATCCCTCTGGGCTTCCGCGGACTTCGTCCTTTCCGCCGCGGTTTCGGCGTTTTGCTTCGCGGTTTGTTCTAATAGCGTCTGCTGGCTCAACGCTTCGCGCGTGTCTTCCCCCGCGACCTTGGCTTCATTTTCACGCTGTTCCAGCGTTTTGGTTTTATCGATACGCGTGGCGATTTCTTCCGCTTCTTCCGCGTTGCCGGGCGCGAGGGTTTTAAGTTCGGCCTCGTCGTTTTCGAGCGAGGCGTGGAGCGTTTTACATAGAGCGTTGGCCGCGGCCTGCTTTTCGGTTAGGACGTTG
>JAZGFK010000141.1:0-34862 GCA_036479375.1 Pontiella sp. | reverse complement strand
ACTGTAATTCTCGTTTCGAGAATCGGTGTAACCCGTCGCCGTTCTATCAAGTTTGCTGTAGCGCGCTTTCACGATATCGATGCCAACATTTTCGGCTGGATTGCAAATGATGTACCTCAGTCCCTCGCTGGAATGTTTGGCGGTGGCGAGGGCTATGGTTTTTCTTATGGCTACGGTGGCGATTATAAAACGTAAGGAAGCTAAGAATATTTACCCGTCTATGGAGGCGGGTCCGAGACACGGGCTCGGCATGAGCCTGCCTTGTGTGATGAGGCTTTCGATAGACAAAATGAATGGTTTCAGCATTTAGGCTGAACGACCACGGGCGGGAGCGTAGGCTCCCTTCCTTTAAAACTTCTAAGACTTTTATTCATGGTTGAGTTTAAATCCGACAGTAGCGTTAATCGAATTCTGAAGAATGGCTGGTTTACGCTGTTACGTTTTGGAACCTATGCGCTTTCCGGTGTGTTATTTGTTCCTTTCCTATTCGCGGAGTACGGTTCCATTTCGTATGGATTGGTTGCTCTTGCGGGATTTTTAACCCAATACGTTGGAATGATTTCAAGCTGCGTGGGAAGCGCAGTTGGCCGATACATTAATGTGGCGCTTAACAGAAACGACTGGGATCAGGCGAACGAGATTTTCAGCACCGCAATTCTTTCGAATATCGTCTTAATCCTGCTTCAGCTTCCAATTCACGTACTATGCATATGGAAGCTCAATTGGTTAATTGATGTTCCAGATTCATTGCTGAATGATTTCAGAATTCTTGTGGGCTGCAATGTTCTGATCTTTCTGGTTTCAACGTTGACGGGCGTATTTATTACATCCCTCTATGCTGCGAACCGATTGGATATCACCGCGAAAGTTGATGTTGTGCGCCTGATTCTGCGTGTGATTGTTCTACTCACGCTTATTTTACAGTACGGAGCGAAGCTTTGGATTATTGGTGCTGTGGATTTAGGGCTGTGTTTGGTCGCAACCACCGTAGAGTGCATCTATGCGTATAGATTTGCGAGGCAGTTGAAATTCCGTTTAGCTTCTGTGACAAAAAAGTGGATCAAACCAGTTCTGGATATGGCTGGCTGGTCTCTCATATCGGTTCTTGGTTTTTCTCTATTTGTTAAAACGGATGTCTGGATGATCAATCGTTTTGTTAGTAAAGAACTGGCCGGAGTCTATGCAGTCTTGCTGGTATGGCCAAATTTTATTAAGCAATTTGGAGGAATGATCGGTGGTCTGATTGCCCCTGTCTTCACCATTGATTTTGCCAAAGGTAATTTTAGCCGTATGCGACAAGCCTGCCTGCTAAGCAGTCAGGTTCTATCCTACGGAACCGCCTATGTTTGTGGTGTCTTTATAGTTGCTTCCTCGGGGCTGATTCGACTTTGGCTGGATGATAGCTATGTTGAATATACACTCTGGGTTCAGTTGATGGTGGGGCAGCTTGCGTTTACGATCAGTGGTTCAATTATTTGGCACATGTTCGTTGCGGTTGGGAAAACCAAATACATGGGCATTGGAAATCTGATTCCTGGGATATTAAATATTCTACTATCCTTATTTTTGATCTATATGGGGTATGGTGCTTTAGGTGTTTTATTAGGAACGATGGTGGCCGTATTCCTGAAAGAAAACATATTATTTCCAATTTGGGTGTCTAAGGAAGCAGGAATCCCATATCGGAAATTTATGTTCATCTATATTCGTTCCGGATTAGTTATGGGCTTAGTTTTTGGAATCGGATATCTCATTATGCCGTTCTCGGCTGAGTTTTCGTTCATCGCCTTGATTGCGGTAGCGCTTGCTACGTTTGGCCCGGCCTTGCTGTTAATCTATATTATGACGAATCGCAGTGAGCGGGCTGCCATTTATCAGTTTGTAAGGATGAAGTTATTGAAACAAAACATTACATCATGACGATAGAAGTTTTTACTTTAGATGGTATGCTAAGGAAATTTCGGAAGGGTAAATTTTAAGTTCAGATGGATATTCTCATGTTGCTCGTAGAGGTGCTCAAACGGCAAAGAATTAACCCTGTAATTGTCCAGTGACCACGGGGTCACTAGAGGTAGAAACCTGCCGTGCTGACAAACATAAAAGTTAAGTGATAGAGGTATAAAATGATACGCGTAGGATTCTTTCTAGATGCCGAAAATATGGGCGCAAAAGATTGCCGGGAAATTTTTGAAGGAAATCCAGGTGTCGGAGGGTCTGAATATGAGGTGATTTTAATTTCGGCACTGCTAACTCTTCGACATGCAGAACAATTTGAAATAACGGTATTCACAAATGGAAAACTGCTTTTGCCGGATATTTTGCAGAAAAATGCAGTCTATTTTAATGGGGCAGATGAATTAGAAATTTTATGCGGGAAGCAAGGCATTGATATTCTGGTTTTGGATGCCAGAAGAAGTTCTGCATATTATCAAGCCTTTGATACAGCGAGAGTGATGCTGATTCCATGGGCGGAGTGTTTTATGAGCACACGGCAACTTTATCGTTATGCCCGCGCAGGTAATATTCCAAGGATTGTGTGTGTTGGTCGGGAGGAGCTTGACCTTTATAGGGACCATCCTGCCTTCAATAAATCGACCTATATTTACAACGCAGTGCCTATTTTGGATTCCGTAAAAAAATTAGCCGTAAGCCATCCATTTGCGCAGCGAAAAAATGAAGTGGCCTACATGGGTTCACTGATTCCTGATAAAGGATTTCATTGTTTAGCGCTAGTATGGAAAGACATCGTGAAAGAATTTCCCGATGCAGTTCTGCACGTGATTGGCTCGGGGAAGCTCTATTCGCAGGATGCTCGATTAGGTCGGTATGGGATTGCTGACAGTGCGTACGAAGATTCTTTTATGCCGTATTTAACAGATGAAAATGGAGAGATTCTCTCGTCCGTTCATTTGCATGGTGTTCTCGGAAAAGAAAAATATGAAGTCTTGAGCCGCTGTAAAGTCGCGGTTCCCAATCCATCCGGTGATACGGAAACATTTGGAATTGTTGCGGTCGAAATGCAGATCGCTGGATGTTTGGTTGCAACCAAACGATGTCCCGGATTTATGGATACGGTTTGCGATTCAGGAATTTTGTACGATGATGTAAACGAACTATCTTCAGCGGTTATTGATCTTTTGCGCAGGAAGGATAATTCGTATGAGGCGATGCTTTCTGAAATTGAAAGAAAGTTTTCGTATGATGAAGTGATTGCGCAATGGGTTGAATTATTTGATTCTGTTTTCAGGGGAAAGCCTTTCATTCCTGATCCTCAAGTGATTAATTCCCGATTCCAAAAAAAGTGGGTGCGAGAGATCAATCGTCGAGTCCGGAAAGTTTTGCCTATCACTCCTCCACTGTGTCTCATGGAAGAATTGTTACGCCGGTGCAGAAATCGGATGAAGGGCGTGGCGTGATACGTTCTACGAGCCACTTGCAAAACCCATCGAATTTCGTTTGAGGTAAATATGATTTTACCGGTTAAGAAAATAATTTAATAGCTCTCAGATAGGATGCAACATGTTTAATTTTGTAGCGAATTCTTCCACTGGAGATGACCTCTCTAGCCTTAGAAACTTGTCGTGGGATGAAGGGATTGTGGCATGCACAAGACATACATGGGTGTGGGCTCTATATTGTCAACTGAAGATGCGTGGGGTCAATGTCTCGATTAACTACGAACCAGTCGACGGAGCCGTTAATATTATACATGGTCAGATTGCTCGAAGTTTATTAAAACCAGCAGATTTTCGCCGGTATTTCATCATCGGAATCCGGGCAGACTTTAGACCATTCCCATATGGCCAGTATGAGGTCGTGCAAAATATTAAATCGGAAGGCGGTAATTGTGTTTATATGCCTTTGTATCCACAGCCGGGACTGATTGCCCGTTCGCCAGAAAGAGAGGGCGTCTCAAATATTTGTTTTTCTGGCCGAATACAAAATACATTTGACGTTGAACATCTGAAAAAAGATCTGCAAGGAATGGAGTGTCGTTTTGTTTTCAAAGGTGAAGGTGAATGGCAAGATATGAGTGATGTTGATGTGCTGTTGGGTATCCGATCTTTATCTACGAATTCGTACGACAGCAAGCCGTCTACAAAGCTGTTAAATGCCTGGCATGCCGGCATACCGTTTATTGGCGGATATGACTCCGGTTTCGAGCATATCGGGAGCCCTGGAATAAACTATTTACGTGTGAAGACCTATGATGAACTGATCGATGCTATTCGTCGTCTGAAAGAGGACCGAGGGCTGTATCAACAACTTATTGATGAAGGGCGAAAGGCGGGCCAAGCTTACACTCCGGAGCGTATAACAGACCGGTGGATGGAATTCCTGGATGGCCCCGTGGCGGAATCATTCGCTAATTGGAGTAATAAAAAAAGTGGCTTTGATATCAAACGGTTGGGTTTGGAAATTAGATTTATGCGGGAGTCCGGGTTGCTTCATCTGCAAACATTCCGCCATTTGGTAAAATGGCCATGAAAACGTTCGTGTGTAAGGAAATTATATTTCAGATAATCATGAAAGCACCGGCGATATTTAAAATGAATTCTATAGAGGTCAAATGAAGGTTTCTTTTTACTTTGGTGTATTTGCTCGATATGGAGGCATTGAAGAATTTACAAACGATCTCGCACTGTCGTTATCTGCTGCGGGTCTGGATGTACAAATTATTTGTGCATCGATGAAGAATCCTATTCTTGATAACTTAAAAACGAAAGGGGTTAAGGTGATTCGAGTGCCCGTATTTTGGGGGTGCCGTTGGAACATCCCTGATTATGCACTGCTTCCATTTGCGCTGTGGAGCATGAAAAAGTCTGATGTTGTGATTCATCAAAAACCATTTAAGTTGTCTTTTTATCGCTTACTTTCGCGCAAGGCCAAACACATCTATATTACGGCTTATCGCCCGACAGAGCAGTTCCCGGATCCAGAGTATCGGAAGAACTTTTTTTCATTATTTGATTTAGTGCTGACGCAGACTCGGCTTTTTAAAGAAGAGTTAAAAGAGGTGGCCGACGCCTCATTTGTTAAAAGCATTCCCTACATACCTCCAATACCATTTGGACAATCCGATAAGCGGTCGACTGACGGGATACTGAAAATTGGAATGATGGGGCGGTTGGAGGCACAAAAGAATCCGGGATTTGCCATGAAAATTGTTGCCGACCTTCAACGAAATCTACCGGGTTGCTGGCACAAGATTGAGTTTCATGTCTATGGATCCGGTTCGCTTGAGAGCATGATGCGTACAGAATCCGCCAACATCGGTCTTACCACAGTTTTTCATGGTAAATATGATCGTTCAGAGGTTTCGGATATTGTTAGCGAGAATGATTTATTTTTAATCACATCCGATTCGGAAGGACAGTGCATTGTGGCGTTGGAAATCCTGGCTGGAGGAAGACCTTTGTTTGCGACACCTATCGGGGCGCTACCTGAAATCCTTAACGAGGAGACTCGGGGATGCATCGTGCCGCAGGAAGATTCTTCTGAGGCGGCAAGACGTATTTCATCATGGCTTGTTCGGAATGCAGAGATCGGTGTTGCTGATATTCAGCGCAGTTATATAGCAGGGTTTAACCGGAAAGAGATCGAGCTTGAGTATGTCGCTATCCTTAAACGGGAGATCCTGAGTAAATGAACATGATCGCACTTTCCCTGTATTTCTTCATCAATATTTTGATGGTGGGGATATGCTTGTTCAGAGGAAAGGGGCAAATCTATGAATTTCCATTTTGGGCGGGCGTAATTGCCCTCGGTTGGTTTTGTCCTCAGGCATTCGGGGGGTATCTGAATGTTGAGCAATTTCCCGACTATGCTTACGCCGACGGACTTTTTTTTGCTTCGGCATGTACCGTGGCGATGTGGCTTGGATTCGGCCTGAGCTACAAACGAAAAACACAGGCTGCAAGTTGGCTGGATGTTAAATTCGATTTGAATAAATTGTACTGGGCAAGTGCTGCATTTTGTCTGTTCGGGTTCTATTTTCAGTGGAAACTTTTGTCGCTACCGAAAGAAATGCTGGCAATGACGCAATGGACTGGCGCAACGGTCAAGTATTTGTTTCTTTCCAGTGTATTTCGCTTTGGCTTTATCACACTTTGGCTCATCTATCTGAGCCAGCCCAAGCGGTATGTTCCCAGACTACTGATCTTTATGGTTCCGTGCTTCGCCCTTCTTTTTAAAGTGGCGGTTTTGGATGGGCGTCGCGAAGGGATGATGGATCTGTTGGCCTATGTAGTATTGGGCCTCTGGTTTGGCAGAAGAAAAACAATTCCCCGCTGGCTGATGGTGGTTGGATTGGTTTTTGGTCTTTTATTTATCAACGCCATCGGAACCTACCGCGCCATCATGCTGCATGGTGATAAGTCGATAACCGAACGTATGTCGGATGCAGTCAACGCGGATTATGTATCAACGTCAAAAGAAATGCTGAATGAGTCCGGGGCTGAATTCAGAAACTTTATATTTTACCGGTATATCTACGAAGAATCCGGAGAGTATGACTATGGTTTGATTCATTGGAATAATCTGATATTCAACTATGTACCCGCCCAGATCGTCGGACGCGAGATCAAGGATGCTTTAATGATTCCGCTCATCAACGTAAATGAACTTGGAAAGCGGGACTATGGATTCAGTTACATGCGGGGCACCACGTCGACGGGCTACAGAGATGCTTTTGGATCATTTGGCTGGTTTGGTTGTGTTAAGTTCCTGCTGATCGGATTACTGATGGGTATTTTGTATCGCCATGCAATGCAGGGAAGCTTGTTGGGGCAGCTGCTGTACATTTATATGCTGGGATCAGCCATGTTGGCCGTGACCCACACAACGCATCGTATATTGTTCTCGGGATGGGTCTACTTTTTCGCCTTGGCCTATCCCGCATTTTATTGGGCCAAAGATCGGCGTGCGTTGCATCGGAATAGCTTTGCTGATGACGTTATTGACAAAGATAACGTAGAAAGTATCAACTCTGGAAAGCCAGACCTTAGTATATTTAATTGAAGAAGACTCTATCATGAAAACATTACCTCCAGTTTCCATTTTTATAACCACCCATCTTGACTCCGCTGAACGCGGGAGGGTTCTCAAAACGACTTGTGAAAATGCCTTGCAGCTAAACTATCCTGATTTCGAAGTCGTTGTTTCTGATAATGCTGGAGCTTATTCGGCGGAACAGGCGCTCGCTGAAATCACAGATCCGCGGTTAAGCATTATCCGCAATGACGAAAATTTAGGACAGACCGGAAATACAAACCTCTGTCTGGATCGCTGTAAACATGACATTATCAAGGTGAACTGCGATGATGATCTGCTCCATCCAGATTGCCTGATGCTCACCGTGCCATTTGTTGATGATGAAACCTATGTAATTACGGAAGTCGGGAAATATATCATCGGTACCATTCCTCCGGAACTCAGTGAGCCCTTTCCTGAAAAACTCGACATTGAGAAAAGGCCTCCGGGATACGGGCAGGATATATGGGAGCCCTCGCATATAGCTCTTCCGGGGTGTTGTCTCTTCTCGCGAGAGCTGTTTAGTAGTTTAGGTAAATACGATCCGGACACGGCCTTACCGGACTATGATTTCATGCTGGAGGCTCGGCTTCATAGAAACGTTGTATTTATAAAAAATACGATGTGCTACATGGGTGTATGGGATAGTAGCATTACGCAAATGATGCGGCAGAGCCGGCCCTATTTTTTCATCACCGGGGAACTCTATACCAAGTTCAGGTTTCTCAAGCGAAAGCAGTTAGGATTTAAAAATAAACTCGGGTTGCAGTTTAAGCTCTGTCGTCAGTTTCTCTGGGAAAGCATGAGGGTTCCCCGGCATTTTACTCAAAAGAAATACTGGGCTGGATATGCAGACTATATAAATCATCTGTTTAAATATGCAGTCAAACCGCGGGCAGACTATGATTTCCGGTCGGATTTCGAGGGTTGAATCTTGAATCGGACTGATATAGGCACACGCTTTCCGATAGGAAAATGGCGATGAGCTCCTCAAGCCTTGAGGCGGTTGAGTCTCCTCGTATTTTGGTCTGCCAGCACGGATCAAGGCACCGTTATTCCATACCTCGGATGCTGGAAGATGAAGAGGTTTTAACTGCGCTCTATACCGATTCATCAGGGGTAAGTTGGATCGGAAAGTTCATGCGATACATTGGTGGACCCCTTCGTCTCACGGATCGACTGGATCGATGGAATATTCAGGGCATACCGGGAGAAAAAATATATTCGAGCGATCTTCCCCATATATCCGATGTGTTTGGGCGGTTGTTTTTTTCAAAGCGGAGCCCAATCGAGCGTTTCCAAAAAAGGCATCAAGTACTGTCAAAGCGGATGAAAAAATGGGGGTTGCAGGACTCCAATATTGTTTATTCCATGTATCACGAAAACCTCGACTTTATCCGTTATGCAAAAGAGCAGGGGGGCACTAGTGTCGTCGATGTTTTTATCAGCCCATGCACTGAAAAAATCATGGAGCAAGAGACTGCACTATTTCCTGATTGGGCTGATTCAGCGGATAAAGGCGCATCCGGCCTGCTGTCAAAAATGTGGGATGAAACCGCGTCTTTAGCAGACCTTTTGATTTGTCCCTCAGAATGGGTGGCCGAGGGCGTTGCGGCCTGTTCGCCCCATGCCGTCGATAAGATCAGGATTGTGCCATACGGATGCTCGTTGAATTATCGTAATCAGGTAAATAAGCCCGTTCCGGGACGGATTCTGTTCGCTGGTCGGGATCCTTTGCGGAAAGGACTTCCCTATCTGGCACAGGCTGCTTCGGCGCTAAAGTTAGATGGGTTGTCTGATATAGATATTCGAATTGCCGGACAAATGTCCGAAGAGGTTGTGAAGCATCCGCTGTGCAAAGACCTGAACTTTCTGGGACAGTTAAATCAATCAGAGATGGAGATGGAATATCTCGCGGCAGACATGCTGGTTCTCCCGGCTCTTTCGGAAGGGTTTGCAGGAGTTGTCGCCGAGGCCATTGGCGCGGGCTGCCCGGTTATCGTTACAAAAGAAGCCGGTAGCCCTGTTCACGATGGCCGGGAGGGCCTGATTGTTCCTTCAAGAGATACCGAAGCCCTTACCGCTGCAATTCGGCGCATGTTTTTAGACCGTAATCTCCGTCAACACTGTTCCACCGAATGCCTGAAACAGATCCCGTTCTATTCTGAAAAAATGTGGAGGAAGCGGCTCATAAAGGTATTTGAGGAATGCAACTGCCCCATGACCCCAACCGCAGAAGAGCAAGATAAAAGCTCGGTTTAGAAACTATGAAAGCATCTTTCGTTATTGCCACATACAATCGTGCCGCTGATTTGGAGCGTTGTCTTGATTCGATTTTGAAGCAACAAGACTGCGAATTTGAGATACTCGTTATTGATGATGCATCCACGGATCACACCTGTGAAATGGTCAGGGAAAAATACCATGACCGCGTCAAACTAATCTCTCAGGAAACGAATTGCGGTTCAGTCAGGAATCGTAACTATGGTGCGAACCTGGCCAAAGAGGACATTCTCTTCCTGATTGACGATGATACAGAATTTCCGAATGTTTATACGGTACGCGAAATCATACAGGAGTTCGAAGACCCGCGGGTGGGTGCTGTTGCGATCCCGTACTTACAGGATGGAATACTGAAACATTCGAGCGGGATGCCGGATCAAAACGCAACGACATTTGTTGTGGCAAGCTATATTGGATGTTGCAGTGCAGTACGTCGAAGTAGTTTTATTTCTCTGGGCGGCTATGAAGGATTCTTGCGTCATGGAGCTGAAGAAGATGACTTGTGCATTCGCCTGCATAATGAAGGTGAACTTTGCATTATCGGGAGGGTTTCAGAGCCTATGGTTCACTACGAATCACCGATCCGAAATTTCCAGAAATGGGATTATGCGGGCAGACGGTCATCGCTTTTGTATATTTGGAAAAACTGCCCGACCCTCTATCTTCTCCCTAACTTGATCGTAACTACGTTTCACGGTGTACAGCATGCCTTCCGCATCCATCGTTTCCGGGGAAACTTCGCCGGCTTAGCCGCAGGTTATGGCGATATAATTCAATGTATAATCGGCAGGGGATTTCGCAGGAGCCCAGTTCGTAAAGAAATTTACGACCTGACATTAAAGCTGCGTAAAAAGCCGTTGCCCAGAACCGAAGTCGAGCCGCTCATAACACGGGGAAATTAGAAAAGTAAAAAGAATATGCAGCATACTTCCGCTTATAAAATCTGTATATGGATGAACATTCCATCTCACCACCAGTCCGCGCTTTTTAATGCGCTGGATGCGCGGGCTGATGTGGACCTTGAGGTGTGCTATTTCAAGTCGACCTCCGCAACGCGAAGTGCCGAGGGCTGGAACCATGAGCATGTATTCAAGCCGTTTGAAGTCCACTGCGAAGACGCCGGCAGTCCCGAAGAAATAGTGCGGAAAATTCCAGATTGGGAAGAACGCATTCATTTAATCAGTAGTAACTTCAGCGATGAACTGGTTGCTTTTTTTTGTGAAAACAAGGTGCGGTGGTGTCATTGGTCTGAAATGCCGGGTGTGCGCCTTGCCGAGTTACTTGATTTTCGGATGCAGCTGTTTCGGATACTCAATCCTTTCATGCTCATCCTGAAGCGCAAAGAGGGCGCGCGGATGAAACGAAATGCCTTGGGTGTTTTTGCGCAAGGGGTTATGGCACGAAATTCATTCAAGGGTATGGGGGTCCCGGTTCAGATGATAGAAAATCTGTTTTATGCATTGTCCGCTCTTCCGCCCACCGAAAGATGTACTCAGGTTGAACAATTCGCCAGAGGCCGAAAAGTTTTTCTCTCCGTAGCCGCGCTGTGCAAACGGAAGGGGATCGATGTTCTTCTGAAAGCGATGGCTCGGCTTAAAACGGACGACTGGTGTCTGGTGCTATGCGGCTTGGATAAGGAAAATGGACGGTATCAGGATTTGGTCGAGCGGCTGAACATACAGGATAACGTGCTCTTCCTCGGCGCGCATCCTAGTGAGCGTATTGCTGAGGTCTATGCGGCATCCGATGTGTTTGTTCTTCCATCACGTTTCGATGGGTGGGGTGCGGTGCTCAACGAAGCGGCATCACTAGGTCTGCCACTGATCGGAACCGATCTGTGCGGAGGGGCATGGCACGCCATTCAAAAAGGAGGTAATGGCTTTCGTGTAAAGGCCGGCTCGGTAAAATCGCTCGCTAATGCAATGGATAGTTATGTCAAAAACCCGACGCTGCTTAAAGCGCATGGCGAAGTCTCGACGGAAATATTTTTAGAGGAGCTTGCACCGGAACGAAATGCACAGCGCCTGGTTAATGCTCTGGTAAAATGGAGCGGACATGAAAGTTGATGTTCTATCCGGTGCTTCCCGCAACGAGGGAGGACTTCTTGGAGCAGTACTCGGCCTTACACGCTCTTTGCAGCAGACGAATGTTGATGTGCGGCTTATTAGTCATTCCGATCCGTTTACAGCTAAAGATCTTCCGCTTTGGGCGCCGGTTCCTGTTGAATTTTATGCTGCTCGGGGGCCTCTATTAAGTTCATTCAAACTGCGAAAAATCCTGGAGGCTTCATCGGCCGATATGATCCATGTACACGGCATCTGGCTCGATCGACAATGGGCCGCCTTGCAATGGCAGAAGCGCACCGGAAAGCCCGTCGTGATTTCACCACATGGAATGCTCGATCCATGGGCGGTACAAAACTCGGCCTGGAAGAAAAAGCTGATCGGAAAACTGTTCGCGGATGAATCGCTCAAGCGGTCCAGCTGTATCCATGCGCTTTGCCAGTCCGAGGCAGCATCTGTACGCGCCTATGGACTGCAAACACCGATAGCCGTGATCCCTAATGGCATTGAATTACCGCTGGGAAAAACCATTGAAAAACCAGAAGGGAAAAAGAAGCTGCTCTTTCTGGGGCGCATCCATCCGAAAAAAGGTTTGGCAGAACTGATAGCCGGCTGGGCTCAAGCGAAACCGCAAGACTGGGAATTACTGATTGCCGGCTGGGATGATGGGAATTATGAACCGGCACTCAAGGGATTAGTTGTTGAGGCAGGAATTGGTGATTCGGTAAAATTCCTTGGCCCGGTATTTGGGGATGATAAAGACGCACTAATGCGACAGGTGGACGCTTTTGTGTTACCGAGTTTCAGCGAAGGACTTCCGATGTCTGTACTGGAAGCATGGTCGTATCGCTTACCTGTGCTAATGACCGATTTTTGTAATATACCCGAAGGTTTTGAGGTGGATGCCGCGTTACGACTTGAACCCGATGCCGCAGCTATATCCAATGGATTGGAAAAACTATTCTCCATGAATGCCGTCGATTTGGAAACCATGGGTTCCAAGGGCCGGAAACTGGTGGAAGACCGCTTCACGTGGGAGCGCATTGTGTCGGAGATGAAATCTGTCTACGAGTGGTGCATCGGCGGCGATAAGCCTGCTTGCATTCAAGAGTCCTGAAGTTTATGTTTTTCCGGCCTGAAATCTGGAGAAAATCATCGACCTTTCAAAATTCAATAACACAGCCTTTAGCCGTGGAGCCCCTGCGCTAAAAGAACTCCTTTGGAGAATACTTCAGCAAGGTTTCTTCAATGTAGAGTGGATCACGGCCTATGGATTAAAACGCCGGGTATTGCGAGGCTTTGGCGCCAGGCTAGATTCCGGGGTGATCTTCAAGCCGAAGGCGAAGGTCACATTCCCTTGGAAGCTTTCTGTTGGGGCCAATTCGTGGATCGGCGAGGAGGTATGGCTCTTGAATCTCGATCCAATCCAGATCGGCGCCAATGTGTGTATTTCTCAGCGGGCATTTTTGTGCACAGGCAGCCACGACTGGAAAAAGGATTCATTCGACTTAATCACGAAGCCGATTGTGATCGGTGACGGGGTATGGATCTGCGCAGATGTTTTTATTGGGCCCGGTGTGACCGTGGGAGAAAATTCGGTCGTGACTGCTGGCAGTATTGTAACCCAGAACCTTCCGCCAAACATGATCTGCTCCGGCAACCCATGCGTGGCGGTTAAAACGAGATAGAATGAAAATATTGGTAACAGGAACGGCGGGTTTTATTGGATCGTATGTTGCGCATGCGTTACTCGACGAAGGGCACGAAGTCGTCGGTATGGATAACTTTAACGACTATTACTCCGTAAAACTCAAGGAAGACCGCCACGCGAAACTCGAAGTGCGCGAGGGCTACACCGGCCTGCGTATGGATGTGTGCGACTATCCATCGGTATCGTCCGCATTCGAGCAGCACGGATTCAACCGCGTCTGCCATCTGGCGGCACAGGCTGGGGTGCGTTACTCGCTTCAGAACCCTTTCGCCTATGAGCAGACCAACCTGGCCGGTCATTTGAATATGCTGGAATGCTGCCGGCAATATAATGTATCGCGTCTGGTTTACGCCTCAAGTTCAAGTGTCTACGGGGGTAATGAGAAGGTTCCTTTCAGCGAGACCGATCCGGTCGATAATCCGGTGAGTTTTTATGCGGCCACGAAAAAAGCCAACGAGTTGATGGCCCATTCCTATACGCATCTCTACGGATTTCAATCCATCGGCCTGCGGTTTTTTACGGTCTATGGCCCGTGGGGTCGCCCCGATATGGCCTATTGGCTTTTTTCGGAGGCCATGCTTCAGCATAAACCGATTAATGTTTTTAATCATGGCGACATGAAACGTGATTTCACCTATATCGATGACGTCGTGCAAGGGGTCAAGGGGGCGCTGTTTTCCGATGGTCTTGCTCCATATGAAATCTTCAATCTGGGCAATAATCAGCCGGAGTTGCTGATGGATATGATCCAGATTCTTGGCGATGAGCTGGGAATAGCGCCGCAGATGAAAATGCTGCCCATGCAACCGGGAGATGTGCCTATTACTTTTGCGGATATTCACAAGGCGCAGCATAAACTTGGTTATCAACCCTCCATCAATCTTAAGGAAGGCCTTGGAACGTTTGTGGAATGGTTCAAGGATTGGAAGTCATTGGCATGAAGATTTCTATCATTACTGCAACCTACAATTCCGAAGCCAGTATTGTAGATACTGTACGGTCACTTCAGATGCAGGACTTTCCGCGCGACGACATTGAATGGATACTTGTGGATGGTGCATCGACTGATAATACGCTCAAGAAGATTCAGGCAGAGGAATTTCATCCTGATCTTTGGGTCAGTGAACCGGATCAAGGCATTTACGATGCATTAAATAAAGGGGTGAAAATGGCGACCGGCGATTTTGTTGGATTCCTGCACGCCGATGATGTTCTGGCTTCGCGCAGTGTGCTATATCAAATTGGTTGCGCCCTGAATAATTCCGATGCGGACGCGGTCTATGGAGACCTACAGTATGTCCGGCCATTGGACGATGGCGAATTTAATGTCGTGCGGCATTGGACTTCAGGAATTTATTATGGCTGGAAGTTGCGCTGGGGCTGGATGCCTCCACATCCCACGCTATATGTAAAACGTGAAATTTTTGAACAAACGAAACTCGGAAACGGGGATTATTTCGATACCACGTATACATGTGCCGCAGACTACGACTTTATGCTGCGCATATTTTCAACATACAACATCGAGCCAGCTTATCTACGCATGGTACTTGTCAAAATGCGTGTCGGCGGGGTGAGCAACCGTAGTCTAAAGCATATAATCACCAAGTCGGCCGAGGACTGGCGGGCGATCCGCTCCAACAAGGTGGGTCATCTCCAAACGTTGGTTTGGAAAAATGTAAGTAAGCTGGGCCAGTTTTTGAAACGAACTTCATGAACCACGAGATTGAACATTACCAATCCATCTTCGAAGACTTCGAAGTTGCAACACCATTGGCCTTCGGTTTGGATGATCCTGCCGTTGATGGAACAGGAACATGGAAAATCGCCGCCCCTACGGAGTGCGAGCCCATAGATCTTCTTGCCGCGTGGGCGTTGTTGATCTCGCGTACTTCCGGAGAACGGTGGGTTAGCCTTGGATATAGGGAGCTTGAGGCATCGGAAACCCGTCCTTTACGACTTGAGGTCGATGAAGAGTTGAAGGGCGCTGATTATTTGGATTCGATCAGCCAACAGCTGGATGCTCAATCAGGTTCCCGAGCCATTACTGAAGATAAACTGCGGGAATTTCTGGATCTACCCGATAATCAGCCCTTGTACAACTGCTTGGTCACGGGTTCATCAACCACCGTTGAAGGATCGAGCGGAACCAAGGCATTCTCCTCGGCAACACTGGATCGAACGGGTCATCATCTCGAACAGGCGCTGACGTTTCTGGAAAAGGATGATCCGGTACGGAATCTGCAAAATCTGGCTACTGAGGAGCTGCACCAAATCCTTGAGGAATGGAATCCATCGAAGGCAGACTACCCGGAATCTACACTCCATCAAATTTTTGAGCAGCGGGTTGCCGAACATCCGGCCGCAGTCGCTCTGGTCTTTGGATCGCACCGAATGACCTACCGGGAGCTCAACTGCGAGGCCAATCAATTGGCCCATTATCTGATCAAGACCGGTGCCCGTCCCGGACAGGGAATTGCGATTCATCTGGAGCGCGGGTTGAAGCAGCTTGTGGCTGTTTTGGCCGTTCTTAAATGTGGAGCGGCGTACATCCCCATTGATGTTGAGTTGCCGACCGACCGAATTTCGCAAATGCTTAATGAGGCCGAGCCCGCCTTCATTCTGTCTGATGTAGAAGAGGATGAACAGTTGGGTCGGGATGTGGGTGCGCAGATAATCCAATTGAACAGTATTCACGAAGATCTGGTGTCTTGCACTGCAGACAATCCAGCTGTTGAAAATTCGCCGGACGCACTGGCGTACATCATGTATACGTCAGGATCAACGGGGCGGCCGAAAGGGGTGGAAGTGATCCACCGCGGAGTGGTGCGTTTGTTCTTCGGGGTAGAGTATGCGCCTTTTGATGCAAATACGGTCGTGCTCCATTTGTCCGCGGTCTCTTTTGATGCGTCCACGTTTGAAATTTGGAGTGCACTGCTGCATGGCGGCACGTGTGTGCTGAGCCCGCAACGCGTGCCGACACTTGAGGCGCTCGGAGACATGCTTGAACAGCATCGGATTAACACGCTTCTGATGACGACCTCGTTCTTCAACCTGGCAATTGAACAGGCACCGCACATTCTCTCGCCGGTTAAAAATCTATTGGTCGGAGGAGAGGCGCTCGCTTCCCGGCATGTACATAAAGCTTTACAGGTATTACCGGATATTCAGATTACCAACGCCTATGGACCAACTGAAAACTCTGTAATTTCAACCACCTATACGTTCGATCGATCCACCTTCGATGCTACCAGGCCGATTCCGATCGGTCGGTCAATAAACCATTCCACCTGCTACGTTCTGGACCATTTAATGCGACCGGTTCCTGTGGGTGTTCCGGGGGAACTTTATGTCGGTGGCGATGGACTTGCACGCGGCTATGCGAGTCGGCCGGATCTTACGGAAGAGTCTTTCCCTACGGATCCGTTCAGCGATAAGCCCGGGGCTAGAATGTATAGAACCGGGGATATGGTTTTCTGGAACGATGATGGCTTTATTGAGTTTATCGGACGCGCCGATAGTCAGGTAAAGATACGCGGATTTCGGATTGAACTACAGGAGGTTGATGCAACGCTGGAGTCTTTTTCTGGTGTTGAACAGGCTGTTACTGTGGTCTACGAAGATGCCGTCCGCGGAAAGTGGCTTTCGGGATTTGTCAAAGTGACTGATCCATCCAATTTTTCTGTTTCCGCCCTTACCGGATATGTTCGCGATAAGCTGCCAGACTACATGGTGCCAGCCGTGCTGGTACCGGTTGCCGAATGGAATTATACAAACAGCGGCAAGCTGGATCGCAACGCACTGCCCCGGCCGGAACCGGTATCTGCTGTAAGCGGAACGGGCACATTGCCAGAAACCGAAACGGAAAAAACGCTGGCGGTTATCTGGAAGAATCTGCTCAAGTTGGAGCAGGTAAGTATTGACGATAATTTCTTCGAGCTTGGCGGAAACTCACTGCTGGGTGTGCATCTTTTTCATGAGATCAATCATCAAATGGGCCAGGAGCTTCCCTTAGTGATACTGACTCGCCAACCCACGGTTCGTTTGTTAGCTGAAGTGCTCGACGGCAAAAATAATTTCGTAAAAGCCCTGGAGGGCTTCCGGTGTTTACAGCTGATCCAACCCGGTGATCCGGACGAGATTCCTCTTTTCCTTATTCATGGCGGGCATGGGAATGTTCTTATTTTTAATCAGTTGGCCAAGCAGCTGGGGCCTAAACAATCGGTTTATGCCTTCCAATGGAGCGGCTGGGATGGGCATCCGGGCGATGGATCCATCCAAAAGATGGTCGAGACCTACACGGCTGAATTGGAGCGTTTCTTTCCGGACAGACCCATCCGACTGGGGGGGTATTGCATCGGGGGCTTGATTGCCATTGAAATGGTCAAAGTCCTAGAAGAAAAAAGTAGGAAGATCGTTGGGCCGCTCATCGTGTGGGACGCTCCGAATTTGTGGTCGGTGCATTACCGGAAAGAGGAACCTTGGGACAGCGCCGGATCCATTAAAGCATTCAACCTTATGCATGGACGCTTGAGCGAAATGCGTAAGATGACGCTGGAACATCATGATGGGGACCCCGCGCCGGACTATAAATCACCACAAGGCTTAAGTGCACTGATAAGAGTCATTCCCGGGATGTTGCCGTTGCTGCGCATGATAAAGACCGTTTCCGAACTGAAAAAAATAATACCCGAACAATTTAAAATTAGTAGCACATTGCTGCGTAGGCACCCGGTTCCTTTGGACCTCCGGCCCCGTTGGTGCGGGCGAAAGTTGATCCGGGCTGCAAAGCGTCATACTCCTTCGCCCTGTAATATGGACGTGCTCTATTTTCGATCGGACTGTGTAATTGGGCGTTATTTTGGAGTAAACGGATGGTGGGATGATCCATACCTTGGATTCGAGGAAATGTGCGCTGGAGGATTTGACGCATATGCCGTAGGGGGAGGACATGCCGAGGTAATGGAATCGGAACGAATGGCTGAGATTGTATGCGCCGCATTGAAGGGCTGATTTACAGGAACGAATGCGTGCTTGAAGATAGGATTAGCTATGTTTTCATTTGCATTTGGCTTTGTAACGCGGGCATCTTCATACAACTTATAAAAACTAGAAAGGATGATTTATGAAAGCAGTAATTCTTGCAGGCGGTTTTGGTACACGGATCAGCGAAGAAAGCGGAACACGCCCAAAACCCATGGTTGATATTGGTTCGGAACCCATCCTATGGCATATCATGAAATCGTATGCCCATCATGGCATTACAGATTTCATCATTGCATGCGGGTACAAGGGGAATACCATTAAAGAATATTTCTCAAAGCTCTACTTAAACGGGGCAGACGTTACGTTCGATCTCAAGAATAACGAGGTGGAAGTTCATCATGCCCGAACGGAGCCATGGCGTGTAACGTGTGTGGATACGGGACTTGAGAACCTGACGGGCGGTCGAATGCGGGGTGTAAGTAAGTTTTTGGATGATGAAACATTCTGCATGACGTATGGCGACGGGGTATCGGACATAGATATTACGGACGAAATTAAGTACCACAAGGAACAAGGTCTGCTGGCCACGATGGCTGCTATTAAACCCCCCGGCCGTTTTGGTGCATTCAGTTTGCATGATGAGGATACCAAGATCATGAATTTCCATGAGAAACCTCAGGGCGATGGTGCATGGATTAACGGCGGATTCTTCGTGCTTGAGCCAAAGGTGCTCGACTATATCGTATCCGACCTTGAATCCTTTGAGCAGACCCCCCTTCAAAAACTTGCCGAGGATGGACAGCTTGGCGCGTATCGACATCCCGGTTTCTGGCAGCCGATGGATACCCTGCGCGATAAACATGTGCTGGAAGATCTTTGGGCGGCTGGAAACGCGCCCTGGAAGGTGTGGAAAGATTAGTTTTTTAGTGGATCGAAGACGGACGAATAATTACGGATCAAACGATGGGAAGTAACTCAAATTTCGAAGGAATAGTGATTGAGAATGAGACAATCGTGGGCCAGGAAATTCCCGTGGTTAGTGTAATATTGCCCGTATACAATTGCGAAGCGTACATCAAGGAATGCGTAACCTCGATTTTTTCTCAGACCGAACAGAATATTGAAATCATCATTCTAGATGATGCCTCAACCGATACTACATTACATTGCGTTGAAGAACTTCGCTCCGAGTGTCCGGCCGGGATATCGTTGAGGATCATCCGGAATGAAACCAATTGCGGGGTAAGCGCATCCCGAAGCCGCGGCCTTAAAGCAGCGAAGGGGAAGTATCTTTACTTTATTGATGGTGATGATTGCATCACACCGGACTGTTTCGCGAGGTTAAGAAAAACGTCAGAGCAGCATTGTGCTGAAGTATGCTGCGGCACGCACGCCGAGTTCCATGGAACGATTCATATTGAAAACAGTAAGCCGCAGACTGCACCGCCAGAATTTTTCTCTTCAAATGAAGAAATCATGACGGCGTATTGTTCTAGAAAGTTTCCGGTTTTTATCTGGAACAAGCTGATCCTTCGTAGCTTTTTTCTTGAAACCGATCTTCATTTTGAAGATTTGATAACCAACGATGAAGATCAGTTATGGAACTTCCGGCTAGCCCTGCGGGCGACGACCTGGGTGAGTTGCGGGGCTGTTACGTATTATTACAGACAGGATAATCCTCATTCCATAACATCGTTGTCGGTTAGAGATAGACGGCTGGGAAACTACTTTACGGTTCTGGATTGTATGTGGGCAGAGGTGAAATCACATGATGCAGGTTCCACACGGCAAAAAAAACTAATTGCTCAGGCCATACTTAATTTCACGAAACAGATTCTTTGGCATCTAGAGCTCGAGCCCGATGCAAATATCCGAGATCGCTATGCTGAATTCCGGCGGCATAATATAATGAAGAGTGGAAACTGGGTTGGTCGTTATTTAGGATTTAAATACAAGTGCCTTTCCAGAGGGTGGGCCTTACCTTATCCGGCAAGCCGGATTTTTAATCCATGCTACCTGATGAACAAAAAGAAAGAACGGTCCCACTAGTCGGGTCATATCTTCATTCGAACGGATGGATCTGTAGATTTCATTTATTGAAACAGGAGTGGCATGAATAAGCTTGAAGCTTACTATAATGAGAAGAAGATTCTGTTAACTGGGCATACCGGCTTTAAGGGGCCGTGGATGGCTGAGTGGCTGTTGCAGATGGGTGCGAATGTTGTCGGCGCCAGCCTCGAGCCTGTTGATGAACCGGCTCTCTTTGATCAACTTAACCTCAAGGACCGGCTCGAACACCATATTCTGGATATTCGCAAGCCGAACAAACTTGCGGCTTTGGTGCGAGACGTTCAACCCGATGTCGTCTTCCACCTCGGCGCGCAGTCGCTGGTTCGCTATTCCTATGATCATCCCATTGAAACATTCGATACGAATATAATGGGTACTGCACATGTTCTGGATGCACTGCGCCAACTGGAAAAGCCCTGCGAGGCTGTTATTGTGACCACCGATAAATGTTACGAAAACATGGAAGTCGACAGGCCGTATAAAGAAACCGATCCGATGGGCGGATACGATCCGTACAGCGCCAGCAAAGGGGCTGCTGAACTGGTAGTCTCATCGTACCGGCGCTCCTTTTTCCATCCGGATGCTTACGGGAAAACCCATCAGGTGGCGGTTGCCACGGCCCGCGCCGGTAACGTGATCGGCGGTGGCGATTGGGCTCTTGATCGTATTGTGCCCGATTGCATGCGTACGCTCGCGAAAGGCGAGGCGATCCCGGTACGAAATCCCCATGCAACGCGTCCGTGGCAACATGTGCTTGAACCATTAAGCGGCTACCTTGTGCTGGGTATGCAGTTGGCTGAGGACAAAGGTTCCTCTGATTGGAAAGCCTGTTGTTCAGGCTTTAACTTCGGTCCAGATCCAGCATCCAACCGATCCGTTGGTGAACTCGTGGAGCAGGTGCTGCTTAGCTGGCCTGGAGAATGGATCGATCAATCGGATTCGAAAGCCCTGCATGAAGCAGGGCTGCTCAACCTCGCGATTGACAAGGCGGAAAAAATGCTGGATTGGAAGCCGGTATGGAATTTTGAAACAGCAGTTGAACGAACGGTGCAATGGTATCGCGGTGTGTTGGAGGATCCTTCGGTTGCTCCAGAGCTGGCGCGCCAGCAGATCAATGAATATATGGGAGTTTGCAAATGATTTTTGAACCGACACCGCTTGAAGGTGCCTGGGTCGTTTCGCTCGATCCATTTGAGGATGATCGCGGACATTATGCGCGTGTCTTTTGTAATAAGGAATTTGAGGCTCACGGCATCGATTCCAAAATGGTTCAGATGAATACCGTGTTCAGTAAAAAAGCCGGAACCTTGCGGGGAATGCATTATCAGACCAGCCCCCATGCCGAATCAAAATTTGTACGTTGCATTCGGGGGGCGCTATACGATGTGATGGTGGATATGCGACCGGAGTCCCCAACATATCGCCAGTATTTTGGTATCGAGTTGAGTGTGAATAACCAGCGGATGCTCTATGTTCCGGAAAACTTTGCCCATGGGTTTCTGTCCCTGGAAGACAACACGGAGGCCTGCTACTTTGTCGGCGCATATTATGCGCCCGACTGCCAGGGCGGATTTGGTTACGATGATCCCGCAGTAGGAATTCAATGGCCTGTGCCCGTAACAGTGCTTAGTCAGAAAGATAAACAATGGCCCTTGCTGGATCGTCCTTCGGGCACCTGATTCAGGCTTAGGCAGGGGTTGCATTAAAAGAGAAAGAACCGTAAGCGGCCCGAGGAAATAACCCGAGGCTCTTATAAGGAGAGAAAATGATCTTAGTCGATAGTGCATTAAAACAACGTGAGGAAGAAGGCCGGCCGATTCGGATCGGGATGGTCGGTGCGGGTGCCATGGCAACCGGGGTTGCCAACCTGATTGTCAACACGCTTCCTGGGATGCGTCTTTCGGCCATCTTTAATCGCAATCCTGAACGTGCATTGGAAACCTATGCGAAATGTGGTGTGGAAGACGCGCGTGAAACATCAAAGCTGAGCGAACTGGAAGATGGTATTTCCGCCGGTAAACCAATGGTTACCGGAGACGTCAACCTGATTTGCGAAGCGAATAACATTGATGTTCTTATCGACGCGACCGGAGCCGTTGAATTTGGCGCCCAGCTTGCCATGAAGGCGTTCAAATCTAAAAAAGATGTCGTTTCCATGAATGCCGAGCTGGACGCAACTGTCGGGTCTGTCATCCAGCATCATGCTCGCAAAGCCGGTGTCATGTACACGATAGCCGATGGGGACCAGCCTTCGGTTGAAATGAATTTATTACGCTTTGTGAAAGGCATTGGTATCGAGCCACTGGTATGCGGAAATATCAAAGGCTTGCAGGATCATTACCGTAACCCGACAACCCAAAAAGCCTGGGCGGAACAGTGGGGGCACAGTCCCTATATGGTAACGAGTTTTGCCGACGGTTCAAAAATATCGATGGAGCAGTCCTGCATTGCTAATGCGGCCGGGATGCAGGTGGAAATGCGCGGTATGCGCGGGGGCGATCATGAAGGACATATCGATGAACTCTGCCAGAACGACCGCTACGATATCGACCGGTTGCGCGAACTGGGCGGTGTTGTGGATTACGTAGTAAAGGCGCAGCCAGGGCCCGGTGTGTTTGTTTTTGGAACAACCGACGATCCAATGCACAAGCACCATCTGAACCTCTATAAACTCGGGAACGGGCCGCTCTATAGTTTCTACCGCCCTTACCATCTTTGTTATTTTGAGGTGCCGATTTCCGTAGGCCGTGTCGTTTGTTTTCGAGATCAGGTGCTTGAGGCGGTGCGACCGATGGTCGATGTCATCACCACAGCAAAACGCGACCTCAAAGCGGGCGAAACGCTGGATGCCATAGGCGGTTATACAATGTATGGACAGTGCGAAAACTATCCAGTGGTACGTGCCGAAAAGCTATTGCCACAGGGACTCGCGGAAGGGTGCGTGTTAACGCGCGACGTGCTTAAAGACTCCGTTATCTCCTATGACGATGTCATTGTTCCCAAAGGCTTACTTTCCAATCAGCTTAGGGCCGAGCAGGACGAACTTTTTCAGATCTAACCGAATTCTGCGGATACGCTAAAATCGAAAAAAATGGGAGTCAGCATATGAGTAAAATATTGATTACTGGTGCTCATGGTTTTATGGGTTCTGCATGCTTGAGGGTACTCGCGCAGTGTGAGGACGAAATCCACGCCGTGGGAACCCGCCCTCCGGACAGTTTAGTAGATAGCAGGGTTCAATGGCATGAGATCGACATGCTGGACAAAGATCAGGTTTGCGATCTGATCAATATCACGCGGCCTGAGAAGTTGATTCATCTGGCATGGGGAATGACCAGAAAGAGTGGTGGCGGTTTTGATTATGAATCGGAAAGCCACTTGTCGTGGATTGATGTCGGGCGGCATCTTGCCGAAACGTTCGAGCAGGCCGGCGGCCGACGTATCGTGATGGCGGGAACCTGCATTGAATACGAACTCGACGGACGCATCTGTCGGGAAAATTCCACCAGACTAAAACCTGATAATATCTATGGAAGGAGCAAGTATGAGTTGCAACAACAGCTGCATGCTTTTTGTGATAAAACGGAACTGAGCTATGCATGGGGGCGCGTCTTTGACATCTATGGGCCGAATGAGAACCCGAACCGTTTAATTCCACACGTGATTCGCTCCATACTTGCAGGGAATCGAGTTAAAACAACACATGGAAATCAGTTGCGCGATTACCTCTATGTCGATGATGTCGCCTCTGCATTGGTTGCATTACTAAACTCTTCGTTAGATGGACCTGTGAATATTTGCCTGGGTGAACCCGCGCGCTTGAAGGATCTCGTCATCTATATTGCCAAAGCTCTGAATGGCGAGAACCTGCTTGATATTGGAGCAATTCCCGCTTCTGCGCACGAGATTGACTGTTTGGTCGGCGATAACGCGAAGCTGGTGAAAGGTGCCGGATGGAAACCTTGCTATAGTCTAGAAGAGGGGTTGGATCGAACCATCGAATCGATACGAAAGGAAATATAATATGAGCGAACATGACGTGGTTATTATTGGTGCGGGAGCGGCCGGTCTGGGTGCTGCCCATCGTTTTCATGAAGAAGGGGTTCGAGCAACGATCTACGAAAAATGCAGTTTCCCCGGCGGCCACGCGGCTTCGTTCAGTAAAAACGGTTTTATTTTCGACGATGGTCCGCATATTTCTTTTACCGATGATGACCGAATAAGGAAACTATTCCACGAGGGGGTCGATTTTCAGGTTGAAGCCTTTGAGGCCGATGTTAACAACTATTGGAAAGGCCATCTCATTAAACATCCTGCGCAAGTTAATCTACATGGTTTGCCGCAGGACCTTGTTGTGACGGTCATTAACGAGATGTATGAGGCGAAGTTATCGCCAAGAGGCGAGATCAGGAACTATCAGGATTGGCTCTATGCCAGCTTTGGTAAGACCTTTTCGGAAACCTTTCCGATGCCGTACGGAAAAAAAATTCATACCCTTGATGCCTCGCTGATGGATACGGACTGGATTGGGCCTCGCCTCTATCAGCCAGACATGGAGGAAGTCTTGCGCGGCGCTTTGAGCCAGTACACTCCCGACGTTCATTATATCAAAAAATTCTACTACCCGACCCACGGAGGATTTGTTGGATTCTTCAGCCGTTTTCTCGAGCAGGCAGCCGTCGAGTTATCTCGCAAACTGGTTCATATTGATCCGAAAGCGCAAAAACTTCGGTTTGCTGATGGGTCGATAGCAGGTTATCGAGGATTGGTTTCCTCCATGCCATTACCGGAATTGATCCCAATAATCGAGGGGGTCCCCGATGATGTCTTGCAGGCGAGCATGCTACTTGCCAGCTCAAGCTGTGTCGTCGTGAATGTGGGAATTGACCGCGCAGATATTTCAGAGGTCCATTGGACATATTTCTATGATGAAGAAATTGAGTTTGCCAGAACTTCGTACCCTCACATGCAATCGCCCAACAATGTCCCCGATGGGTGCGGCAGCGTGCAGATAGAAATTTATTTCTCAAAAAAATACAAACCCCTTCAGAAGGATCCAAGCGAGTATATTCAGCCCACCATCAATAATCTGATTGAATGCGGTATTTTTACGCCGGACGACACGATTCTTTTCTCAGAAGCCCGACTGGCCTCCTACGCCAATGTTATTTTCGATCTGGATAGGATTGCATGTCTTGCCACGGTTCATGGTTATCTCGATGAGATCGGAATCAGATATTGTGGACGGTTTGGTGACTGGGACTACCACTGGACAGACGGCGCATTTATCAGCGGGGAAAATGCCGCACAAAAAATACTGAATCAATAGGCTCCCTTTGATTGTTTTTACTGTAAGCCAATAGATGGATCTGCGGCAGGAATATGCGCGTCAACTGTGGTTGCAATATAATGAAAGCATAGGATCGTTCTTGTTTTAGATCCTTACTTGTTGCATTAAGAATAGGTCGACCAGATGTACAGCACGTGTACACACGTCAGCTTGATACTCTGCAAATTATAAAGCAGACATCGTTCATAAAGTACGGAGAAACCGCTATGAAGGTAGTATTGTTCTGTGGAGGGCAAGGTACACGCATTCGCGATTATTCTGATGAGCTTCCCAAGCCCATGATCCCCGTCGGCTATCGCCCCGTGCTTTGGCATTTGATGAAATACTATGCAGCGTACGGTTATATGGACTTCATTCTCTGTCTCGGCTACAAAGCCGATGTCATCAAGAATTATTTTCTGAACTATGATGAAAGTCTATCCAACGACTTTGTGTTGGAAAACGGCGGAGAGGATATAAAGCTACTGCACAGCGATATTGACGATTGGCGTATTACGTTTGTCGACACCGGCATGAATGCCAGCATCGCCCAACGGTTGGTTGCGGTGAAGTCGCATCTCGAGGGCGAGGAACTGTTTTTGGCGAATTACAGCGATGGCCTGACGGATTTTCCTATACCTGAGCTGGTCGAAGAGCACAAGCAACGCGGTGCTGTGGCCAGTTTCCTGAGCATAAAACCGCACCATAGTTTCCATGTGATTGATGCGCCGGAAGATAATGGGTGGGTCTCCGAAATTCAGGATACCAGCCATGCTGATTTCTGGGTCAATGGCGGCTACTTTGTTTTAGACCAGAAAATCTTCGACTACATTAATGCTGGAGATGAATTCGTCGATCAGCCGTTCCAAAAGTTGATTGCCGAATCTAAACTCTACACCCATAAATATAATGGATTCTGGGGGTGTATGGATACCTTCAAAGAAAAGCAGATGCTGGATGTTCTGCACGACTCGGGAACCGCGCCCTGGATGCGTGAGCTGGCGGATTAATATAATGCTTGGATTTACACCAAACCTGGATGGAATACGCCCCTTACGGGTATTGTGTTTGGGCGCACATTCCGACGATATTGAAATCGGGTGTGGTACCACCATCTTTCAGTTAATCGAAAAGGTTCAGCCATTGGATATTCGCTGGATTGTTTTCAGCGGTCAATGCTCCCGGTCGGAAGAGGCAAAAAGCAGTGCTGAGTTTTGGTTGGAGTCGGTTCATTTAAAACAAATCGAACTTCATGGTTTCAGAGACGGTTTCTTCCCGGACCAGCGGTCGACAATAAAGGAAACCTTCGAGAAGGTCAAAGAATCCTATAGTCCTGATATTATCTTTACTCATTACCAGGAGGATCTACACCAGGATCATCGAACCATCAACCAGCTTACGTGGAACACATTCAGAAACCACGTAATAATGGAATACGAAATCCCGAAATATGACGGAGATATGGGCTCTCCAAACCTATACGTTCCGGTATCGGAGGAAATCGCTGAAAAAAAGGCGGTTGCCTTAGTGAAATATTTTAATAGCCAAGGTGACAAACACTGGTTTGATAAAAATCTGTTTATGGGATTGATGAGGATTAGGGGTATGGAATCGTGCTCCCCGTCAGGCTATGCCGAAGGCTTCTACTCCCGAAAAATATCACTCGATCTGTAACTATCTGGAACGTCGTTTTCGTATGTACTCATTCGTTATATGCCTAAGATCTTACAAATTTAAATACGCTCTAAATACTCGATATTTTTATTGCATGTATATTTTTAACTCCTAAACTCCAAAGTCATTCAAGAGGCCGTTACTAGGCTTTGGCTTTGGGGTAGTTGAAGGCGGCTTCATTCGTGAGAGAAAAGGGCTTGGACCCTTCGCAGGAGGTAAGTGATGAAAGCGTTAAGTACATTAAAACAAAAAACTATTGCATACGCACTCATAGCGGTTGTAGGTAGCTTTTTCATGGGCATTGCTCATGCAGAAACAAGGTACGTGGATATTTGTGGATTAGTAACAGTTAACGGGGAACCTGAAGCGGGTGTCTACATTGCCGCATGGCCTTGTCCAACGGGCGGAGTTCCTGTTGTGGAAACGGTTAGTACTGAGGTTATGACTAATGGCTACAACTATCATATCGTGCATGTAGAAGGAGAATTCAATCCATGGGTTCCACTTCCTGTATCGCTGTCGTTCACATTTGGCGAATGTACTGTTGTGAAAACCTGTGAAGAGATTGCTGCGTTGTATGAAATTGATGACAAGCCGATCATTAATATTGATATCCCTTGTGGTCCCAAAGGTGGTGGCGGTCATACTCCAGGATTCTGGCAGAACAAAAATGGACAAGCGTTAATCTCATCTGATGACATTGCTTTACTCAATGAGTGCTGTCTTGCGGATGATGACGGTTATATTGGCGATTTCACCAATAAGGGTAAATTCAAAACCTGGATCAAAAAGCGTAGAGCCAAAAATATGGCCTATCAGCTTTCCGGTCATCTGGCTGCAATGAAGATGAACGTTTCAGAAGGTTTTGTTGATGGCGGTGCCCTGGTCTACATGTCGGGCGGAGATACGATCAGCATTGATGATCTGATAGTAGAAGCCAATGATGCGCTTTGCGCAGATGGTTACACTCCTAAAGGCGATGCAAACCGTGATTATCAGGGATGGCTGAAGGATGGTTTGGATGCGGCCAATAATAATATTAATTGGGTCAATCCATAATATAGTCCCGAGCACGTATAATAAGAAAACCCGGGTATCGCCCGGGTTTTTTGTGTGCCCTAGGCTTCGCGGCTATTTTCGATTAGTAGGCGGTGCGACAATACGGCTAGGCTGGAAGCGAGCTCTTCTCGTTGCAGAATCACATGGCGCGGTACATTCAGTGTGGTCGGGGTGAAGTTCCAGATTGCTCGGATACCACCTTCAATCATGGCATCGGCCACATCCTGGGCTACCGATGCAGTAACCGTTAATACACCGATGCTCACATGCAAACGTTTTGCCATTTCGGGCATGGATGCAATATCGTGCACGGTTTTTCCATGAACAGTGGTTCCAATGAGCGCTGGATTATTGTCAAACGCGGCCGTAATGCGCATACCGTGTTGTTCAAATCCCTGATAGCCCAGCAGGGCATGCCCCAGACTGCCAACACCAACCAGAAATGCGTCGGAGGTATTGGTCCAACCAAGAAATTCTTCGATGGCTTCGATAATTTCATCCATCGGAAAGCCAAGGCGCGGACGTCCAACAGCCCCGGTAATGGCCAGATCTTTGCGTACGACGATAGGATCCAGCCCCAATTCCTTGGCCACCACGGTGCCCGAGGCATATTCCTCGCCGTTTTCCTTCATCTTACGTAACAGCCTCAGATAAAGGGGCAGCCGTTTAAGCGTTGGCACCCCCGCTGTTTTTTGTACCATTTGACTCATAAAAAATCTCCAATCAACGAAAAAGAGTACCAGTCGAGGTCGATATAAGTCAATCGATACATCAGGTGTGGTTAGGTTAATATAGCTACTGTTAGCAGTGATTTTGAATACTGGGCATTGCGCAAGCATCCATTCTGCATAAGAATGTCCGCCATGGAAATAATCGAAGACATCCAGCAGATACCTGAAATGAGGGAAGATATTATCCACATTTGGGGGATTTATGTGCCCGATATGCTGGATCGGCTCGATCAATTGCATTCTGTATTATGCGAAAAGGAGCAGGAAAAGGCTGCACGCTTCCATCGGGAGTCCGATCGGCAATCATCGATTGCCGCCCGCAGTGCACTTCGTATCCTGCTCTCTCGGTATACCGGAATTTCCGCAACGGATATTGTTTTTGACTACTCGGAAAACGGAAAGCCACACGTAAATGATTCCGACATAGATTTTAATGTGTCACATTCCGGCGATTGGGTGGTGCTGGCTTTTGGGCGCAACCGCAATATCGGGGTTGATATTGAAAAAATAAAACGAGAGATGGATGTGCTCGCGATTGCTTCGCGCTATTTTACCCCCGAAGAAATTGAAATCATGAAAAAGGCGGGCGACCAGCATGGTACCTTTTTCCAGCTTTGGGCGCGCAAGGAAGCCTATGTGAAAGCCTGCGGCTCCGCGCTCTTTCGGGAGCTTTCCAACTATTCTGTTCCATTGGCCGAGGGCGCAGAAAAGGACGGTTGGATTTTTAGAAGCTTAGAAGCGGGGTCAAAATATGCCGCCGCCGTTGTGACAGACCGAGTCGTGGCCAGCGTGCCGTGTTATGATTTTGGAGGATTGAAATGGGACAGTTGAAGAATACATTTTCGTGGTCGTTCAGTGCGGCGGAAAATTTTGAGCAATGCCGCCGTCGGCGATATTGGAGTAAATACGGCATGTGGGGTGGTTGGACCCGCAATGCAACCGACGAGCAGAAAGCCGCTTATCGACTGAATAAAATGGATAACCGCTGGGGGCTGATGGGGCAAGCCGCCGAAAATGCGATCATGTGGGTGCTCAAGCAGTATCAACTGGGAAATCAGGTTGATGCCGATACGGCGTGGAAAACTATTGCTCGTCCATTTATGACCAAAAAATGGACTGAATCCACGGAAGGTAACTGGAGAAGTGCTCCGAAACAGTTTTGTTGTCTGCGCGGGCACTACTACGAAACACTGGGTGGTGAGGATGAAAAAGAAGCTAAACGACAACTCGCTGCTCAGATCCAGAATTGCATTACCAACTTTATCGATAAGGTGTTGCCCCGCATCGACGAAATAAAGTCGAATCAGGAATTCCAGATTGCTACACCGGAGCAGGGCGGGGACGTGGAGCACTTTATCTTCGAAGGCGTGAAAATTTATTCCATCCCGGACTATGCCTACAAAATCGGCGACGAAGTACATATCCACGACTGGAAAGCCGGAAAGATCAAAGCGGATCAGCACAAGCTTCAGCTTTCGCTCTATGCGCTTTGGGCCATTGTAAAACACGGAGCCTCATTGGATAAGATATTCCTCTACGTAGAGTATCTAAATGAGGGTCAGGTACTCCCATTCCAGATTTCGGAGGATGAATTGGCCGAAACCAAAGCCCTGATGAGCGATTCAGTAGGCGAAATGACTGAATATCTAATCGACCATGATCGCGATAAAAATGAACCGCTTCCAAAGGAAGAGTGGGAGCTCGCGCTCGATCCATCCAGCTGTGGGCAGTGCAACTTCTATGAGCTATGCAAAGCTGAATTGGATGAACAGGTATAAGCCCATATTTTTGTATTTTTCCCGTTGACCGAAATGGGGCATCTCTATACATTCCCCTCTCTTTAAGGCACCCATAGCTCAATTGGATAGAGCACCTGACTACGAATCAGGAGGTTAGAGGTTCGACTCCTCTTGGGTGCACCACCTTTTAGCCGCATCTTTCGATGCGGCTTTTTTTATGCGGGATGCATTCGGTTGACTACGGCTACTAACGTATCTAAGCTGTCTAACTATGAAATTATTATTGCTGACAATATTGATGGGAGCAACGATGGGGATGGCTCAGACTGAAATACCGCTATGGAATGAAACTATGCCGGGAAAAGGGGCCGATAAACCTGAAGGACTGAAGCCGGAGAAAGGCGACGGGGTGAACCGCCTGACGAATGTCAGTGAGCCAACGCTTCAACTGTTCCTGCTGAGAGATAGGACTAAGCCAGCGCCTTTTGTGATTGTCTGCCCGGGTGGGGGCTACAATATTCTCAGTATGAATTCCGAGGGGTCGGAAATCGCAGAATGGCTCAACTCCATTGGTGTTTCCGCCGCGGTGCTTAAATACCGTTGTCCGAAAAACCGCGAAGGGGCACTGCATGATGCGAATCGCTCGATCCGACTGGCCCGTGAAAAGGCGGGGGAATGGAAGATTGATCCGCAACGGATCGGTATGTTGGGGTTTTCAGCAGGCGGCCATCTAACGGCAGCCTGCAGTAATACGGAAGACCGCCCAAGCTTTTCGGTACTCGTTTATCCTGCTTATCTTTTTAAAGAGGGGGGCATCGAATTGAGTGATGAAATTAAAGTAGATGCAAAAACACCGCCGGCATTCGTAGTGCAGACGAAGGACGATAAAAAATACTACCGCAGTACGCTCGCCTATACGGCGGCACTTGATGAGGCTGGTATTGAAGTTGAAACGCACCTTTTTGCAAAAGGCGGACATGGATATGGAATGCGCCCGATTAAGCATCCCGTTTCCAAATGGCCGGAGCTGTGTGAAGCGTGGATGAGGGAGATGGGATTTCTGGAGTAAGTTCTAGTCCCAGAGCTTTGCCGGATATTGCCCTTCTTTGTGCATAGCTTGTAACGCCGCAACTACGGTCGGGCGGTCTTCGGGATAGGTGACGCCGAACCACTGGGCATCGGAACTGAGCATTTTAATTTTGGTTTCGCCGTTGTTCATCATGCTTGTGACAATGTCGGGGATATACCATTCCGATTTGAGCTCACTGCCTTTTCTTTGAGAAAATCGATAAACTTTTCTTCCAGGGTTTGGAAAAATTCCGGAGCGAAGCCCCAGAAGTTCATGGAGACGATTTCATTGCCGGTCATGTCGGCGGCTTTGCCGTTTTCAATATATTGAACCGTGCCGGCTTTGTTGGTGATGATTTCAGTGCGTTCGTTGACATCGGAAAGATAGCCGTCGGCGATTTCACAAACGCCGCGCGAAACGGAGCCGAAGGGGGAGAGGGTATTCTTCAGTTTATAGCCGACCATGCAGCTTTCGGAGTTTTCCAAGGTTTGGAAACCGGCGACGATGGTTTGATAGGCTTCGGCGCTGTAGAAATCGTCGGCATTCTGAACGCAGAAGGGTTCTTGGATGAGGTTTTTGGCGGCGAGTACGGCCTGGCCGGTTCCCCATGGTTTGGTGCGGCCTTCGGGAAGGTTGAATCCGGCGGGCAAATCTTCCAATGATTGGAAGGCGTATTGGACGTCGATCTTTTCGGTGAATTTGCTGCCGATCTGTTCCTTGAATGCATCCTCAAAATCGCGGCGGATGACGAAGACCACTTTGCCGAAGCCGGCTTGAATCGCATCGAAAATGGAATATTCCAGAAGCGTTTCGGCGTTGGGGCCGACGGGATCGAGCTGTTTGAGTCCGCCGTAGCGGCTGCCCATGCCGGCGGCCATAATCAGAAGGGTGGGTTTCATAAAGTTCCTTTGGGTCTAGGGTTCGACGACTTTGGCCCGCGTATTATTTTTCAGCGTGATATGGGTTGCAACCGGCTTGCCTTGTTTTTGTTGATAGAAGGCATAGCCCTTATTGGTTGCCTTTTCGATGGTGAACTCCGCAGGAACAAAATCCGGATCCGGTGTGCTGAGGGTAACCGTGTGCCCTTTCCCGTTGATCGTTGCCAGAATCGTATTGGCCAGCCCATTGCGGCTGTCGAGAATTTCGAGATCGATAATGGCATTTTCTGAAGAATAGTAGGGACAGCTCAAGGCTTCGGCATAACGGGCATTTGCCCGGCATTTTTGCAGCACATCGCCATTCCCGACATTGAACGCCGCCGCCACACAATCGGTCACCTCGCAATTAATCACGATATCAGGGTCGCTGCTCAGTCCGGTGCAGATGCCGCGGCGCATTTGACGAACCGTGCAGTTCCGAATGGTCGTGCTTCCGGTTTTGACGTTTCCTTCTCCTCCGGCGGTGTACATGCGGATGCCATCTTCACTCAGCGACAGCATTTCTTCGGGAAGGATCGAGCCATCAAGGCCAACGTTTACACCCTCCACATAGGGCTCCGGCCGCGCTTTGAATTTCTTATCAAATGCATGGCTCGACTCTTCGGCGAGGATATCGTTGGTGGGTTTGAGCAGGCCGTCCACATGACAATTTTCGATCAGGGTATTTTCAGTGCCCTGAACAAAAATGGCATGCCCCATTGCCCGCATGTGCACACGACAGCCGATCAGTTTAGAATTCTTCGCCGGAGTTCCCACCCGAATGCCGTTCATTTTATGGGCCGCGTCGCCGAAATTCCGTAAAGACTGCCGTAGCCCCAGGGTCTGGAACCGGAGGTAGTGATGTCTACATTCCGCAGAGTCACCTCGGAACCCACCACGTTGAAGATCTTATTGCGGCTTTAAATGCTAGTTTCCTCGCCGATGTTCTGGGTGGTTAATCCCTCGAAAACAATCCGGTCTCCAATCAGATCAATTACGCAGTAGAATCCATTTTCCCCGGAACGACGCCGAACTTATTGAACAGCTGGTTGTCGATTTCAAAGGTTACGCCGGTTAAATCGAAATGGGAGTCGTTACCGGTAAAGCGGAAAAAGTGATGGTCTGGTGCGTCATCAACCCGGTAGGTTCCCGGCTTCATTCGCACTTTCATGTGGTCCCGCGGAGCGTAGACCCGGAGTTGCTGTAGGGAGTTAATCTCAACGAAGTCATCCGCGACCGCAGTGAAGGCGGCAAAGATTAGCGGCACGATAACGAGGCCGGATTTAAAACGTGGTTGTGAGCATTCAGTCTTTGGGAATCGCATGGAAAGTCTCCGGTTAAAAATAAAGCCGAAGGCTAGCAGGGGAGGCGGGCTGCGAAAAGACGTAAGAGATGCAAAGGCTACTGGGTTGGTTTTATTCCGTACTAGTTATTCGAGGTAGCGCATCAATGCGATCTTCGCAATCTGTGGATGAAAGAAAGTGGCGGAGGAGGAGGGATTCGAACCCTCGAGACATTGCTGCCCACACGATTTCGAATCGCGCGCCTTCAACCACTCAGCCACCCCTCCGGATTTACAGGATTCTGTGAAGGGCAAGAAGGTAGAGACTTCGTTTCAGGCGCGCAAGTTCTTTTGTTTTCCAATTATTGAAAGAATGAAGACGCTTTTTCGCAGAGCGGCCGGTGGTTCGCGTTATTTCATTTTCAGGCTGACATCAATCGGGATGGGTTTGGCAAACGGCTCGCTGGAGGATCAGGTTTAATGAAATCTGGCATTTATTGATCCGGAGGTATAATGTGAATGTGTAGCAAGGAGAGGTGTTAAAATATGAACACGGTAATTTTGCTGATTCTAAAAGTGGCTGTGAGTCTGTCCTTTTTTGCGGCAGGAATCGCAAAACTGGCGAAGGCCAAACCGCTGGTTGAGCAGTTCCATGATTTTCGGCTTCCGCCGGAAATTATGTATTTTATTGGGGTGGTTGAAATTTTGGGTGCCATTGCAATTTGGTTCGATGCGCTGACCGTCTGGGCATTATCAGGACTTGCCTGTCTGATGCTGGGAGCGCTTAAACGACACGCTGTTGCGAGACATCCGCCCCGAAGCCTGCTTCCTGCTGCCTTATTATTTGTACTGTGTTTTTCAGCCATCTTGCTTGTGAACTGGCTGGGTTAGTGTAGATCTCCGTGTTGCGCTTTATT